>NZ_CALGRE010000044.1 GCF_937958975.1 uncultured Eubacterium sp. | reverse complement strand
AGCATATAACTTATTTTCTTTCATATATAACTCCTCCCTTACAATTTTAATTTTTTATAATATTTTGATTTTTTTATCCTTTCGGTATCCACTTTAGCCTTATTTGTTAATCTCAATCTACTTCCATCCGTGAAACATTTCATTGCTCTTTCCAAATACAGCTTAGATTCTTCTATTGCCTTTTTATACCTTAAGCTCTCTCCTGATGTCCATCTCCAGACTCCTCCTAAAAAATATGCATGGGGGTTATCTGCTGTTCTGGAATGAAGACCTGTATCATTTGTAATTGCTTTGCTTTTGTTAATTGATTTAATAAAAGATTTTGGAAAGTATTTATTAAACTTATCCTTTTCCAAGGTTATTCTTCCATTTATAATTTTAAAACTTCCATTTGCCACTTTTCTTGAATTTACTGTTTTTCCATTTAACACAATATTATGTGCATAAAAATCTTGAATTGTATGTAATCCTTTACCAAGTTCAAAAGCCGCATCGCTATACTTTCTAAATATAAAATACTTTTTAGCCTTATATATCTGCTTTACCATGATTTCATCATATCCTTTATGCCCATGCCATTCATGATATTTTTTATATTCTATATCTGGATATTTGCATCCCTCATATAATCTCTCTGCTGGAAAAAAAGTACGATATACCCACTTCATTCTCTTAAGTGCCCTCTCAGTAATTTTCTCATGATTAGATTTTCCCCACATTCCCGTCGGGTCAATCATATTCACCGGGTCATTTCCGCAGTACGCATACCAGTTATCTCCATCCAATGCCGGATCCTCACTGATAAATCTTCGTATCTCCGCATCATAGTAACGTGCCTTCAGATAAGTATATCCACTCTCCACGTCATAATATTCTCCGCAATACCGATATGGATTTTGGTCATCCTCATTGCTTCCGCTCTGCACTCCAAAAGCATTATACGCATAACTGCGCTTTATATTTCCTGATTCATCTGTCAGAGCTATCACATCACCATGAGCATTATAAAGATACCATCCATATGACCCACAAATCAGTTTTTCCCCATGTATATAACTGCTAACTACCTCATCACCATTTAAATCAAGAGCTATCTCATCATCCAGCCATACATGTGTTACCTCTGTAGATGTTCCTTCTTTTTTACTCTTTCTCATATCATCCGGATAATAACTGTATATAATTGTTGTACCATCTTCTGACTTGTAGCTTATCATACGATTTCTATCATCAAACGCCTGGACTGTACCATCCGACTTGCCTGTCACATTTCCGTTTGCATCATAAGTATAGGCAACAGCCTCCTGTGTTCCTTTCTTCTCGGTAAGCAGTCTATCATTCTCATCATATGTATATATAGTTTCTGAACTCTTATTTTCTTTTTGTTTTATTCTATTTCCACTCGCATCATAAGAATATTCCGTAACTGTCCTGTCATCCATTTCCGGTGGTATGACAGATAATTTCAAAGTTCCGGATGAAAGCAAAGTTGTACCGATAATATATGACTTCCCTGCCGTAAGCTCATATTCCAATTTATAGGCAGGATATTTGTTCCTGTCCTGATTATTTAAAATATAAGTTCCATCCGAAGAATACAACGAAATTACAGACTCATTGCTATATTCTGTCGCTAAAAATGTATACATACCCGTAGCTTCCGGTGTAAATCCATAATACCTCATCTGGTAACTATGGTCTATTTTTGCACATATCGGAACATCTGTGGTAATCATTCTTGCATTTTCCCTTTTTGTGTTCTCCCCATTCTGATTCTGTTGTATCAGCAAAGTACAATTTACCTTTCCCGAATGACCTTTGACTGCTATAACATACCGGGTTCCTGCTGTGAGAGTTGTCTGTATCTTAAAATTATTATTACCTCCGTCATCATCATTGCTCATAATCAAAGTTCCATCTGACGAATACAAATAACCTACAGGGTCACCACTATTATTACCGCTTGATATTACATAATTCCCG
This sequence comes from uncultured Eubacterium sp., assembly GCF_937958975.1. GTDB lineage: Bacteria > Bacillota > Clostridia > Lachnospirales > Lachnospiraceae > Eubacterium_G. Next base: position 64,032 of record NZ_CALGRE010000044.1, on the reverse strand, counting down.
GTTACTGCCGAAATAAAGCTATAGTATCTTATCTGACCTGTAGTTTCTATATTTACCTCGACCGGTATATGTGCCTGAATCAGAGATGCTTTTTCTAAAGATACATTATCACTTGCAGCAGCCTTCTCAACTTCTTTTATGAGCTGTCCTGCACCATCATAAACATATGTACGAATACTTTCACTATCCGTCTTAGTACACTCCTTACCATCATAATAATATGTATAAACATATTTTGAAAGCACCGTCGTATCCTTTTTATTAACAGTTGATGTTACCAATCCTGCAAGGTTGTAAGTATTATTTTCCGACGTTCCATTCGAATTTGTTGTCTTAGTCAGCTGTCCTAATAAATCATATGTATAACTTGCTTTCAATGTGCCATTTTCATAAACTGACGTTACGTTTCCCATATTGTCGTAAGATTTTGTTGTATTCTGTTTCTGCACGCCTCCTATAGAAATTGTATGGCCTGTAACCATATCCGCATTATTATAAGAATATGTTTTTTCTATATTGCCTGTAGTTTCACTCAGACAATTGCCCTTTCCATCATAGGTAAACGTTGTCTTGAGACTGCCCTCTGCTTCTGATGTCACATTTCCCATACAGTCATATGTATAAATTTTTGTGATATCTCCACTCATTTCTTTCAGTGGATTGCCATTGCGGTCGTACACTGTCGTGTGCTCTACCCCATTTTTATCCTTACGGTATATCTGTCGGTTTTCTTTATCATATTGGTAAGTTTCCGTATTCCCTAGTGCATCTGTTTTCTTTTTCAGTCTTCCCATATCATCATACTCGTATTTTATTATGGAATACTCCTGTTCATCCGGATTTTCTATATAATCCGGTCCATTAATTATAAGAGGCTTCTCCATTCCTTTAAACTCACGAAGAAGTTTTCCATCCCAGCTATAAAAACTCTGTGTACATTTTACCGGTGTATTTCCCTCATAATATACGGTCTTTACAAGATTATCCTGCAAATCATAAGCGTATTCTTTTTTTGAGTAAGATTCCGACTGCCGCGCAGTGCTGTTCTTAACTGATTCCGTAAGTACATTTCCATAATTATCATAAGTATACTTTGTGATACTGTCACCGTCTGCGTCAAAAGAACTTGTCTGTTTTGTAACACGTCCCCAAGTATCATAAACATACTCTGTCCAAGTACCCAGCGCATGCTCCTCCCTCGTAAGGAGTCCATTGGTATAAGTATTTGTGGAAACTGCGCCGTTTGGCTCAGTTTTTTGAATCACATTTCCTTCCCAATCATATTCTTCTTTCGTGGTAGCAACCATGACATCTGACATATAATCCTTTGTGATTACTTCATTTTTTCCTTCCGTATAGGAGATAACCTGTGAAAGTATCGTTTTCTTTGTAATATTGTCATAAAAGACTTCCTTTATTTTTCGTCCATCCCTATCATATAAGTTTGTTTTATAGGAACCATTTGGCTGTGTTTCCTGACTTACGTTTCCATCACTGTCATAAATATAGGATGTTGTATTTCCCAGTCGGTCAGTCTCACTGATAACCTGACCTTTGTCATCATATTTTGTTCTACTTCCCACATTTTTGTCCGTATAGTAATCTGCCTCTAAATTATCCTTCGTGGAATCATAATCGAGAGCATTAATCTCCTGAATAACTCTTCCCAATACATCATGTACTGTCCGGGTTATCTGTATATTTTTTCCATTCTTGTCCTGAACTTTTGTCAACAACACACTTCCCGCCTCATTATAAATGTATTCTGTTACAATTCCATTCGGGTCTATTGTTTTTATAACTCTTCCCTGACTGTCATAAGTATTTTTTGTAGTATGTGTCTGAACTAAATTACCTGAGATTCCATACTCGGTACTCTCCAGGACATTTCCTTTATTGTCATATTTATATGTAATATGATTACTATGTCCATCATATTCAGACCTTATAAGCCCTGCGATTCCATATGTCTTTTCCGGATAATATTCATAACTGGCAGTAGTAATGCCTCCACACGTTGTTTTCGTAAGCAGACCATCTGCATTATAGGTATTTTCCGTTACCAAACCATTTCTGTCTGTAAAATGAATTAAATTGTTATTCTGGTCATAAACCGATATTTCCGTAGAACCATCAGGATATATCGTTTTCGTCAAATTACCCTCTTCATCATATTCATATTTTGTAATATTTCCATATTCGTCTGTATTGGAACTCGGATTGTCCGGGTCCACGTTTTCCTGTTCCTCATACTCAATTTCCTGTATCTGCTGATTCTCTGAGCTGTTTTTTAAATCCTCCACTTTTATGACAGCCAGATTATCATTATAAGTCTCTTTCATACATCGTATACTCGTATTATCTGTTGTACTATCATTTATAACTGTAGATTTTTCTTCAAAATTGTAAGTATAAGTAGACTTCGTATCAATACTGTCCGTTAAAGTATGTACCATTCCCTCATACATTCCATCCGTATAATAAGTAATGCCTATCGTTTTCATTGCATCAGCATTATCCTCTCCACTATCAGTTACCTTGCTCAGTCTTCCGGCAGTATATTCGTAATGCCTTTCCAGACCTCCCGGATATTTTACTTTCATAAGATGGTCTTCAGAATATACATATTCCACCTGTTTTAAAACTATATTGTCTTTTAACTCTTCAATTTTTGCCACATGCTCACCTGAATATGTAAAAAGAATGTTCGTACCACTAACATCTGTAATAGAAAGAATCTTCCCCGATGAATCTGTCGCAATATTGAGTATATTGCCATCACTATCTTTGATATATTCTAAAAAGTCATTCTCATCAAACCCATACTCTGTCATATCAATTGTAGTAAGCTTAAATTTATTATTTTCAAAGGTAAGTTTTCCTGTATTACCTTTTGGAGTATATTCTGTTCCAGACTTATAAAACTTCCATTGAGAACTATTTGGCATGACAACCATCGCTCTGCTGGAATTATGTATCACTCTCATGGCATGATTCAAAGTAAATCCATTCCCCACGATAGATGACTGATTATATTGCAGTGAGTTATATGTTCTCGAAAGTGAAATATCTCCTAACACTGTTTGGACTATCATATCATCAGATGTCTCAGAATAGTTTCCTGTAGAAGAATATACGCCTGGAGCGCCATAATATCTCTCAACATCCCTATATTCAATCACCAACATCATATAGGTAGCCATATGTAGTCCATTTTCATTTACCTCGTCATCATAATTTATTTGGGAACTATAAAACGTATCTCCTGTTCCCTCTTCTTTTGCTCTGAGTGCAAGACCATGATTTGCTATTTTTTTATTGACAACTGCCCTCGCCCACTCCGTAATATCTACATTATGCTCAGTCATTTTCTTTCCTGTACACTGAAACTGAGCCCATACCTTATCCCCCATAGCAGGATGGTTATTCCATGTGATTGTATTCGGATTCCATGTATCTTCAATTCCTCTTACCTCGACTGTTCCCGGACGAAACACAATAGAACCATTCGGAGTCGGTACGCCATTTGTCTTATATTCCAACAATCTTAGAGAAGCTTTTTGGATATATTTGCTCTCCAGGTTTTCTGCTTCACCGGCAAAAGCTTCTTTTGTACTTATCCCACTTGTATCTATATAACAATATTTTTCTGTGCCAGCATACGGTCCGTATGTGTTACATTTATTCTGTACTTGTGCCATCTCATCATCTTTCATATTTATTGTTGTAGTATATGGCATATTACATACAGATGCACTTTGCAGATTTGTACTCATCCATAGAACTGTAGGGTCTATCGTAACAGGATATTTTGTGGATTCTGCTTTCAGATAACTTTCATCTACAATAACCTGTAGTATATAGCTTTCGTCTTGCTCTTCTTTCACATCATACTCCACCTCATCATATTTTACCTGTCCATCTCTATCCTTAATATCGGGCTCAGCAATATACGCAACGGTTTCTCCTGTTTTTTTATCCACAATTTGAATACTTTTTTTATCTCTTGCAGTCACAAGTTTCATCCCGGGAAGATTTACATAATATTCAAAAATATTTACTTCCGGTACACTATTTAAAATAATTTCCTCTTTTACTCCATCCGTATTCGATGTATATTTATATGCAATATCCGCTTCATCTGTCGCATAAGTAATTTGATTCTTTTTTTTGGATTCAAGGGAAAGTGTACTTTCTGCCCTGACCACGGGCATAAAATCTATAGCATAATCCCCTTTTTCCAGAATCACACCTGTATTTTCATTCAAACTTTCCGGAAAATACTGCTTAGAGTCTCCGGATGCATTGGTGTAAATATATTCCTTCTCCTCTTCCTGTCCGACCATTTTACTCTTCTGTATCACCTTTTTTTGTCTATCGGATACTTTTACCAACGTCGGGTCATAATCTACAAACTTTCCGTTCTTTTCGTATCTTATATCTGCCCCATATAACTCGAGTCTCCTGGAACCATTGCTTAAAAGATATGTGCTGGAAGATGCTGTCCTCAAATCCTCCAGCTCTTTTACTATTGTCGGTTCTTTTGTCTCTTTTGTATCTTGTACATTTTCTTTCTTCGTTTCTACTTTAACATTTTCTCTATGGCTGATTTCTCCATAAACTGAAAAATCAAAATTTAGTGTAGTCGCTACCAGTATCATCGCCATTAAAAAAGCTGTACTCTGTTTTAGATATTTACTTCTCATTTGTCCCCTCCTATACATATCAGTTTTTGCCTGTGAATCTTATTTTTTGTATTATTTCCTCCTCTCATTTTAATTTCCGCTCATTGTGTTATATTGTTTTATACAAAAATCCCCCGACATTTTGAACCATACCATAAACATCAGATATATCTGACTCATAAAACCTGGTTTCATGTCGAGGGATTATTTATTCCATAAATAACTATTATGTCAATTTTATTTTATAATATAATTCTTTCGATACTCATTTTTTATATTATATCATTCATAATATATGAGCACAATAGAAACTGACATATTTTACCTTTTTTTCTTTCTCTTTCCTATCTCCCGTTTGTCATTTTTTTGCTTCTTTCTCATTCCTTCTTTCTCTTTTTTCATCTGTCTTGGTTTAATCAGACATTCTTTTCCAAACCCAATCAAGTCCTCTCTGCCTGCGATATGTAGCGCTTCTCTTACCAGCTGATAATTTGCAGGATTTCTATACTGCATCAATGCGCGCTGCATTGCTTTCTCGTGCGGATTTTTCGGTGTATAAACCGGTTTCATTGTTCGTGGGTCAACACCCGTATAATACATGACAGTAGACATCGTAGAAGGTGTCGGGTAAAAGTCTTGTACCTGCTGAGGATTATATCCGATATCTCTCAAATACTCTGCCAGCTTCACTGCTTCTTTCATATCGGAACCGGGATGTGAACTCATCAAATATGGAACCACAAATTGTTTCTTTCCCACTCTGTTATTTAAATTATAATACTTATCGATAAACTTTTCATAAACACAATTTTCAGGTTTTCCCATATATGATAAAACTTTATCTGAAATATGTTCCGGCGCCACTTTCAACTGTCCGCTGATGTGATGTTCTACCAGCTCCCTGAAAAACGTATCATTTTTGTCCTCCATGATATAATCAAATCTTATACCGGAACGCACAAAAACTTTCTTTACTTTTGGAAGTTCCCGAAGCTTTCTGAGTAATTTTAAATACTCACTGTGGTCTGTATCTAAATTCTTACAAGGTTTTGGCCATAAGCACTGCTTATTTTTACATACACCATGCTTCAATTGTTTCTTACATGCCGGATGATAAAAGTTCGCCGTAGGTCCTCCCACATCATGAATATAACCTTTAAAATTCGGCAGTTCAGTAATCTTTTTTGCCTCTTTTATAATAGATTCATGGCTTCTGGTTTGAATGATTCTGCCCTGATGAAACGTCAATGCGCAGAAACTACATGCCCCAAAACAACCACGACAACTAATGAGAGAAAACTGTATTTCCTGAATTGCAGGTATTCCTCCCAACTTTTCATAAGAGGGATGATACGTTCTCTCATAAGGAAGGTCGTAAATATCGTCCATCTCCTGACGGGTTAACGGTTCCTGTGGCGGGTTTTGTACCACATATATTCCGTTTGGATACAGTTCTACTAATGTCTGACCATTGAAAGGGTCTGTGTTTTCGCTCTGTATCTTAAAACTTTCTGCATACTTTAATTTATCAGCTTTCATATCATCATAAGAAGGAAGTACCACAGGGTCGTATGCCAATGTCAAATCCTTTGTCTTAAAAACAGTTCCCGGAATATATGTAATATCTTTTATATCCATTCCACTGTCTAAGGCATCCGCAATCTGAACCATGGATTTTTCTCCCATACCATAAGATATCAAATTCGCCTGACTATCCAATAAAATAGAACGCTTAAAACTATTACTCCAGTAATCGTAATGCGCCATTCTTCTCAGACTCGCCTCGATACCACCGATAATTATTGGTTTATTCTTATATGTATGGCGTATCAGATTGCAATACGCCACCACCGCATGGTCCGGTCTTTTTCCAATGACACCGCCAGGGGTATACGCATCACTGTCACGCCTTTTCTTTGATACATAATAGTGATTCACCATAGAGTCCATATTTCCACCCATAACAATAAAAGCAAGACGCGGCTCTCCTAAAATATTAATGCTTGCGTCATCTTTCCAGTCAGGTTGTGAAATAATCCCCACACTATAACCATGTGCCTCCAATACTCGACTGATAATGGCATGTCCAAAAGAAGGATGGTCCACATAGGCATCCCCGATAACATACACAAAATCCAATTGTTCTATTCCACGCTCTAACATATCCTGCCTTGAAATTGGTAGAAATGACATATCCTTTTTCCTCTCAAACTTTTTTCTCATTAATTTTTGTATTCAAATCATTCTAATTCATACTTTTTTCCGCTTCATCTAAACTGCGATACCCTTGCAGTTTTGCCGTATTTTCAATGGTCATCCGCGCCAGATTTTTTCCACTCCGGTACAAGTCCACCACAAACTGTGCATACAGTTTTAACAATTCCTCGGAATAAGTCAACAGTTCGCCTTTCAGATAAGTTTCATAACTTGCATTATCTATCTCATCTGCATCACTGGTTATATCACGGGCATTAGCCGCTAATTTAGGGTACTCTTTTGCAAAATCCTGCATCCATGAAACCTGTATCTCTGCAATCTGATTTACAATTGCCTTCGTCTCCTCAGATTTATGTGGAAAACTCTCCTGAATCCTCTCATATTCTTCGGGTGCTGTGCTTTCCATCATACGACCATATTTTTCTGTAATCATATTCCATCCCTTTGCTTTATTTTCTGACCAAAGGTCACGAATACATAAAAGCATATCATCTGTCCACGTTAAATACTGGCTCTTTCTCATCACATAGAAAAACGGCCAATTGTTTTGGCATTCTGCTCTGCCCCCCTCATTTTGTACCTTATCAAAAGCCTCAAACTCCAGACGGACAATTTCATTTATCACATCATCTCGCTTAAAATCAGCCCGATTCATAATTATTGTTACATAATCATCCAGAAAATTGGAAACTATGTTATCCACAATCTTCTGATTTTTTAACTCATTTATAATCAATTTTGCAATAATTTCCACAATCATTGCTTTTTGGTCATTTTCGTTGACTTCCGTATTTTTATATGCATAGTCTTTCCATACTGCTCTCTGGTCTTCTGTATCTGCCATAGCTCTTAAAATATCACCAACCTCCGGCAATATTTCAAGCTTTTTCGTTCCCTCAAGCATCCATTTATAATAAGGTGCATACTTTTTATTTAATATATAAATACACTTCATGGTATGCTGCATAAACTCTGAAATGCAAATCTGTGCTGTTACATAATCTTTTCTCGCCATAGACCGGGCATAGTTCGCCTGTCCTGTCTGTGCCATTGCCGATATTTCCCGTGCCAGCTTCACCAGCCTTACTTTTTCCGGCTGAGCTGCAAAATGATTCCTGATATCTGTAAAAATTCCTTCATCATCTCTAAAGACCATGCCATTCGTCACTGTAGCTAATCGGTAATCCTCAATATCTATCCATTCTGATACCTTCTCCGGACTCTGACAAAATCCGGTATATTTCTCATAAAAGTCGCCAATTAATTGCACTCCCAGTCTTCCCTGTGCCATTTTCGTATCGATACGTTGAATCCCCATATATTCTTTTGGCAGTTTATCATATTCTTCCTGTAACTTTTCTCCAATCTCCGCATAGGTAGATTTTGTTACCCACATGCAAAATCCCGGTCCGAAATCATGGTCCCTTGAATAAATATCATCAAAACCAAAACGCTCAGAACCTTCCCCGACAAACCCGACAGCTATCTTTCCCTCATACTCAGGAAACTTTTCATGTATCATAGGTACACCATATTCCTCATAAAACTGCCTTGCCAATTCTATTCCGGAGAGATTCGCATCACTGTCATAATTTGCATTCATAACCTTTTCCGGTCTTTTCATCCCCAGCTTTTCACATACTTTATTTAGATTACCCTCCGTAATCTGATAAGCAGACCCCCTGCCCATATTTACTTCTATTTCTTTCAAGGCTTCCTCATATAATGGAACTGCCTCCTCGTACCTTCCAATTTTGCATTTTGCCGCCGCCATAGCAGAGAGCGCTGCACTATAGTGAAAATTCTTTACCTCATCTTTTCTATAAGTACACAATGCTTTTTCGAGATAACAGATAGCCTCATCGGTTCTATCCAGCTCAAGCAAAGATGCTGCCAGATTAGAATATGTCGTTGCCACCTCAATTTCCGCTCCCTCAATATTTTCGATGATAGCCAATGCTTTCTCTAAATAATCTACTGCCTTTTTAAAATCTCCCATTTCCTGATACAACAATGCGATATTGTTATTCAGGCTGGCAAATCGATAATCACCGGCTTCAATATTTTTTTCATATATCCTGAAAGCTTCCATATAATAAGTCAATGAATCTTTTAAAAGCCCTGCTGCACGGTACGCATTTGCTATATTTTGAAGAGATGTTGCGTAATCTACCGTCCCCTCTATCCCCATTGTTTTCATAATATAAATACATTGCTCACACGCGTTGATAGACTTTTCATACTGACTTGTATCTCTGAAAAATCCCATCATTTCATTTAAAATCGTAAACTGCGCCGATAAATTGTTTTCTTTTTTTGCCATTTCAAGACTTGTCTGAAAAAAAGGCTCCACTTCCTTTAACTGTTTCTTTTCATATAATCCGTCTAATTCTTCCAAAAATAAATTGATATCCATATCTGTCTCCATTTTTTTTATACTCTTTTTTGAACCATAGAAAAAATACTAAATAATATAAACACTGCAAGATTTACAACAACAATACTCGCACCTGCCGGTATTGAAAAAATATAAGAGCATACAAGCCCTATTGTAAAATTGATTACCGCCAAAACAGCCGAACATACAGTGACACTCAAAAAACTTTTTAAAATACGCATGGATGTCAATGCCGGAAAAATAATAAGACTTGATATCAACATCGCCCCCATCATTTTAATTCCAATCACAACAGTCACAGCCGTAAATACCGAAATAAGTGTATTGTAAGTTCCAACCTTCACACCCGTTGCTTTGGAAAAACTCTCATCAAAAGTAACTGCAAATATCTTATGATAAAAGAACACGAACATAATAATTACAACAATGGAAAGACAGACACTGACGGTCACATCCTCTTTGGACATTGCCAGTATACTCCCGAACATATAACTATATACATCGGTGCTCAATCCTGTTGTGACAGATGTTACGATAACACCAATTGCCAACGCTGACGCTGAAACCATAGCAATTGCCGCATCACTTCGCATTCTTCCATTTTCAGCGAGTCTCAAAAGCAGAAATGCCGCCACAATAACAACCGGTATTGCGAATTTTATCGGTGCAAAACCACAGGCAATCGCGATAGATAATGCACCGAAAGATACATGAGACAACCCGTCCCCAATCATAGAATATCTCTTTAAAACAAGACTTACACCGAGAAGGGCAGCGCACAGTGAAACAAGCACTCCACCCACAAAAGCTCTCTGTATAAATTCATACGATAACATTTGACTAAGCATTTGTCACACCTCCTAAAAACATATCGGACACATTTGATTTTTTGTATTCTGAAACAGTTCCAAAAAAATCATTATCCTGTTCTAAATGAAGGATATGAGTCGCATAATTCAACGCATTTTTGATGTCATGAGTTACCATAACAATAGTAACTCCCTCTTTGTTTAATTCCTTTATTGTTTCATAAAATTCTTTTGCTGCCGCAGGGTCCAGTCCCGTTACAGGTTCATCTAAAATCAATGCACTGTCTGTAGCGCACAAGGCTCTTGCCAACAAAACCCTCTGCTGCTGACCACCGGATAACTCCCGATAACACTGCCTTTTTAAATGTTCTATTCCTAATTTCTTTAAATTGGACATAGCCTCTGCCTTGTCTTCTCTGGAATAAAAAGGTCTTTTATGCCCGGTATTTAATACGCCTGAAAGCACCACTTCCCATACACTCGCTGGAAAATCCTTCTGTGCCTGTGTCTGCTGTGGAAGATAACCAATCCCTTTCAGACTTTTTCCCACATTTACAGTAATCTTTCCTTCTATAGGACTAATCAATCCTAAAAGTGTTTTAATCAGCGTGCTTTTTCCTGTTCCGTTCTCACCCACGATACAAAGATACTCTCCTTTATGAACCGTAAAGTTTAAGTTTTTTGCCACGATGCGGTTTTCATATCCGAGTGTCACATTATTACATTCTAAAATCATTTCCATCTCCGTACTAATTTTTATATTACTTGCCATTCAATGCCTTGTCCAAAACTTTAATGTTTTCTTTCATGAGACTTACATAGGTAACTCCATCATCGAATTGTCTGCCGGTTATATTGTGACAGGAATTAAACTGATATTTTGATACGCCTGTATCATCACAGATAACATCTGCCATTGCCTGACTGCTTAACTCCAGATAGAATATTCCTTTTACATCTTTTGCCCGTACTTTGTCAATAAGAAACGCTACTGTTTTTGCACTGGGTTCCATTTCTCCGCTGCACCCGTCAAAAGCTGCATAATATTTTAATCCGTATTCATCTGCAAAATATTTCAGTGGAAACTTATCCGCAAAAATAATCTCCTTCTTCTCAGCCCTTTGAACAACATCCCTGAATTGTTTATCGATTCCTTTTATTTGGTTAACATAATTTTTTGTATTTTCTCTAAAAACATCTCCATATTCAGGCAACTTTTTACATAATGTATCACAGATGTTTTCTAATAAAATTTGGGCAAAAGCAGGGGATGTCCAAATATGCTCATCTACTTCTTCATGATGATGTTCCTCCACTGCATGATTGTGCTCATGGTCATCCACCGCAAAAATCTGTTCTTCGTCATCTTCATCATGATTTTCCTCAATCTGTTCTTCCACACAATCCATCATCCGGATAACTGTCTGTTCCCTGTTATCCAATGACTGTAAGACTTCACTTACCCAATTTTCAATAGTTCCGCCATTATAAATAAACACATCTGCTTTGTCGATTTCTAATACATTTGCCGGTGTTGGCTCAAAGGAATGGTCATCCTGACCCGGTGAAACTAATAATTTAATTTCAATATTTTCTGCATCCCGAACTATTGCTCTGACAAAATCATAATATGGAAAAAGAGTAGTCATAATTGTTATCTTATTTTCTTTTTTTATCTGTTCAGTGCTCTGACTACAACCTGCCAAACAGCCTGCTAAAATCAGCGCCATTACTATAGCCAATATTTTTTTACATTTCATAATAACTCTACCTACTTTGCACACTTATCACATTTTCCATAAAAGATTGTTCTCTTGGGATTAATGTTGAAATGATGGTCCTCATTTACATGGTGATATAATTCAGCTAAATGATGGCATTCCATTCTCGTAACCTGACCACATTTCTCACATTCGATATAAAAACCATCTTCCTTATCATTTGTAATATATTGAAAACACGCACCTGTCTGCTTTTCCACATGTATTCTGACAACGATACCATCCTGCTCCATTTTTTCTAAATGTCTGTAGATAGTTGTCAAACCAACAGCATAATTATTTTCTTTTAAATATCTTTCAATTTCCTGTACCGTAACATAACCATCCTTATGCAACTCAAGGCACTTTCTGATAGCAGCCTGCTGCTTTGTTTTGTATTTTCCTGCCACAGTAAACCTCCTTTGGTATTTTCAAATTGAAAACGTTTTCCAATTTACGTTATTTCATTCTACTATCCTGATAAGGCAATGTCAACAAAAGAAATAAAAAGTTGTTTCACAATCTCAACTTGTAAAACAACTTTACTTTTATGTCAAATTATTTTTTATTTTATTATACAATGCTTCCTGCAAAACCTGAGAGAAATTTATCCCCTGCTCTAAAGCAATCGTATTCAGCCATAAGGGAATGCTCAAAGTTTTCTTTACTGACTTTTCAAAATTTTCTTTTGCATAAGCTTTGACATCCACTGATATCATATTAACAAAAGCATCCTCAGATGAAATTTCCAATGCTGTCTCTATTTCTTTAATATTTACATCAGATACATTTGAGGGCGCCGCAATAGTCATGTTCATCTTCTCACAAGTATAAATATGACTCGCCAAACAATCAATAGACTTTTCTAGTGCTTCATTTAAATCCTTTCCACATGTACTTAACCAATCTAAATCTGGAAATATCACCGAATAACCGTTATCTTCCTTAAAAAAACATGCTGGATATACTGTTAACATATAAACCTCCTTTATTTTAAACCTGCTTGCTTTAAAATTGCATTTTCTGTTCCTTTTGGTAATTCCCTACAATGAAATGGAATTGTAACTTTTCCTTTTTTTATTGGATGAATATAGTGTCTATGTGAACCAACCTGCGCTTTTAGTAACCATCCATCTCTTAAAATAAGCTTTTCAATCTCTTTAGGTTTTTTAGGCATATCTTTCTCCTTTAAGTATATTTTTTAATACGTGTTTTGTCAATACGTGTTTCCTTTCAATATAAAAAAGCACACTTTAAAAAAATGTGCTTATCTCCATCTAAAATTATATATTATTTATTATTTAATTTCAATCCCATCATTTTAGAAACATCATTTGAGTTTAAATTTTACTGCTTTCTTTTTACCAGATATTCTAAATCTAATCATATAACGCTAATTTTTCTTTTAAAGCTTCTTTATTTACATAAAATACTCTTTTGCTGTTTTCCCCTTTCGTATTCTATAAACACTATCTTATATCATTGTAATACCTTTTTTCTTATAATCACTATCTCTAACTTCAATCCTATATCAGATATTTTTCTATCGCTTCCACACATCCATCATTGTCACAATCACTCACAACGGCATCGCATATTTTCTTTACATTATCATTGGCATTTCCCATTGCAATAGATAACCCGGCCTTACTCAAAACGTCTAAATCATTATCTGCGTCTCCCACAGCTATTACATCCTCTAATGAAATTCCTAAATGCTCACATAACTTAATAAGCCCTGTCGCCTTTGTTGTCCCCTCTGCCGATATCTCTAAAGATGTCTCCTCGGCATTAACCAAAATCAATTTCTCATCAGCCAATGCTCTTCTTGTTTTCTCACGCTCTTTTGCACTGCAATGATACATATTTAATTTCATTACTGTAGGTTTTTCATCAGAATAAAATCTATAAATATCCTCCACAACCGTTGAAACATTATGAAACAATGGTATATATCTATCCATCTGAAAATGTTTCATATTTTCCATATTACTTTTCTGTACAATGGATTCTCTCTCTAGCAGGTGAACCATCGCATCCACTTTTTTCGATGCTTCCAATATCTTTTTTACATCACGCTCTGGAATTTTATTTGTAAAAATATTCATATCTTCTTTAATATCATATACAAAGGCCCCGCTTAACCCCACAATATATCTCAATCTTGGTATCTGCTCTATATAATAATTTAATTCTGCAAGACATCTCCCTGTACAGAAAATCACTTCTTTCCCTGCATCAAATGCCATATCAATTGCCCTTAACGTGTTTTTTGAAATCTCTTTACTGGAATTTAGTAACGTTCCATCCATATCCAAAGCTATCATCTTATATTCATTCATTTTTTCTCTTAAACTCCTTTATTACCTCACTGATGGTATTATAATCTCTTTGAAATAATTCCTCACTAATTTGATAGTTCAGCTCGTCTTCAGGTACTTTTAACAAAATCTTTTCCATCACAAAATCTTTACTTTTCTGTTTATACTTTGGCATTTTATTAATTTCTTGTATATGTGCCAGCTCGGGACGCCAGAGAATACTAAGCTTTTTCTTTATTTTCATTTTAGGATTTTTTGCAGGTTCTCTTATAACATAAAAATCCACTTTTCCATGAATCAATTCCACAGAAATAATTCCCCACCATTTAGGAACATGTTCCGACACATGCCTCGCATGTTTTGAACCCACAACTACATAATTAAAATCAAAATATCTATTGTAATCTTTTACCTGTCTCTCTAATCTGGCATATGTGTCAGCATCGCTCTTGATTTCAATGCCCACAATCCCATCAGGCATAACCATTACCACATCTGCCCTTGATTTGGCAATCTGTTTTTCTTCTATTATTCTTATTTTACCATAATTGTCCTCTAAAAATTCAAAAAGAGGTTCTCTTATATCTGCATCATATAACATGGATTTTAACCTCGTTACTCTTCATATCCGATAGCCTCGATACCGCCCTCATCCATCAATGTTACATCATATAGTAAGTCTTTTGCCAGTCCCTGTGCAAAAAACTTTCCATCCTTCATTATTACCACTTTGCTGCACACTTCTTTCGCAAAAGTTAAATCGTGTGTGGCAATCAACATTGTATGGGGCAGTCCTTTCAAAACGTGAATCAAATTTCTTCTTGCCTTCGGGTCCAAAAATGCAGTCGGTTCATCCAAAAGCATAATAGACGGTTTCATTGCAAGAACTGTAGCTAAAGCCGCCATTCTCTTTTCACCCCCGGATAATTTCAAAGCGGTTTTGTCTTTTAAATATTCAATATTCAAAAGTTTCAATCTATCTTCCACTCTATATTTCACTGATACTTCATCTAATCCCATATTTCTCGGTCCAAAAGCTACATCATCATAAATTGTTGCCATAAATAACTGGTCGTCAGGATTCTGAAACAATAACCCCACTTTTTTTCTGATATCCACAACCGTATCTTTTGCCAAAATAATATCTTCCGCCTGCACTTTTCCTGTACTTTCAATAATCCCTTCGACGGCAAGCATCAGACTGGACTTACCTGCCCCATTTGCACCAACCAGTGCAATATGCTCACCATCCCCGACTTCTAAAGAAAAATCTTCCACCGCAATTTTCCCATCAGGGTATTTCACATTTAAACTCTCAATCTTTAACAATTCCGCCTCCTAAATCAAAGCAAATATAATAGAAGAAATACAACCCGTAATTAAAAATATAATATCCCCTGCCTTCATTTTCCGCTTCATATAAACAGCCTTTACACTTCCATATCCTCTGCACTTCATTGCCTGATAAATTCTTTCAGCACGCTCAATACTGCGCAGAAACAAATGTCCTACAAACGGTCCCATATCCCTGATAAGCGGCCACTTATAATTTGGATTTCTCAGACGATAAGACGTGACCATCACCGAAGCTTCCTCGACTAAAACCGATAAATACCTATATATCATTTCTAATAGATTTACAATGATAGCAGGTATATGTGCTCTCATAAGCTGTCCGGTAATCTCCGTAAAATGCGTGGTTGCCACTAAAATCAAAATGGCACTGACACACAAAAAAGTTCTTACAATTAACGTAAAAAAAGAAATCAATCCCGTTGAAATTACAACATTGCCTACAGTCCCCCATTGCGCTGTATCAAATATTAAATTGCTAATACCTGCAAATAAAGTAAACGGTAATGCAATGCTTGTTCTCTTCACAATCATCCCAAATGGTATCTCAGCCAATGCCATTATTACAATAGGATAAAATAGAAAGGGTGCCATAGCAGATAGATGATATCTGCCATGAGCCATAATGCATATAATATACACAATCGTAACGAGCATTTTCGATAAAGGATGTAATTTATGTATCAATGTATTTTTTCTGCTAAGGCTTTCCAGTGAATATACATCATTCAGTTTGCTCCGCATATCTGCCATTTTTTCTTTTCCTCTTAATAAATGTTATTACAAACCCGGCTCCCAATGCCAACACACTTGTTATAATAGCGCCAATCACACCGGATATCCCTGTACCTTTTCCCTGCCCTGCTTTAAAATCATAATCGGGAAGAAAAGACATTTTTTCCTGTATTCCTGACACAACACGATATACAAATCCCTGTGCTTCTAACTCTGTTGTTCCCGCTGTTTTTTCCATAGACCACTCCAATCCATCAGGATTCGAAGATGCATATAAGGAAAGAACACCTCCAACCAATATCGCTAAAGCCGCTAAAATAACCGTCACTTTTCTCATTGAAACTTTTGCATGTAGCTTATGCTTTAAAACAGAAGATTGAATTAATTCCGGTCTCATCTGCCACACAAAAACTAAAACAGCAGCGGTAACCGCCCCCTCACCAAGTCCGATTGCAAAATGTATTGGCTGCATCAAAGACAAAAAAGTCATAAAAGGCAATTGTGTTATCCCTGAAGCTAACGTCTCGATAACAACAAAAAATGCCCCGAGCTGTAACCCTATTACCGGCGCTAGTACAGATGCTGCCGTGAGCTTTCTTTTCGTTATTCCTCTTTTTAAAAACGGTCTAAATACCAATGGATACACAACCAGACAAGGTATTACACCCATATTAAATATATTTGCCCCAAGAGCCAGCAGACCTCCGTCTGCAAAAAACAGGCATTGAATCACTAATACCGCTGATAAAGTAATCAATGCCGGAAATTCTCCAAGCAGAGCCGCCAATAATATGCCTCCACCAATATGTCCACTGGAACCCGTTCCCGGAATTGTAAAATTTATCATTTGTGCCGCGAACACAAACGCTCCGGAAACTGCCATAACAGGAAGTTTCTTCTCTGACATATCTACATCATTTATTTTTTTTGCCGCATAAACCGTTGCCCCCGCACTGGCTGCCCACATCACAGTGCCAACTTCAGGTGACAACAACGCATCTGCCATATGCATAATTTACCTCCTAAATATTACATTATATCATTCTTAAGTTCTATCTCTATTTCCTCTATAGACTTTGACTGTTCCTTTGCAATTCTTTCCAAGTCACTATATTCCATTTTCTCTCTTTTTACTCCATACCCTGTAGACGTCTTTATATGAACCTCGCCGTATTTTGTCTGTAACACACGAATACTTCTATCCAATCCATATCTGTTACATATATACTCTCGGATTCCCAATGTTGTAGTATGTTTCAATAAAATATGTAAAAATTTACTTTTATCTGCTTTTTTACACATACAGGTAAGCATTATTCCCGGACGATTCTTTTTCATTCCCACAGATGTAGTATAAACATCTAACGCTCCCTGCTCAATCATGAGTTCCATCACAAAGCCAATTTTTTCTGCTGTCATATCATCTAAATTGCAACATAATTCCACAATTTCATCCATCTGCTTCTCTGTGATGCCTATCATAGCCCTTACACAGTTTGCAATTTCAAACTCTTTATTTCCCATACCATAACCGACTTTTTCTATCTGCATAACCGGCATACCTGAAAAATCATCCACGAAATGTTTCAGCAACGCCGCACCCGTAGGTGTACATAACTCCCCTTTGACCTCTCCTCCATAAATAGGAACCCCCCTTAAAATATATGCAGTCGCAGGCGCCGGAACCGGTAAAATACCATGCGCACATTTTACATTTCCACTTCCCACATGTACCGGAGAAGCAACAATCCTATCTACTTTTAAGTCGTTTATCAGCAGGCAGACGCCAACCACATCTGCAACTGCATCCATCGTTCCCACCTCATGAAAATGAATCTCTTCCATAGGTTTCCCATGAGCATTACTCTCAGCCGCTGCAATCAGTTGATATACACACAATGCATTCTCTTTCACCCTCTGCGGTATATCTAAATTATGTATTATATGCGAGACATCATAAAGGCTGGTATGATGGTGATGATGTGCATGAGCATGATTGTGTGAATGCTCATTATCATGCATATGTCCATGATGTGCATCCAAACTTTGTTCCTCTTTTCCATCTACAGTAACCTTTATATGCGTTCCTTGAATGCCACATTTCACACTACTTTCTTTTTCTAATTTCACTCCGGGGAGCCCCAACTGATTCATTTTTTCAATAAAATTATCTGCGCTCGGATGCAATTCCAACAATGCTCCCATCAGCATATCGCCTGCTGCTCCCATATTACATTCTAAATATAAAGTTCTCATATATTTCTCCTAACTATATTTAATAGGAATTTCTGTCTTTATTTCAATACTACTTGAAATCCCTTTGTCGCAATGTTATCATAATTATATAAGGAGAAAGCACCCACTCCATAGATGGATGCTCCGAGTTTAGACGAATAATTGTCCTTATGGACGACGCCTACCCTGTGGACCAGACAGGATAGGCGTTTTTATTTTTGCTTGTTTCTCTTATCGAGTAAGGCAAGCAATGCAACAACTAAACTTCCAAAAGATATTAGCAAAGCCAATATCCCTATAAAAATTGAAATAATCTCATAAGCTGTCATTGACACCACCTCCCCTCTTATGTACTCCGATAATTCGGTATTCATAAACTCAGGAGGTTACCACCCTGTCATGGGTACTTTCTGTAACAATATTATACCATCCGCATTACTAATTAACAACTATATATATATTTAGTAATCATTCTTAATGTCAAAAATGATTACAATTTATGATTTATCATGCTTGCCAGATATCCGGCTCCAAAGCCATTATCTATATTTACCACACTCACTCCACTGGCACAGGAATTGAGCATGGATAAAAGTGCCGATACACCGCCAAATGAAGCCCCATATCCCACACTTGTAGGCACTGCAATCACCGGACAATCTGCCAGACCACCGATTACACTTGCCAGCGCTCCCTCCATCCCGGCAATTGCAATAATTACCTGTGCGCTCATCAATTCCTCTGCATGCGCCAGCAGCCTATGTAAACCTGCAACCCCCACATCATATAATCTTACCACTTCATTTCCAAGAACCTCTGCCGTCAGTGCCGCTTCTTCCGCCACAGGCATGTCACTGGTACCACCTGTAGCTACAACTATTTTTCCAATACCATCAGGATGTGGTATATCACCTACAATACCTATTCTGCTCATCTTATCATATTGAAAAACCCCTGCACCATCTGCATGGCTCAAACCTTCTTCCACATGCACTGCTGCTTCTTGACTTATTCTGGTAATCAAAACATTTTTCTGCCCCTTTTGTATAAAAGCCCTTACAATTTCTACAATCTGTTCCGGTGTCTTTCCCGCACCATATATCACCTCAGGCACACCTTGTCTGATACTCCTATGATAGTCCAACTTGGCAAAACCTAAATCTTCAAAAGGTTCTTTTTTTAACTGCAATTCAGCCTCATCCACACTTACCTTGCCCTCTGCCACACAATTCAACAGTTCTTTTAATCTCATTTCTTCCATAATAATTCCTCATTCATACTGCCACTTCTAAAACCTAATATATCAAGAGTTATATAAGAAAACCCCAGATATTTAAAATAATTATAAATTTCCTCTCTAATATTATCTTCCATAAATTTATCAAATTGTTTCGGAAGTATTTCTATACGCGCCATCATCCCATGTATTCGAACTCTGTTTTGCTCAAAACCATGTTCCATCAAAAATTGTTCCGCTCTATCTATCATCTGTAGCTTTTCTTTCGTTATCTTTTCTCCATAGACAAATCTCGAAGCCAAACAGGCCTTGCTTGGTTTTTTCCATGTACTAAGTCCCAACTGTCTTGACAACATTCTTATCTCATCTTTTGACAGCTCTGCTTTCTGTAACGGACTAAATACATTTAATTCATTGATTGCTCTCAGCCCCGGTCTGTAGTCAGATATATCATCCATATTAGAACCTTCTGCTACATTATCAACACCATGTTCCTTTGCAATTTCAATTATTTCATTAAAAATTTTCTTTTTGCAAATATAACATCTGTCAGGAGGATTATCTGCAAAACCATCGATGTTAAGAGGCTCAAACTCACACACACAATATTTTATTCCCTCATTCTCACAAAATCTCTGAGCCTCCGCCAATTCTTCAGAGGGAAAAGCTTTCGCCTTTAACATAATAGCTATTGTATTTTCGTCTAAAACATCATGTGCAACTCTTAATAAAAATGTAGAATCGACTCCTCCGGAAAAGGCAATTGCAACACTCCCTAAATTTCCTAAATACTCCTTTAAACTTTCTAATTTGTCTATTATATCTCTATTCATAAATCCTCACTATAGTTTTCAATATTTTATCAGGAACCCTCACACTTTTGCAACTTTATATTTATTCTAACCAAAACAAACACATGTATCAAATACCTATATTATATACCTAAATATGCTTTCAAAGTATAATAAAATAAAACGATAATAATATTGAAATCACATATCTATTCCACTATAATTATTTTATCACTGATTTTATATATAGAGGGAAACAAAATGAATAATAACGAAAAATGGCTGCAATGGGCTGTTGAACTTCAAAGTCTTGCCCAGGCCGGACTAACATACGGAAAAGATATATATGACAAAGAAAGATATGAGCGGATAAGAGAGATTTCAGCAGAAATGCTTTCATATAAAACAGAAATTTCTATTGAGAAAGTAAAAGAGCTATTTTGCAATGAGACCGGATATCAGACACCGAAACTCGATACCAGAGCCGCTATTTTTGATAATGGAAAGATACTTCTCGTAAAAGAAAACAATGGCAAATGGTCACTGCCTGGCGGTTGGGTTGACATAAATGTATCTGTGAAAGAAAATACTGTGAAAGAAGTCAAAGAAGAGTCAGGATTAGATGTCACGGCTGACAAAATTATTGCGGTTCAGGACAGAGCAAAACATAACCTGCCGGTCTATGCCTACGGCGTATGTAAAATATTTGTCCTTTGTTCTGTCATCGGAGGACACTTTCAGAAAAATATAGAAACAACAGAATTTCGTTATTTTTCTGAAAATGAATTACCTGAACTCGCAACAGAAAAAAATAACGAGGAACAAATACAAATATGTTTTTCTGCATATCGAGATAAAAACTGGCAGACATTATTTGACTAATTTAAAAATCAACTTATGAAAAATAAAGAAGCCGATTCTACAATTGTAAAAGCGACTTCTTTATTTTTATTTTACATTTTCATATATTTTATCTGTCAATTCTTTTATAATTCTATCAATCTCTTCGAGTACACTATCCATTGAAATTTTTTCCTGAATACTCTTATCACGAGTGGATATTTCAACGACACGCTCTTTTAGATTTCTAGGGCTTACAACCACCCGCACCGGAACACCCAAAAGGTCTGCGTCAGCAAACATTGCTCCCGGTCTTGCTTTTCTATCATCATAAATTACTTCAATCCCCTTTTTCTGCAATGTGTTGTAGATATTGTCTGCAAATTCTTTACACTCTGCATCATCAGAACGCAGACAGCAAAGATGTACCTGCCAAGGTGCAATTGTAATCGGCCAGATTGGACCGTAATCGTCATGTCTCACCTCACAGATAGAGGCAGCCATACGTCCTACACCAATTCCATAGCATCCCATAATAGGATGTTGTTCCTCACCATTTTCATCTGTATACTTAAATCCCATAGATTTAGAATATTTTGTACCAAGCTGGAAAATATTACCAACCTCAATACCTCTGGAAACTTTAATAATAGGTTTACCACACTGAGGACAGATACCGCCTTCTGTTATTTTTGCAAGGTCGAGATACTCTGCTTCTCCATAATCTCTCTCAATATTAAATCCTGTATAATGAACATCAACCTTATTTGCACCTGTAGCAAAATAGTCAATTCCCTTAAGAGAATTATCAAATACTACTGTAATCTTATCGGAGAGGCCTACAGGACCGATAAACCCGGCATTTAGTTCACAATCATCAGTAATCACTGCAGGATGAATTTCACATCCGAGTGCATTCGTCAACTTTGTCTCATTAATATCCAAATCTCCACGGATAAATGCAACAATATAACTATCATCTTCATTTCTCTGATATACTACAGCCTTACATGTATTTTCTGCCGGAATTTCAAGAAATGCACAGAGTTCCTCAATAGTTCCCACATTCGGTGTTTGAACCTCTTTCATCTCTTCTATCGGTATCTTATTTTCATTTTTTATAATGCTTTCTGCCGCTTCTACATTTGCACTATATCCGCATTCCGGACATATTGCAATCGAATCCTCGCCAGCTGCTGTAAGTAACATATACTCATGGGAAATACTGCCTCCCATCATACCGGAATCAGATGCCACAACTGTAACTTCCGGGATACCACATCTGGCAAAAATGCGATTATACGCATCATATGCTTTCTGATAATACTGCTCTAAATCTTCCTGAGATGTGTGGAAAGAATAAGCATCCTTCATTGTAAATTCACGGACACGAATTAACCCCGCACGCGGCCTCGCCTCATCACGGAATTTTGTCTGAAATTGATAAATCATAAACGGGTATTTTGCATAACTGTTTGCATATTCTCTTACCAGCTGTACGGATGCCTCCTCATGTGTCATACCAAGTACCATCCTACTTCCGGTTCTGTCAGTAAACCTGAGAAGTTCTGAACCGACGCTTTCATATCTGCCCGATTCTTCCCATAAGCTGCCTGGTAAAGCGACTGGAAATAAAACCTCCTGTCCATCAATTTTATCCATCTCATCTCTGATAATATTTTCTATTTTTTGTGAAATTCTCTTCATTGGGGGGAATTGTGAGTAAATACCATTCGCAACGTTCTTGATGTATCCTCCTCTAACCATTAATGCATGACTGTCAATCAAACAATTCGCCGGTCTTTCCTTAAATCTGTCCCCAACAAGTTTTGATAATTTCATCTTTCTTTCTCCTCTTCCATATGTATTGCCTTCTCTTTTGATGAGCGGCATATCGTAATAATTCTAATACACTTTATATAAAAAAGCAACTTACCGCACAAAATAAATAGGCAAAACGCTCTGTAATCTTTGTTACGTTCTAGTTAATATAAGAAAACTATTAAACACATCTATTTTACCATACCCCCATTGCCTGCTCGGATAAGTTACATCCCGGTCTCTCTGTGCTCCACGGATTAAATAATTTTTAATATATGCAGTTTTCATATATGGCTCATTTGCATCGACAACTCCCCACTCTAACATCTGGGCACAACAGCCTGCAACAAGAGCTGTCCCTACAGAGGTTCCCGTTTTTCTCGTAAATCCACCTGAACCTTCCACTCCCCTGCCGACATCCGGTCCAAAAACATTCACTGACGGCGCCACTAAATCCGGCTTTACATTATTGTCATTTGTAAATCCTCTTCCTGTTCTGGGATAAATGGCATTTGAATTATTGTCAAAACCTCCTACTGTGATTACCCCCTCCGAGCTCGACGGCACTGTCAATGTCATATCCGGGTCAGGCTTTAAAAAATACGTTTCACTATCCATGAATTGTCTCAAATTAGACCAAATATTAAACCGGCCGCTTAAAATAAAGCTTCCATAAACCTTTACAGTCCATATTCCCGGCGATGGATTCACAAACCTCATAAAAATCAGCTCTCCACCATTTCCTGACTCCACAAGTTTATAATCTACATCAATGTATGTTCCCTCCAGCAAAAAATTAACTCTCTCACTCACATCCTTTCTCGCCGGTATTCTCGGAACGCTTTCTCCTAAAGGTGACACAAACGAAACCGAAAATAAATCCGGTGTATTTCCCCACAATTCCAATACAAATCCATTACTGTTTTCACCAACTCTTATTTCTACATCTTCGCTGCTTCCATCCTCCACACTTCCACTGTAATGCAACCTCTCATTTCCTTCATTACCGCTGCAAACTACCACACATTGTCCTACATACTGCCCAAGGGCATCTAAATGCTGCGCCAAAGGTGAACCTCCTGCCCGGTCACCACTTCCACTTCCAAGACCCAAAACTATCACTACAGGCATATCATATTTAATCTTAAGTTCCCGCAGGTATGAAGCTGCAAGCATAATGTCATTCTCCTGATATACAGGCTCTCCATCTTCAATAAGAAAATAATCTTTTAAATAACGCTTCGCAGGTTTCAACTTTACTATAGCAATCAGACTCTCAGGAGCGCTTCCTATAAAATCCTGCTGCTCATTATACTTTCCGCACGCCACTCCTGCCAAAAAAGTCCCATGTCCATTTTCATCATTATGCGGAACAATATTTCTTGGATTATCACTTTGCAGCGCCCTATTAATCGCATCCATATCATATTCACTTCCATATAAGAATCCCTCCGGCGGCTCCCCTGTATTGTCCGTCTGGTCCCAGATACCTATGATTCTTGTCTGACCTGTATTATTCTTAAAAGCATCATTTGTGTAATCAATTCCGGTATCTATAAATCCTACGATAACCCCTCTCCCTGATAACTCAAATCCGGTTTGATTCTGAAGACGAATAGCTCCTGTTGCGGCAACTGCTGTTGTATCCATTAATCCATAGAGCTTTGGTATTGCACCATATGTATAATTTGCGACATTAAAATTTGTTACTAATCTCAGTTCCTGATATAGTGTCACATATCTGTCACTTATAAACTGTGGACAATATTCCCCAAATTTTTCTTCAATTTCACTACTCAAAATACTGTATTCAGCAATAAAGTCCGCATATTCTTCCGACATAATTTTTTCTCTGCAATCCGGCATAATTCATCATCCTTTTATAACAAATGGAGAGAATTATATTCTCTCCATTTGTCTGTCTTTTTTTATTAAATTGTATGCCGGGCAATATCCCATTATGTCGTATTTTCCAATTTAATTATCCCGGCAAACGCATACCGATAACCGGTCCTCCGGTTCCATTGATATATGCCTCCGTAATCTGTACTGTACCAATATGGTCATCCTTTGGAATTTCAAACATGACATCCAGCATAAATTCTTCAATAATAGCCCGAAGTGCTCTGGCTCCTGTCTTCTTTTCCATTGCTTTCCTTGCGATAGTCCTTAAAGCTTCCTCCGTAAACTCTAATTTTACTTCATCTAGCTCTAATAATTTCTGATACTGTTTAATAATTGCATTCTTTGGATTCGTTAAAATTTTTACAAGCATATCTTCTGTCAGTCCGTCCAGCGTAAATACAATCGGCAATCTTCCTAAAAACTCGGGTATCATACCAAACTTTCTCAAATCCTCACCTGTAACATTTTTCATGATGTTCTTATCATGGTCATATTTATCCGTTAAATCTCCCGTAAAACCAATTGCAGCCTGTTTATTTAATCTTTCTTTAATAATATCCTCTAAATCCGGAAATGCTCCACCGCAAATAAATAAGATATTTTTTGTATTCATTGTGGCAAGAGGTACCATTGCATTTTTGCTTGTGGCTCCCACAGGCACTTCTACCTCGCTCCCCTCCAGTAACTTTAGCATTCCCTGCTGCACAGACTCTCCACTGACATCCCTGCTTCTTGAAGTATCTTTCTTTGCGATTTTATCAATCTCATCTATGAAAACAATTCCCGTCTCAGCTCTCTCCACATCATTATCTGCTGCTGCAAGAAGTTTTGACAAAACACTTTCAATATCATCTCCGATATACCCCGCCTCTGTAAGAGAAGTTGCATCGGTAATGGCCAATGGTACATCCAAGAGTTTTGCTAACGTCTTTACAAGATATGTTTTTCCACATCCGGTAGGTCCAATCATAAGCATGTTGGACTTTTCAATCTCAATTTCATCCATTGTATTTGTCGCAACACGTTTATAATGATTGTACACTGCCACAGACATAACCTTCTTTGCATAATCCTGCCCAATTACATAATCGTCTAACTTTTCTTTAATCACATGAGGTGCAGGAATTTTGTTAATATCAAGTACCGGATTTTCTTTATTTTCTTCTACTTTTTTCTTTTTCTTTATTTTCTGCTTATTAGGAACTGTTTTTCTCAAATCCTCAGGTGTCATCATATGAATCCCAGGCATATTAAGGAGATTTTCAAGTTCTTCCTGACTAATATTGACATTCATTCCTATATTCTGAAAACTGTTAAAACTTTTTTGAAGGCAGTCAGTACATACACAGATTCCCCCCGGCATATCTATCATCTTGCCTGCTTTACTTTCCGGCCTTCTACATACATAGCATATCTTTTCATATTCATCATCATCTTTTTTATTGTCATTCATATTTTGTTCCATATTATCTAACTGTTCTTTTTCTAATTCATCCTTAAAGTCACTCATAATAACTCCATTCTTAAAATATTCTTAACTCTGCTTAGTTTAACACATATCTAAAGAAATTGAAACATACAAAAAATGTCACCACCCCCTTTAAAATGGGAAAAGTCCTATGCAATGATAAAACATTGAGCATAGGACTCCTTTTATATTTTGGAATGGAAAAACCTAAATTTAAATTTTTTTAAATTATTTATTCTGCGTATTTACACTTACATCTTTTGCCGTTCCCAATGTAACCGTTACTTCTTTTTGCTTATATTCTCTCCCCTCAGCATAAGCAATTTTTACTTTTACTTTTTCTCCTGCTTTATAGTATGCCATTGCACTCTTTAACGTATCATATGAGGATATCTGCTGACCATCAAACTCTGTGAGAATATCTCCTGCCTGTATTCCTGCTTTATCTGCCGGACCATTTTTTACAGTCTCATAAATATAAACACCGGTTGGCATACCATACATTTCTGAAATCTGTGCAGAAACATCATACTTACTGCTGATACCCAAATATCCCTGTTCTTCTTCGCTTACTTTTGTTCTTGTCTGTTTTGTTTCAAGATTACTAATAATATTCTTTACAGAAGAAATAGGAATTGCAAATCCCATGCCTTCTACACTCGCACTGGTTGTTCCATCAGACGAATATTTTGCAACATTAATTCCAATAACTTCACCCTTTGCATTCAGTAAAGCTCCACCACTGTTACCACCATTGATAGCAGCATCTGTCTGAAGAAGTTTCATCGTCTTTTCTTCGATAGTTACCTCTCTGTCTTTTGCACTGATAACACCTGTTGTTACGGATTGTCCATATCCAAGAGCATTTCCTATCGCAATAACACCCTCTCCTACGCTTACTTTATCTGAATCACCTATAGTCGCCTTTTTAATTGTTTCCAATGTCCCACTCGAGATATCTTTTAGCTTTACTGCCACAACTGCAACATCAGCATTTGCATCTGTCCCTTTAATATATCCATCGACTGCATCTTCTGTTTTCATGCCATCAAACTGTATTTTAAGGCTGTCAGAACCTTCTACAACGTGATTGTTTGTAACAATCAAAAGTTCTGTGTCTGTCTGGTCCACAATAATTCCTGAACCTGCTGCCTCCTGCTCATAAGTCTGATTTCCACCTCTTCCACCACCGAAATATTCATCAAAAATGGAACTGTATCCTTTGGACTCTATTAATGTCTTACTGGTAATAGCAACAACCGATGGCATTGCGTTACTCACAACACCTGAAACGTCTGTAACTGTTACCCCACCACTAGAAGAACCACTGCTGATATTCGTAGAACCAATATCATCATACTTCTCTGTACTTTCTGTTGTTTCTTTATTTGATAACATATTTTTTAAATCTGAACCACCCGAATTTTTCCCAATGATAGTAAAAATGCCAACTATACCGGAAATCATCACTAAAACTGTTGCACAAGCGATAGCAATAATAATAGGCAGCTTGTTTTTATTTTTATTATTTCCATTATTATAGTCATTCATCTGATTATAGTTTTGTCCACCATTGTTATTTGACGAATAATTGTTCTGAGAATAATATCTATTATCAAAATTTTCATATCTGTTTTGGTTTTCAAAACTATTATTATCCTCACTAGAATTATTTTCTGTTTGATTTACTTGTCCATTTGTTTCATCGTTATCTTCCGGATTTATATTAAATCCATTTGTATTTTCATTGTCTATCATGAATATATCTCCTTTCAACAAACTTTACTTGATTTATTTTATAACTAGAGTTTAATGTTTATATGTGATTATTCTGTGTTTTAACTGTTAAAAAGTAAGTAATTTGTGAACGTACTACAGGGCATACAATATTAGTATGCCCTGTGACAATTAAATATGAATCTAATTTAATAAAAATCACTTTTCCCTTTATCATCATAATCATAATTCGTGTCATCCGCTTTCGTTGTCGTATCCGGCTCTGTTGTATTCTGACCGGCCTGTGTAGGATTAAAACCATTAGAATCTGCTGTTATTCCTGTATATCCCGCTACATAATTTTCTACGGACAGCACATTATCTGTTGGCTGATAATTTTCTTCTCCATAAAAGAACTTGTGAAGTTCAGAGACATTATGGGATAATCCCCTTGCGACAACAAAACTTACAGTATCATATGTCCCCGTTGTAAGTTCAGATGGAAATCCCTGACTTCCACTCAACTCAAAATCAAAGATTACTGGTATAAGATTTATAATTTCGTCGAAAGTAAAACTTGTAGATATAATTCGATTCCCATCTGAATTGTCATTCATTACAGCCTGCACCATTCCCTGCAGCTCTGACAATCCCGCTTTTTTTGCTTTCTCTACCAGTTTCATCATAACCAGTCTCTGTCTGGCAGCACGCCCAAAATCATCACTAATTGCATCACCTGTGTCCGGGTCATAAAATGTAGCTTTTCTAATTCTACAATAAGTAGTAGCCTGAAGACCATTCAACTTTATATTTTTTCCACTTTTCTTGACCTGCGGCGTATACTGTCCTGTAGAACTGAGCGTACTCTTTAAATGACGATTTAATTGAGAAAGTTCATCATCCGTCAGGTTAACTGTAATACCTCCCAGCTGATTGATAATTTCTGCAACCCCTGAAAAATTTACAGTCACATA
Organism: uncultured Eubacterium sp.; assembly: GCF_937958975.1. Taxonomy (GTDB): domain Bacteria; phylum Bacillota; class Clostridia; order Lachnospirales; family Lachnospiraceae; genus Eubacterium_G. Next base: position 34,767 of record NZ_CALGRE010000044.1, on the reverse strand, counting down.
ATCCTGAATATCCAAATCCAGATTTTTATTTAATGTATTGATGGCAGCTTCCGGTCCACCTCCTGCATAGGCTGAATTTATCTTAAAATACTTATTTAAATTTCCTTCTTTATCATATATGCCAAGCATGGTATCTCTGTAAACAGAAGCCATTTTTACTTCACCTGTTGTATTATGGATATTGACAATCAATATAGAATCACTATTGGAAGCCTCCACTTCTCCCTCTCTGGAGTCCACTCCAAATAGTACAAATGTCGTATATTCTTCTGAATAATTATATTTTAATTCATTTTTGATTAATTTACTCATATCGAAATTAGAATCAAATACACTTTGTGCATAAGCCTCACTGCCAAACCAGGAAATAATCTTCTGCCCTATCGGTGTAGATGCCATTCCCTTAATTAGTTCAGCTTTCACGTTTGGAACAAATAAAATTATTGCCATTGCAATCAATAATACTCCAAAAATCACTTCAATTGTTGTAATAATTCTTTTCCATATTTTTATTGTTTTCAACTGCTTTTCCGGTGTCTTTATCTTCTTAGAACTCATGGTTTTCTCCAATCATGTTTATTGCTTATCTGTATCCGTTCGGATTGTTTTTCTGCCAATTCCATGAATCTTCACACATTTCTTTGATTCCATTTTTGGCTTCCCATCCCAACTCTTTTTTTGCCAATGCCGGGTCCGCATAACATTCGGCAATATCTCCGGCTCTTCTTTCTGCAATCACATAAGGAATATCTTTTCCAACCGCCTTGCTTACATTGTTGATAACATCAAGGACACTATATCCTTTTCCTGTTCCCAGATTATAAATCTTTACTCCCGGATTTTCTTCGATTTTCTTTATTGCCTTGACATGTCCAACTGCCAAATCAACAACATGAATATAATCTCTGACACCTGTTCCATCCGGTGTAGAATAATCATTACCAAATACGTTTACCTTTGGAAGTTGTCCAATAGCAACCTTCATGACATAAGGCATTAAATTATTCGGTATGCCATTAGGGTCTTCTCCCATCACCCCACTCTTGTGTGCCCCAATCGGGTTAAAGTAACGAAGTAAAATAACATTCCATTCGTTGTCAGCCTTCTGTATGTCCATTAACATCTGCTCTAACATTGACTTTGTCCATCCATATGGATTAGTACATTGACCTTTTGGACATTCTTCTGTAATCGGAACAGTCTCAGGGTCACCATAAACAGTTGCAGAGGAACTAAATATAATATTTTTTACATTATATTCACGCATCACTTCACACATAGAAAGAGTTCCTGATATATTGTTTTTATAATATTCCAAAGGCTTTTCAACAGATTCTCCAACCGCTTTCAGTCCCGCAAAATGAATGACGCCAAATATATTATTCTCCTCAAAAATTTTGCTCATAGCTGTCTTATCTGCGATGTCAGCCTCATAAAACTTTACGCCTTTTCCTGTTATTTTCTCTACTCTCTTTAATGACTCTTTTGACGAATTGCACAGATTATCAACAACGACCACATCATATCCTGACTCTAATAATTCAACACATGTATGGCTGCCGATATAACCTGCTCCACCTGTTACTAAAATGGTACTCATAATGCATTCCTCCTAAATATAATTACTTTTTCTTTTTCTTAATTTTAACCTTAACCGTGATGTTATTCAACAATACCGTTCCATCCGGAACGACAACAGATACATCAACCGTTTCTGTTCCCTCTTTATAATTTTTTATATCAATACTTGCACGAATATCCTTTGAAGAAATATTCTTCATGATTTTATCTTCACCCTGCAGTTGTGCAGAGACTGACTTATTACTGAATGTCACTTCATAGTCACGATTCAAATCTTCTATTACAATATCATCTGTATCAATAGTAAATTTCTTTGTTACGAGCTTATTAATTTGAATCCGGACTTCAATCAGACTATCTCCGCGAACAGAAACACCCTCGGGAAGATATTTTTTTATATCAATCTTTTCTAAGGTATCCTTTGCTTTATCGGTAATATCTATAGTATCCGCAACTATAATAGATTCAATGCCATCAATCTGCTCTTTTTTTCCAATCAATATTACATTTTCCGGCTTAGTCTCAACTGATTCCACATGATATCCACTCAAAGGCGAGCTAATATTATTAACAACAATTGGAACTTCCTTCTCTTTCAAAACTATTACAGAAACCTTTATAGTCTTTGCTGAAATTGTGATGTCATTTGATTTCACCTGTCTTCCATGTTTATCATATAAGACAATGGCACTTTTTTTCGTGAAATCATCAGTCTCGCCATCTACATCACACTGTGCAACAACCCTGTCGATTCTGTCAAGTATCGATTCCGGCGCCTCAATCGTAACATTGTTTCTGGATAAAGTATAATCACCTGTGACATATCCCTCTGCAACATTTCCAATATACTCAGCCTGTATGGAAAAGGTCTGCTTTTTAATTTCCTCCACACCAATCTCTAATGTCTGAATGGATTGTTTTTCTATTGTCACCTTTCTTCCTATAGAATTTTGTTTTGCAACGATTTCCACCGGCACAGAATTAACTTTTGACAATTCCTTTAAAGATGCTGTTGCCTTGAAATCATCTGCCGAGAGCCTGCTTACTATAGAACGTTTTCCTGATACAGTAATATTCACGCTTGCATCTCTATCTACATTATAAACCATATTCATATCGGTTATGGCATTCTCATGCGTAATTGTTATAGGAATATTATATATTACTATAGTTTTTTCGGGGTCGCTTATATTTACAACTGTAAGCCAGATAAGCGTAGCAATAATAACCGCAATAATCTTAATCCCTACGTTGTTTGTAAGCGATGCCTTAATTTTCATCATGGCTTTTTTCATTGCGGTTCCTTCCTTTCCAAAACCTCTTTTTAGGTTTTACTTCTTCCTTTGCCTGTGCTTTTGTCAATTCATTTTTTAAAATTGCAGCATCGGCATATCGAATTAGTTTTCCTTCTCTGGCAATAGAAATACTTCCCGTCTCTTCTGATACTATAATTATAATACTGTCTGTCACCTCGCTTAAACCAAGCCCCGCTCTATGCCTCGTACCCAGTTCTTTGCTCAAAGACGTACTGTCCGACAACGGTATATAACATGTGGCTGAGATAATCTCATCCCCCTCAATAATTACAGCACCATCATGTAACGGTGTATTTTTTTCAAAAATATTAATCAACAGCTGGCTTGTAATCTTGGCATCCAACCTAATTCCTGTTTCAATATACTGCCCCAAATCATGCTCCTGTGAAATAACCATAAGCGCTCCTGTCTTAGCTTTTGCCATTTCAAGTGTCGCTCTGGTGATTTCTTCAACTGACTTATCACTAAATCTCTCGTTGGACAAACTGCTTCCAATTTTCATTACCTTATATAATACATTTTTCTTTCCAAGCTCCTCCAAAGCTCTTCTAAGCTCCGGCTGAAATATAATTACAAGAGCAATAATTCCTGCGCTTAGTGTTTTGTTTATAATCCATAAAAGAGTCGTCAGGTGAAACAGCGATGCGACAACCATAAATAGAACAAGAACAAGAATACCTCTAAGCAAAACCCATGCTCTGCTCTTTTTGAACCAGAGTATAATATAATAAATCAATACAGCGATAACTATAATCTCAATAAAATCACTCATATAGATATCCGGTATTGTCAAATATTTCTCTATGAAATTTTGAATATAGTTTAATACGGTGCTCATCCTGACTCTCCTTTCTTCTTACTATTTTAATTTATACGAAACAGATTTACGATTTATTTCAATAATTTATATTATTTTCTTTTTGCCTGAACTTTTCTTCTTCTCTGGGCGTTTATTCTTTTCACATTCATTTCCGGTGCTGTCACATTAATTTTTGGTACAGCTTTTACATAATAATAATATTCATCATCTTCAAACTGTGTATGCTCTGTCCTGGAGTAATCAACTGAAAATACAAAAAACTGCAATATAGCTGATATTATTATTGACAGTACCGTGCCTATAATAATCCATAAAATTGAATTTTCTGTGTTCAAAATCATACTTCCAACAATTGTAATAACTAAATCTACAATTCCGCCAACTATAATAGCAATCGACCATGCATTATTTACAGAAGAACGTCTGATAATATATACAACAATAATCGTTACGGCAAATGCAACCACCGTCAAAACCATTCCTTTATTATTACTCATCATATTAATAATGGAATTTATGCTCGCAGCACTGGTTCCCCCACCTGAAATATTAGATATGGCAGTATCATTTTCGCTTATTACATAAATCATATAATATATTATTGTTCCAAAGCTGACAGAAACAATTGCCGTCGGAGTACAGATAAGTCCAACTATAATTGGCACAACATACGGTATTTTAAGAAAGAAAGCTAATGGTATCATTACCAATAAAACTCCCTGTCTCGGTGTAAACCGAAAGAAAAATAAAAACATAATCAACATAACAACGAGCATTAATAAGGCAAGCTCCATCGATAAAGAAAATACATTTGCAATAATAACTGCCGCAAGACATAATGTAATGACTCCCCAAGGTAAAAAGGCAAAGATTATTGAAATAACAATAATAAACGGCCATGTATTAATATATCCCATATATCCTATATTGTTTTTTATGAGAAACATCGCTACAAAAGCAGCGAGAAACTTTATAATCGGTCTCAAAAACATTTCATGCTCTGCATAAAAATTCTTTAATTTTTCCTTAAATTCTATTAAACCTGTCATTATTCTTCCTCGCCTCCCTCTTCTTCCAGCTCATCAATAATAGCATCATACTCTAATTCCTGTATCCTATGTAGTGTCTTCAAATCGCCATTATATTCTTTAAGATTTTTTCTTATTGTTCTAAACCTATGCGAATAAAATGCATAGCTAAAAATCATATAAATTATTGTTACTATAACATATATGAGGATAATAATAACGATAAAACCAGTAAATCTTCCAAGAGTTGTCATATTTGCCAGAACCTGGTCTGAACTGTACATAAACCATACTCCAAGACATAACAGATATCCTATGGTCACACTGATAAATGACCCTAGCATTTTTAACAACATGTAATCACTCTTAAAATACTTACCCGTCTTGATTTCTTTTTTCTGATTTTTCTGCTCGTATAATGACAGCTTTGTCATTAGTATAATCTTTTCATTATTAAGCATATAAATCTCCTATTTTTCATATAAAAAGTTCCAGGGTACAAATTCCCATAATTATTTATTATTCTATCATAACCCACTTCCCCTTGCAATGTAATAAAAATAAAAAGGCATTATGCCTAAAGCACAATACCTTTTTTACTATAATAAATAATTTATTTCTGTGTAGGGTCTAATACCTTTCCCATAAACATAATTTCATTTGTCTTATTGTTTTTTATTACATAAGCAAATGGTCTGTTTAGATTCACCGTCTTAACTTTAGTTTTTCCTCCCAGTGCAGATGTTGCCTTGACCGTTGTTATCGTGACCGCTGCTGCTTTTGTTCCATCTTCATCCATAATAATCCTACAGGACTGTAATATATCACTGACATAGATACTGGCATTCGTCTTGCAAAACATATTTTTCAACGGATTTATTTGTGCATCAAAAATATATTTTACATCTGTTTTTTGAAGCGGCTCGCTTAAAGAATCCTTCCAACTGTACTCAAACTTTGGAAGATAAATATATACTTTATATTTATTTGTCTTCCTTTTTAAAAAGTCATTGAGATTCAGTTGAGAAAGTTTGAAATCCCCTTTTTTCTTTGGGAGAACAGCCACAAACGAGTATTCTTCATTTTTTCCATATGTCTTTTCAAAACCGGTCGCATACTTATTTTCGTAATAATCCCACACTGTATCTTCCATCATATCAACTCTGACCTTTTTATTATCTGCTTTTGTAAACACTTCCGGAGAGGTCAGCTCATGTTTGAAAGGCTCCGTCCATTTGCCTTTAAACAAAAGAGTATTTATCAAATAAGCATACTCATCTCTTCCAATTTCCTCTATAATTTTTTTAATCATTCCATCCGTATTATCACATACCCATTGGTTTATTTTTGGAACCAATTCCGCATTAAATTTTTCTTTATTTATATCTGCATAATAACAGTTTTTTAACATTTTCTCATACTGAGGCTCTATTGTAAGACTATCCCGATACCAGAAACTATTGGCAATATGAAACATGCTGTCTTTCTTTGTGGCATCCATCTGTCTTTTTAAATCATTGTTTAATTCTTTTACAGACGTATCTAAGTATCTTTCAATCCCCTTTCTGGCAGTTGTGTCTGCCCCATTGGCAGCCATTGCCAATGCATATTTGAGAGAGAGAGGACTAACGATAATATTTTTTCCGTCATACAAACTGTCTAACATGCTTTGTCCGATTTTGGTTCCCTTTAAAGCAGGCAGGGCAATATAACTTGTATTTTTCTTCTTTTTTACGTTAATTTTACACTTATACTTCTTTCCTTTTACCTTCGCAGTAATGATAACTCTGCCTTTCTTTTTTGCCTTAACAATACCTTTTTTCACTGTAGCTACTTTTTTATTTGAGCTTGACCATTTTACCTTTTTAGCCTTTATCCCTTTTATTTTTAATTTTAATTTTTTTCCTACATACATAGTAGCTTTCTTTTTATTAATTCTGATTTTGGCTTTTGATTTTGGGGCATTGACTCGTATACCCGTAATTTTATTATTTAAATTATTTTCTGCATTTGCCGGCATTATGCACAGACTTGCGGCAATTAACGCCAATGTCATTATTATAACAAGAACCTTTTTCATTTTATTTCCTCCTTTTAAATCTTCGTTTTCCCGACACATAGACCTTCGTTTGTTTCTTTTGCTTTTTATGGTAGACCGTGATTTCCACTTTCATCCTATAAGTTCCACTCTTTCTCAACTGAAACTTTTTATTGGCATAAGCTATGTTACTTTTTTTAACTACCTTATATTTTTTATATGTAACCCACTTTTTCCCATGTTTCCTCTGAATCTTTATTTTCATTTTTGTTTTTATGGCAGTTTCATAATCATTTTCTGAAAATACTACAGCTGAAACATTTCCATGTTTATCAATACAAAAATCACTATTTAATAAAATATGGGTAGCTTTTAAATATACAATTTCTTTCCCTTTTGTAATCACCTCATTTTTTGAAGGAGAAGTACAGGCTATATTTTTATCCACAGTTCCTGTGGCTTCTTCCGTATTACCGGTTTCTAAAATATTAAATTCTTTCGATTGAAAATAATATTTCCCCTGTGTTTTATAAACCACCTTGATATGATATTTCCCGGAAATTAATTCATTCCTGTTTATTTTATAAGTGTCACTAAGCAAAATACTGTCATACACCTTCTTTGCAGGCTCTATCGAAATATTTCTTTTTACGGATGCATTTTTCTTTCGCTCTAATTCAATCCACTCTCCATCAATCTGTCTCTCGACAACAACCTTTTTTACCCTGATTTTCTGGTCAGATTGATTTCTAATTCTAAAAACAGGCTCCCTCAAATTTTTATCTATCTTAGTGTTTTCCAAATGTACACTTACTTTCGGAATCTTCACCTGCGCCTTTGCTGAATTTATATTTGTCATCAGCAGTAAACAAATGATTATAAAAATATAAAGGATTTTAAAATGTATTTTGAAAAGTCTCGTTTCATATACTGTCATCTATTGTTCCTCCAAATTTTTAACAATCTCTATCGCAGTCTTTTTATCGGCATCCTGTCCCTGTATTTCTACTATATGATAATACTTTACATCTGCAAAGAAAGCTGTAATGTTATTCTCTCCGGAAACAAATGTGACTTCCCTTGTCCCTATTATTTCTGTTTCACTTTTTCCTTTTGCAATATTAATATCGGCTGACTTCGTGACCGGACTTTCTGTATATGTTATTGTTCCATAATCAGATTGCAATATCTGTACGACAAGCTCATCTGTTGAATAAAACTCCTGCTGCGAGTATCCCTCCGGAATACTTCCAATTTTTAAATGAATACTTTCACTCTCTTTGTTTTTGGCTACTTCCTGTTTTTCAGAAACGCTCTCCTTATTATCACGAAATCTTATATTTATCATATCTCCGGTGGAATCTACAACGACCTCCCACAAATTTATGTGAAGTGCCTGAATAGATATGGTATTGACAATCAGAATACATATAATTACGGCAACAGCTTCCGTAACATATCTTGTACAGATTTCTAACCATCTCTTTCCGTTAAATGTATGATTTGCCCGAATCAGATGTCTCATTTTCCGTTCAAATCTTCCTGAAAAGTTATGCGCTTCTACTATATCCGGCAACTCATCCATAAAAATATCATTATTCATCTTCAGTGCCTGAATGAATATGCTGTCACAAGTATTATCCATAAATGATTTCACTAAAATATTCTTATTCATTTTCACTGGTTATCCTCCTCCAAAATTTGTGAAAGCATTTTCCTGCCATTTAGCAGCTGCTGCCTGACATTGGTCTCACTAAGACCGGTAATCTCTGCTATCTCTTTTCCTGAATATCCTAAGACATATTTTAAAGTCAACAATGATGAAAACTTATACGGTAACTGTTCTATTGCATTTTGAACCTCATTTACTAATTTGTCGCTGTTTTCCTTTTTTAAGCTGCTAAGGTCTACGCTAAAGTCCTCGTCCCTTTTTTTCTTTTTGTTATATATCTTCATAGCTTCACGTTTCGTAATGATGGCAACAAAATTTTTTGTTTCTTTACTTAAAATATCATCTATCTTGTCCATATTCCTTGCAATTCTCAAAAAGGCCTCCTGCACTGCATCTTCTGAATCTCTCTCATCCTGCAATACCTGAAAAGCTATGTAATACATTAAATTTTTGAAACCATAATAAATTTTCTCAAACCTTGTCTTCTCATTCTCCTCATCGATAAGTGATAAATATAGCGCTATCATCTTTTCCTCCAAAGCGTTTCTTTTGCTTCTACTTTTATTAATCCTGCTTTTTATTAAAATGTTATTTAATTTAATATTATTGTTAAATAAAAACAAAAAATCTCTAACCGAAAGTCATTCTTTCCGGCTAGAAATTTTCTAATTACCATTCTATCAAATCTTTTATTACTTCCCCTCCGATAATCAGTCCCACAACAGAAGGTACAAACGCATTGCTTCCCGGAACCTGCCTTTTTTGTATATGACTTGTTGTATCATCTGACGAGCATACACCGCCTGTCTCACAACCATTCATCGGAGTTATAGGTTTTTCCTTAGAATATACGACCTTTAGATTCTCTATTCCTCTCTTTTTCAATTCTCTCCGCATCACTTTCGCCAAAGGGCACACCGATGTTTTATAAATATCCTCCACCTCGAAAGCAGTCGGGTCCATTTTATTACCAGCCCCCATAGAACAAATAATTGGCGTTCCCGCTTTCTTCGCTTCTTCAACCAATTTCAACTTTCCGGTCACCGTATCAATTGCATCTACTACATAATCATACCGGGAAAAATCAAACGCATCCGCAGTATCCGGCATATAAAAGGTTTTGTATGTATTAACTACCGCATCCGGATTAATATCAAGAACTCTTTCTTTTGCCACATCTACCTTATATTGACCAATAGTCTTTTGGGTAGCTATTATCTGACGATTTATATTCGTCAAACAAACCTTATCATTATCTATTAAATCCAATGTACCAATTCCACTTCTCGCCAGCGCTTCCACAGTATATCCGCCAACACCTCCGACACCGAAAACCGCAACCCGTGCATTTTTAAGACGTATCATGTTTTCCCTGCCGATTAAAAGTTCTGTTCTTGAAAATTGACTTAGCATTTACCCTTCTGTTGCCTCCTATACCAAAATTAATTGTACTCCTGCGTTCTTAAGCATTTCTTCTATTTCTTCCCCGGGACTCTTGTCTGTAATAATTCCATCAATCTGCTCCAAAGAACAACATTTATAATTTCTTTTTTCAAAAAACTTAGAATGAACTGTCAACAAATATATTTTATCCGCATTTCTTGTAATAGAACGCTTCATTGCTGCATCCTCCTGCTTGTAGGAATATATTCCGTCCTGCATAATTCCATCCGCTCCCAAAAATGCAATATCATAATGTGTTCTTTCAATTTGTTCCAGCGCTTCATAACCATATATAAACTTATTTTCATGATTCAGTTTTCCTCCAATAATATGCACCGGACATTCTCTCTGGTCCAGAACTGCCACATTATTAAGAGAATTAGAGAACACTTCAATGTCAAGCGGACAGACATAACACAACTGCAATACTGCTGTTGAAGCCTCAAAATAACAAACATCCTCACTATGAATCAACTTAGCAGCCGCTTTCGCTATCCTCTGTTTTTCCTCAACTTTGTCATTAATTCTAAGCTCATAATACTCAGCAATACGTCGTTTCTTAGGTAATGTAATCCCACCATGTGTACGAAGGACACTTCCTTCTTTTGTGAGTCTTACAATATCACGACGTGCTGTATCTCTGGAAACCCCAAAAACTTCAACAATATCATTTGTTGTCATGCGCTGTTTTTCTTCCAGCAATTCTAATATTTTGTATAGACGTTCTTCCTGAAACATATCGTCTCCTTATTAATCAATTCTTATTTCTGATATTTTAACATAAAATTCGCTCCCTTGAAATGTCGAAATTTTAAACCCTATGCGACTTGTGAAATCACTATCTAATATATTTTTTCCGCAGGATATAAACTCATGTCCATCTATCGAAAAAAATGTCTCATAAATATGACCGTCTTTTTTTAATCTTAAATACACACTCTCACTATCCACACTTTTCAAAGGATTTTCTGTTTCCATAAAATCGCAGCTTCCAGACTGAATTATATTTCTATCTCCCCCTGCCTGTAATGCTATATACACATAATTTTCTCCACAGTAACTATATATTCCATAAGAATCATTAAATGACATATGCATTGGCGTGAACTTCGCCTCAATTTCATAGTCACCAATCATTTCTTTTCTTAAATATGGAGACACATGTTCTTTAAAATTCAGCGTTCCATTATAGTTTTCATTCATTGCCATCATAACATATTCTTTACTATCTTCCATAAATAAAGTTCCGTTCTCTAACTTAAAATTTGTCATTGTACATCCTCCTTATATTTACTTGCATCTTTATAAGTGTTTTCTTTGTATTTCAAGTATATATAAGTATTATGTGTATGTCAATAAGCATTTTTAAGTTTTTAAATAAAAAAATGGATGCCCGGCTTATACCGAGCACCCATTTTTTATTATATCCTATATTTAATTACCACTTCAAATCAATAATAAGCGCATCTGCATTATCGTACTGAAGAAGTGTACTCTGATCATTTACATCATCGTAACAGAATCCATAAGCTAATCCTACAACAGAATGATTGTGGAAGAATCCTGCGTAATAGTTGTTAATTGAATTTTTGTAATATTCTTTTGGTTTATACCATTTAGAAGGTTCTGTTGCAACACCTCTGTTAAATGCTGCACATAACTGTGCTTCGATTGCTAACTCTACTGAATTACCTCTGTCAAATGCACCCTTTCCTTCCAAAACATCCTGAGTAGATGGCTTATCAATATAATAAATTGTACTGTCGCCTGCTCTTGTAAACTGCATACGGTTTCCAACTACACGACCTGTAAATGAACCTGCTTCACTGTTAAATACAAGATTTTCGTTAGAATATTTTGCCCAGAACTCATTAATATATCCATCAAAATAGTTTGCATATGGCTGACCAGCATTAAATACTGATTTACATGGACAGATAATACGCTTACCGTCTGCAAGAGGTTTAAATGCCGCTGGTGCATTATTTCTAAAGCTTGCAAAAATCTCATCTCTTGTTCCAATATCACCAACCGTCTTATCATACTTCTCATACTGTGTATGACCAACAAGTCTTGTAATCATTGGGAAACTAAAGAAGTCAACTCGTGTTGTATTACCCCAATAGTTCTTTCCGGTAATTGTAAACTCTGCAAATTCAAATAATGTGTTTACGTTAGGGTCAGATGTATTATTTAAATCCGGTCCTGCAAAACCAATTCTTCCATCAGCCGCCTGATTGAATGTAATATAAATTGGTTTCTCATAACTTAAGTACATTCTACCAGATTCAATGGAAGGTGCATATACATGGTCAGACTCTGATAATGTATGGCTAACATTTGCTACCATTCTATCGCCAACCTTAACGTTGTTCATTCCAAGGTTAGCAGGAATTAAATTACCATCCTTATCCATATAGCAAAGCTGTTTTGCATCATTATATCCTAATATACACCAATATACCTGGTTGTTTGAGTATTTACCATTTGTCTTATTGTTTAACTGTATCAAAACTCTGTCATCTCTTAAAGGTACGTCACTTCTAAGCTGTGGCTGTAACTCTGGAGGACAAGTCTCCGGCTCTGTCTCTTTTTCACCAATACCATTAACGGCAATTGACATTTCAAGTCTCTTAGATTCTCTCTTATCTACAACAGTTGCGATAGCTACTGTATGTGTTCCCTCAAAATATACAGGCATTGTAATGGATGATGCCTTAACACCTGTACGTCTGCGTTCTCCATCTACATAAACATTATAGCAGTCGATTTCTCCACGTCCCCATACAACTGTTAAATATCCACTCTCATTTGATTTTAAATCCATACCAAATGGCATTGGAATGGATGAATCTGTTGTAAAGTCTGTTCCACCAGCTGATGTCTCCGGCTGTTGTGTGTTCTTTGTTGTAGACGGCTGTTGTGGCTGTGTAGGTGCCTCTGTCTGTTTTTCTGTTGTTATTACTTCTCCTGTATAAGTAAACGGAATAACTGTTGCGTCGGATACTTTATTTCCAAACACTGCACCAACACCAATTGTGTACTCTCCTGCACCCTTAGTAAATACAGATGCATCAAGGTTTACTGATGTGCCAGTCACATTTGTTACATATTTTCCATTCACATAAACATCAAAAGAATCACATCCATTTACCGGTGCCCATGCAAAATAGAATGGCAAATCTGCATTTCCCGCATATGTAAGTCCTACAGGTTTTTCTAATGAACCATCAACAGCATGGTTTGTAGTATCTTCATATTTTGATGTTGTTTCCGGATTTTCAGTCTTAGATGTTGTTTCTTTATCTCCTACTGTTCCTGGTCTAACAATAGATGATGAACCTGAAAAATCCTTCTTCTGATATGATGGATTTACAACAGACAAAATATTATCAAAAAGATAATCGTGTTTTGCCGTGCTTCCCATAAGCTGTTTCTGATATAAAGTATCTGCTATCTTATATACTGAATTTGAGCTTGTCTTACCATATACTAATGTTCCGTCTTTTAACTTTGCATATGGTTTTACACTAATTGCATCTTTAAAAAACTTTGCATTTTTTACAAATTTCATTGTCAAAACATATGTCTGCGCATTTTCTGAATCACTATAACACAGTTCTGATTTTCCGGCATTAGTAGCAGCAAATGAATATACCATTTTATTCGTACTTCCAACTACCATATCTGCCTCAGTAATATGTTCTGTCAAACCATAAATCAGACCAACTTCTGCCACTTTTTCTGAAGGGTCTACGACAGAATATACTGTTCTAAACGCTTCTAAATTCGTGCTAATCTGATAACCATTAATTTCCAATCCTACGTTATCATCTGCTTTAACTTCTGATACATTGCAAAAGCTTTGCGCTATCATCATCACAAGCACTAACACAGATAAAACGTATTTTCCAATTCTTCCCAATTGTCTTTCCATGAAACACTCTCCTTTAATAAATTTCTAATATGATTTATTTAAATAAATCATAACGCTTCCAATGAAAGGGTATCCTTTCACATTTGTTATTAGTCTCTCTTATTTAAACGTTTTTTTCAAGGTGTAATATTTATAAATAAGGGTTCATATTTTATTTATTAACAAAATTTAATATCTAAAACATTAATTTATTAGATATTTTAGACAAAAAAGAGATGGTATAACTATATAATGAAAGCTTTACCATCTCCTATAAATATTTCTTCAACTGTCAATTACGAACGCGCCATGCCATCTACACTCAACACAACTCCTGTGATATAACTTGCCATATCGCTTGCCAAAAATACAAATGCATTTGCAATATCTTCCGGCTCACCAATGCGACGAAGCGGAATCTGTGCAATCAGTGGGGCGATATGTTCTTCCGGCACTGCCTTCATCATATCTGTATTTGTAATTCCCGGTGCAACTGCATTGACACGAATCCCAAAAGGACCTAATTCACGGGCTAAAGAAACCGTCATTCCATTTACAGCAAATTTACTTGTAGGATATGCCACACCGGATGGCTGACCATATTTGCTGACCATACTGCTTGTATTAACAATACAGCCGCTTTTCTGTTCTTTCATCTTTTCTACAACTGCTCTGGTACAATGAAACACAGCGTTCACATTTAAATTCATAGTTTTTTGAAACATTTCATCTGTATATGACGTAATTGGCTCACTGGCCGACACTCCCGCATTATTTACCAGAATATCTATCCTTCCGTATTTTTCTATTACCGTGTCAAAAGATTCCTTTACCTCTTTATATTCTGACAGGTTTGGCCAGATTCCTTCTACCTTCCAATTAGGATTTTCTTCTTTTAGCTGTGCAACAGCCTTATCTGCTGTCTCCTGTCGGGAACCGCATAAAACGACAATCGCACCATTTTTCAGATATTCTTTTACAATAGAATAACCAATTCCGCGTGTTCCTCCCGTAACAATTGCTACTTTGTTCTCTAATAACATGAAAATTGCCTCCTATATTATAAATTTGTTTATAAGCCAATACTATTATATCACTAATTTGTACAACGTAAACGTTATTATAAACTTTCCTGTTATCATCTAAAAAATACAAAGTGCCTTTGACACCAATCGGAGTCAAAGACACTTTATTTATTTAATATCCATATACGTTCATTTCATACAAAGAATATCCATACTCTGTATTTCTTTTTATGCCCTGCATTTTTACATATCTCGCATTTGCGTTTATGTTTATTTTTTCTGTTCCACCATTTCCATTATTCACTGTATCTACTGTAGTCCAATGGACTCCATCAGAAGAAACCTGTACGGAATACTGTGATGCGTATGCGTCCTCCCAGATAAACTCTGCTGAGGAAACATATTTTTCACTTCCTAAATCTACATATATCCATTCATTGTCTGTCCATGCAGATGACCATCTGGTAGATGTATCACCATCCACCACTTTATCCGCTGACAAATCATCTCCCTCACTGCTTGAAGCGACAACATTCTTTCCATTACTGATTAACTGCACATTCGGGGAAATATTTTCATATTCTGCCGCATAAACTTCTATTTCAAAAAGAGAATAACCATACTCAGTACCTCTATTTACTCCCTGCATTTTTACATATCTTGCATTGACTGGTGCAAATTCAACATCATAATCTTTACAATATGTATCGCCAAGAACAGCTACATCTGTCCAGTTCTCTGCATCATTTGAAACCTGAAGTTTAAAATTCGTAGCAAAAGCTCCTTCCCAGAAAAGTTTTACTTTTGCAATATCATAACTTTCACCCAAATCAACATATATCCACTCATTATCTGTCCATGCAGATGACCACCTGGTACTCATTGAACCATCTGTTACATTACCTGCCATCAGCTCATCACTTTCATTGCTTGATGAGTAAACATTCTTGTCTCTTGCTATATTAATATCTGAAATAGTGTACTGTGACTCTGTGGAAATCTCTGTTGTAACCGGTTCAATCGCTGTTCCCGAAACCTGTACGGTCTGTACTACTCCAGCCGATTCCTTTCCGTTTAACACTGCGGTTACTTTTACAGTAACACTACCGGCATTTATATTTTCAATTGTGTATCTGGCACAGACAACTTCATTGTATTTCTTTACATCATTAATATATACATTATACTTACACCCACTGTTGATTCTATCTGTATCCTGTCCCCACACAACTTCAATTGTATTATCCTTTGTGCAAGTTGCATTCATACCAATGACCTCTAATGGTTCCTCCTCAGTAATTGTAGTAGTTGGTGCCTCTGTTGTAGTCTCGTTCGTAGTTGGTGCTTCTGTTGTAGTCTCTACTACACTTCCTGTTACATTCACTGTCTGTGTTACACCGGCGCTCTCTATTCCATTTAAAACTGCTGTTACTTTAACTTGTACGTTTCCAGCTTCTATATTATTAATCGTATAATAGTTACAGATAACTTCACTTAATACCTTTGTACCATTCACATATACATTATATTTACAACCACTGTTAATTCTGTCTGCATCCTGACCCCATACGACTCCAATTGTATTATCCGCTGTGCATGATACATTCATGCCGATAACCTCTAATGGTGTTTCTTCCACAATCGTAGTTGGTTCCTCTGTTGGAGCGTTGGTCGTAGTTGGCGCTTCTGTTGTTGTAGGCGGCATGGAGCTGCCAACATATGCATTGTATATTTTTCCTTCGGATTCCATTCCATTAAGATTCGAAGTAACTTTAAATGTATGATATCCCGGCCTTGATACGGATACAATTAAATGATTTACCGTCATTCCTGATTGTACAAGCTGTCCATCAACATACACATTATATGTATAATTTTTTAATGCCCTATTCGCATCAGTTGTCCATGATACATTTGCCGAATTTGGGAAAATCCAAGCAGCTCTCATGTCAATTACTTCTAACGGTTTTTCTTTTTCATTGAGAATATCTTTATATTCTATTTTACTTTCGACATCTCCATATACTTCTAACTCTGTCAAAATTACATATGTGTCATTATCGATAAACTCTACCTTTACATATCTTGCTTTCTGTTTTTCTATTTCAAAACTTTTACTTGATTGGGCAGCTTTTTCTCCACTGGCTATTTCTGTCCAATTTTCATCATCCTTGGAAACTAAGATTCGATATGCTGTTGTACTGAATCTTTCATAATAAAGATTAATTTTATCTATATCATATTCCTGTCCTAAATCAACCTTTACATATTGTCCACTGCTGCTCTCTGTAATACACTTTGTTGATGTGTTTCCGTCTACTAAATTGGTGAGCGGAAAACCATCTGCATTAAATACACTTGATGCAGTAACATTTTTTCCACGTGCCACATTCTGATATGTTGCTTCCTCAAACTTAAACAACGTCTCCGGAGTATATCCTACTGCATATTCAATACATTTTGCAGCATTCACCACACCATAAGGAACTGCTTTACTTATTGATTCATTCGCAAGGTCTGACGCCGTATTTGCCATAATTCTCTTGACATCAAAATAATTCAAATCACTATTTATAGAACACATCATAGCTGTCACAGCTGCTACTATCGGTGACGCCATAGACGTTCCCTCACCATATACCGCACCGGAATTTGTTGTCAACATATAAATATCCATACCCGGCGCACATATATTTTTTTGTTTTCCAAAATTAGAAAAACCTGCGATATAATTTCCCTGTGTAGTCGCTACTACCGAAATAGTCTTCTCAAAGTCAGATGGATAATATATTTCGTCACTACTCTCATTCCCCGCAGCACACACTATTATAATTCCGGCTTCAGTCAATTTATTAATTGTTGCCTCCTGCACGCTGTCATATGAGAAACCGCCAAGACTCATATTAATTACTTTTACACCCTGCTTCGCACAATAATCCATCGCCCTATTTAAATTCTCTACTGAGAATCTGTATTGCTTATACGATTCATAATATGTAGATGCCTGAACTGCAAGAATTTCTACTACATCGTTATTGTAACAACTTGCCACTCCTGCTACCTGTCTGTTATTATTTGCTTCAGCCGCAATAAGACTTGCAACTCCCGTACCATGCCATGTTTTCGCAGGTACAGCACAATCCTTCAATAAAACCGGTGAATTGCCTGTTATATCCGCAGAATTTGGTGAAATAGAATTTTTCAAATCAGGATGGTCTATTTGAACACCCGTATCAATTACACCGACTAATACTTTGTTATGGGTATGCGTTGAAACATAATCCCAGGCTTCTTTTACATGAATGTTGTCCAAATAATACTGTTTTGACAAGTCAGTATCATTTGTTGCATTCAATACACTTTCTCCAACAACATCATAATAATTATTGCTGTCAACCGCCTCTGTAATACTATAATCACCATAAGCTTCTGTTGCCATATCAACTGTCTGACCTAATGAAATGGAAATTGTTGCGACATAATCTCCGGTAAAATCCTTATAAATAGATTCCACTTCTCCATGCTGTGCCTCACAAACAGCATCAATTTCTTCTTCTGTTGCATCCTTGTCAAACATTGCAATTACTTTACCCGCTTCATAACCGTTGGCATCGCCTTTGGCTCTTTCCTTAGCAGCTTTTTTGTATCCTGCTATAACATCCTCACTTCTACTATCGACGGTCTTTTCAAACTCATCTAACTGGTCAAAATCCTCAGTTTCATAATAAGAAGTAAGCGCATAATTCAGTGCTTCGTCATAATCTACAGCATCATCATAACAATTTACTAAATTCGCTGCCTTCTCTCCATCTTCCAAAGCAGTTTCTGCAATTCGCTCTAGTTTATTTTCTGAAATACTGGTTTTTACTATTTCATCAAAAACCGTTTTATTATCAGCTTTTACTTTTGTACTTTTGGTAATGTTGGCATTACACAAAGAAATGCTCATTGCACATGCTAAAACAATACCTGTTGTTCTTTTAAAAAATTTTCTCATCTTTCTCTCCTCTCCCTTTGTTTATTGTCTAACCCCAAGAGAGTAACATTTATTGACATAATTCGTCAATACATAAAAATGTTTTTTACTATTTCTGGTATATTTTTGGTAATTTTATACTATAAAAATACTTTTATTTGTAATATTTTTCTTCAAAAAAATGCTATCCCATAATCTATGGGACAGCATTTTTTGTCAGCAATCATTAAATTTCTATATTTCTTAATGCTTATGATACATTCTCTCATCTTCCTCATATCTTGGTTCACATGTAAGCTGAATCCCAAGTTTTTTTAATATCTGTTCATCCACGGAAGATAGTAACACCGTCGAATGAGCATCACAGCCCTTAAGTAATGGAAGTTGTCTCATCGCAAGCGCTGCAACCTCACTATATGATGCAGTTGAAGATAAAGCTGTTAATACCTCATCCGTATGGAGCCTTGGATTACGACTGCCAAGATAGTTTATTTTCAAAGCCTGTATCGGTTCAATCGCTTTTGGGTCAATAAGCTTAATGTCATCTTCTATATCTCCTAAAACCTTCAACGCATTTAATAAAGCCGATGATGCTGCACCTAAAAGCTCACTTGTACCTCCGGTTATAATTCTTCCATCCGGCAATTCGATTGCAACTGCCGGTTTTTCGTCCGTTGCTTTTTCTTTCTCTAATGCCGCAATCGTTACCTTTCTATCCTCAACTGTAATTTCTGCCTGTTTCATCAGTAATTCCAGCTTATATATATCATCCTTTGTTGTTCCTTTTCGTCTTTTTTCGCATAAACTCTTATAATAACGTCTGATAATTTCCTGTTTTGATGCCTCACAACATGCCTCGTCGTCAAAAATACAGTTTCCCGCCATATTTACGCCCATATCTGTAGGGGATTTGTATGGGCTTTCACCTGAAATAAGCTCAAACATCGCATTCACTACCGGAAATATCTCACAATCTCTATTATAATTTACGGCAGTCTCTCCATATGCCTCAAGATGAAATGGGTCTATAATATTAACATCATTTAAATCTGCTGTTGCCGCCTCATAAGCAAGATTGACCGGGTGTTTCAAAGGAATGTTCCAAATCGGAAAGGTCTCATATTTTGCATACCCTGCATCCACACCTCTTTTATGCTCATGGTATAATTGAGACAAACATGTTGCCATCTTTCCGCTTCCCGGTCCGGGAGCGGTAATAACAACCAAAGGTCTCTCCGTCTCTATATAGTCATTTTTTCCGTAACCCTCGTCACTGACAATATAATTTACATCACTCGGATAACCGGGTATTTTATAATGTTTATAAGATTTAATCCCCATAGACTCAAGTCTCTTCATAAACAATTCTGCTGAAGGCTGTCCGGCAAACTTTGTCAGGCAGACGCTTCCCACAAATAAACCTATTGATTGAAATTCATCAATCAATCTCAGCACATCCATATCATATGTAATTCCATAGTCACCACGCACCTTGTTTTCCTCAATATCCTCAGCACTGATAACAATAACAATCTCTGCCTGTTCTTTGAGCTGCAATAACATCTGAAGCTTAGAGTCCGGCTTAAATCCGGGCAAAACTCTTGAGGCATGAAAATCATCAAATAACTTTCCACCAAACTCCAAATATAACTTATTGCCGAATTGAGCAATCCTTTCTCGAATATGCTCTGACTGCATCATCAAATATTTTTCATTATCAAATCCTTTTTTTAACATTTTAACCTCATCCGTATTTTTATTTATTAATCTCATTCTTAAATGTAACAGATTTTACAACCATCGGATATTTTATCATTTTTTTGTTTTGATATCAAACCTTTACGGTCTAAATTTATAAAAATATTATACCATAAAATAAAACGCAGCCACCTTAAAATGACTGCGCCTATTTTTAATTTAGAAAAATAAATGAACCACAATTGCTGCTAAAGGAATAGCAATAATTGTCCTCTCTATAAAACATACAATTATTTCCCAGAACTTAATCGGTGACTTTGTCGCCATCATAACCGTTGCAGTTTCTGAAAAGAAAATAATCTGTACCATTGATACAATTGTCACAAAAGCTTTCGCTTTTACTGCCATTGTTGCCGCGCTTCCCACAATTGTAAGTACAGGCAAAAACATTTCTGCAATACCTACCGGAATTGCCGCTGATACGATTGCTGCATCCGGTATTCGGAATAAATACAAAAGAGGTCTGAATATATATCCAATCCATTCAAATATCGGTGTGTATTCTGCCAGAATCAATCCTGAAACACCTATCGCCGAAAGCATTGTTAATACCTGTGGTAACACAAGAATACTATCCTTTAAACTAAACGGAATATCTTTATGTAATCCCTTCGCAATATAAGCACGCTTTACAGCACGAGAGCATCCTGTAGGAATCGTTTTTACACTAAATTTAGCATTTTCTTTTCTTTCCTCATCCGTCTGCACTTTACCATTATAATAAACATCCTTCTTATTTCGAATAGGAGGTATTCTTACCATAATAGGTTCCATAATAAATACAAGAACAAAGCTTATCGCATATACTTTCACAAACTGGCTTCCCAAACCCGCCGTGTTTATTACTAAATAGGCAAATCCGATGCTGACAGCGGAAAAGCCTGTCATAATACCTACCATTTCTTTATCTGTATATACATTTTTCTTCCACAAACGATTGGTAATAAGCACTCCCAGAGAAGAGGAACTTACAAAAGATGCAACCGCGTCCAATGCCGCTTTTCCCGGTACTTTAAACAATGGTCTCATTAATGGCTCTAATATAGCTCCAATAATTTCCAAAATACCATAATTTAAAAGAAACGGCATAAAAACTGCACCGACAATAATGATACCTAATACCCCCAATACAATTGGTGGGAATACCTGGTCACCCGTGGATGCCCCAACAATAACCTCCGGACCCATAATGTTTGTAGTAACTTTTAAGGCATACAACAATGCATAAGCAAAACCTAATGTATATAACACCGTATGAATTATATTGTCATTCTCATATACTTTAGCAAACTCATTTTGAACTGTTTTCTTTTTAATCCATCTGAAATATAAATGACAGAATAAATTTGCACCGATGATAATTACCAATAGCCAGTATGCAAAATCGCCAAACAATCCTACAAAACCGTTATATAAGATACTAAATATAATCGTACTCTCCCCTTTGTATGGTACAGAAACGAAAAATACCAAAATTCCAATTAGAGAACAGACCAAAAGCCTGATAATACCTTTTGTTCTCTGTTTAGAATTTAATTTTATTTCATCCAGTTCCGCTGACTGCATATCGCTGTCGTATACTACTGTTTCTTTTGTTTCCATGTATTCTCCTCCTAATCTTCCTTATTCTTTTTCTGCAACGCAAGAATAGATAAAAATTCAAATACAATATTGGCAGCCAGATATGCTGTAATTTCACTGCTATCGTATGCCGGCAATACCTCTACGATATCAAATCCCACAAAATTCACTGTCTTAAGACTTCTGACCATCTCAAGAGTCTCGTATGAAGTAAATCCACCAACTTCCGGTGTTCCTGTTCCCGGTGCATATGCCGGGTCTACGAAATCAATATCAAATGTCAGGAATACCGGCTTGTCTCCAACTCTTTCCAGAGCCATCTCCATCACTTTATCAATTCCCATCTGACGAACCTTATGTGCCGGTATCAACAACATTCCCAAGTCTGCTGCCATCTTATGCTCATTCGGGTCGTACAAAGAACCTCTCATTCCTATCTGAATAGAATGTGAAGGGTCAATTAAACCTTCCTCAATTGCACGTCTAAATGGCGTGCCATGATTATACTTTTCTCCAAATACCTCATCACAAAGGTCTGAATGTGAATCAAAATGTATTAGACCGACCGGTCCATATTTCTTGGCAACAGCACGAAGTTCTCCAAGAGTAATCGCATGGTCTCCACCCAAAACGATTGGTGTAGCACCTGCGTTAAGAATCTTTGAAACTCCTTCTTCAATCGCTGCATAAGACGGATGAATATATCCCGGTGTTACATTAAAATCACCAATATCACCACCCTTAAGACTTTCCATAATATTTACCTGCATAATAACATTATTCGGTTTCATCATAGCAGAAATATTTCTAATTCCGTTCGGACCGAATCTGGAACCTGAGCGGAACGAACTTCCCGTGTCAAACGGAGCTCCTGCGATACAAAAGTCCAAATTTTCTGCTGAATCTACATGCTGCATTCTCATAAATGTGCCCATATTGCAAAATCTTGGTGAAGATAATGCACTGGCCGGCTGATTTTTATCTGCCATTTTTCTCCCTCCTTAAACTCCTCAAAAACTTATTAAAATTTAAATCCTTCAACTCATAAGTAGACATATAAACAAGAAAAAAAGACCAAAGTCTCCACTCTGGTCATAACCTCCAAATACGTCATATATTCTTACATTTACTGTCTTTAATACATCCCTGTATTTCTCCGTCCTTTTGCCTGAGAGATTTAGCAGTTATACTGCCTTGCACCTTCGGCACTTTTCGTAGTTATATTACGTAAAAGCTTCTCCAGAGTAACAATCCATTCACAGTCCTCACCGCACAGCGATACCTGAGAGTTTTACTCCTTTGGTTGAAATATGTTCATTTCCTGCGAACTTCACCTTGTTTTTATTTCTATTTACTTCTAATAAGATGTTACCCCTATTTATGTTAACTGTCAAGTTCTTTAAATCCGGTAACAGGTCGAATTAACAAGGAATAATCTGTTCGATGAACTGCATGACAACAACATTATTTATCCAGTCCACATGGATAAGCTTGTTCCGTCATCATTTTTTCTCTGATAACACTTTCATAAAAACGATAGCCACCAGAAAAATTGTAACAATCATATCCATTCTGAGTCAAAATCCTACATGCAATATAACTTCTTAGCCCACTCTGACACATCACATAAACCGGTTTCGCTTTATCTATTTCATCCAATCTGTCTCTTAAATCATCCACCGGAATATTGATAAACCCCTTCACATGCCCACTAATGTACTCTTTTTCTGTTCTCGTATCAATCAACGTAATACTTTCATCTATTGGCAAGTGTTCTAACTCATCCCAGTGAAACTGCCTAATTCTCCCAGTAGCAATATTTTCTATCACAAAACCAGCCATATTAACCGGGTCCTTTGCTGACGAAAAAGGAGGTGCATATGCTAAATCTAAATCTTTAAGCTGATTCGCTTTCATCCCGGCATTAATGGCTGTAGCAATTACATCTATTCTTTTGTCTACTCCATCACGTCCCACAATTTGTGCTCCGAGAATTTTAAGACTCTCTCTTTCAAACATAAGTTTCATAATCATGACCTTGGCACCCGGATAATATCCGGCATGTGAAGAAGGCGAAAGAATTACTTTATCATAATCAATACCAGCTTCTTTCGCAGCTCTTTCTGTTATTCCCGTGCTGGCAACAGTCATATCAAAAATCTTAATTACAGATGAGCCCATGGACCCTTTGTAACAACTTTCAAATCCACATATATTATCTGCCGCAATTCGCCCCTGCTTATTTGCCGGTCCCGCAAGTGCTATTACCACATCAGAGCCTGTTATAGAATGCTTTACCGAAACTGCATCACCTACTGCATAGATATCTGGAACAGAGGTCTCCATTTTGTCATTTACTACAACTGCATTTTTTATACCAAGCGTAAGCCCCGCTTTCTTAGCTAATGATGTTTCCGGACTAACCCCTATCGCCATAAGAACCATATCTGTCTTTATTGAAACATCATCCTTAAGAAGAATATTAAGACTATCCACTTCTTCCTCGAAACCAATCACATTTCCACCAAGTTTCAGTGCAATACCTTTTGAGCGAAGCTTTGCATGCACCATAGTTGCCATATCATAGTCAAGTGTGTTCATCAACTGATTCGTTCTCTGAACAATCGTGACCTGAATCCCCAAATCACATAGATTCTCTGCAACCTCTAGCCCTATAAATCCGCCTCCCACCATAACTGCTGATTTTGGTTTATACTCCTCTACAAACTGCCTAATCTGAAAAGTATCCTCTACTGTTCTTAGAGAAAATACTCTTTTATGATTAATTCCCGGCATATCAGGACTAACCGGTCTTGCTCCTGGAGCAAGAATCAATTTATCATAGGATTCTTCATATACCTGACCATTCTCTATTTCCTGTACAGTAACCGTCTTTTTTTCGACATTTATATCTATTACTTCTTGTTTTACTCTAACATCAATTCGAAATCTATCCCAAAAACTGTTCGGAGTCTGCAAGGTCAAATCCTCATCATCTTCAATGACTCCACCTATATAGTATGGCAGACCGCAGTTTGCATATGAAATATATCCGGTTCTTTCAAACACAATAATCTGTGCATTTTCATCCAGCCTGCGTATTCTTGTTGCTGCTGTGGCACCACCTGCAACACCACCTACAATTACAACTTTCATGTATTCTCTCACAACCTTTCCACGATAACCACTGATACCGCCAATATTTGTCATATTTCATGCTAGTATAAAATTAAAAAATGCTTATTGTAACATAGCCTCCAACTCTATCTTTGAGCTTACACCGACTACTTGCTTTACTACCTTCCCATCCTTAATGAGTACAATGGTAGGAATACTCATTACCCGAAATTTCTGTGCTAATTCTGCTTCTTCATCTACATTTATCTTTCCAACTTTTACCTTACCTGCGTACTCAGCTGCCAACTGTTCAATAACCGGATTCATCATTCGGCATGGAGCACACCAGGGAGCCCAAAAATCAATTAATACCGGTTGTTTTGATAATAAAACCTCTTTATTAAAATTCTTATCTGTAATCTTTAACTCTGCCATATATTTATTCTCCTCTATATATCAATTATCTTACCTGTGATATAAGTATACTCATATAGCAAATTTATTTCTGTGACTGAGTCACATAGCAAAAAATTAATGAATTAATCTTTGTAATGCATCAATATTTTTTAATGTTATTGCTCCTCTGTTTATCTCAATCCATCCTTCCAAAGCAAATACCTTAAGCATCCTGGCAACAACTTCTCTTGCTGAATTTACCTCCTGTGCCATAGCTTCCTGTGTCATCTTTATCTTTTTTTCTCCTGTCCTCTCATATATTGACAGCAATAAACGGGCCATACGTTCATCAAAACGAGCAAACAAAATCTGTTGCATGACCCATACAACCGTTGAAAAGCGTTTTGTGGAAAGTTCATATGCAAAACATTTTACTTGAATATTACTATCCATTAACTGTTGAAATTTTCCAGCATGCACAGCCAACAATTCCGTTTCCGTTTCTGCCACTAACTGTACATCCAAAGATATTTCATTAATAACACAGGAGGCTGACAAAATACAGCTGTCTCCCTTTGCTATATGAAACAGGGTTACTTCTCTACCTTCGTCTGAAGTTATATATACTCTGAGAGCACCGGCAAGAACATATACCATTCCAAGACATGCATCTGAAAAACCATGAATATATTCATTTTTATGATATGTCCTATAGGTTGTTCCCCGCAATAACAGGTTCTTTTCATCTTCAGAAACAAAACTCCAGTATGGAAGTTTTGTAATAATAGCATCTATATTCATTTGTGGCATCCACCATTTTCACATCCATGATTTCCACAACTGTTTCCCTCCTCATGAGAATGGTGGTCACACTGTATATCCGGATTATACACAAGTGTTCCATTAAGTAGTGCACAAACTACTTCGTCTACATTTCCTGATACACCACCATAAAACTTAATACCTGCATCTGACAATGCCATTTGCGCACCACCACCGATTCCACCACAGATTAGAATTTCGATTCCTAAGTCAAGAAGAAATCCTGCCAACGCTCCGTGCCCTTGTCCATCCGAATCAATCACCTCTGATTTCATAATAACACCATTTTCAACAACATATACTTTGAACTGTTCTGTATGGCCAAAATGCTGAAATACTTCTCCATTTTCATAAGTTACTGCTATTTTCATTTTTTTATTTCCTTTCTCAATTTTATTTTTCTTCGATTCTGCTGCATATCTCCAACATGGTCGTCCACAGCATGACTTTTGTTTTCCTTTGCAGATTCTATAATTTCCACCTGTTATTACTAATTGTTTTCCATTCACAATGCAATCTGAGATTTTAAATCTTGCCCGCTCGTATATTTCTGTTACTGTTGTGCGTGAAATGTCCATAATTGCTGCACATTGTTCGTGATTCTGCTTTTCATAATCCACAAATCTTATCACTTCATACTCGTCTACAGAAAGAATAACACTTTCCGGATTCTCTTCTCCCTTTGGTTCAAAACATGAGTATTCCGGCTCCCTGCAAACTGTTCTACATCTTTTGGGTCTTGGCATTTTTTACCTCCTTTTTTCCGACATATGTTGATTATAACACATTTGCTTTGCTTTTTCCATAACGCAAAATAAGGATATTTTCTAAATTTCTTTAGAAAATATCCTCTTAAATAGTTCCTTAAATTCGGATAAATACTAAATTTATTTATCCAAACTCTTCATTGTAGGGGATCGAACATATGCTTAATTACTTTTAACCCATCTTCAACTAAATCAATCTGTATCGACTCTGCTAAGCCGAAAAATCCTTTAAATGAAAATACAAAGAGATTATATTATGAGTAATTTACAAACCCACATCAAAAATTATGTAAAATTGTGTAACTGAATATTACAGTTTTGGAATTAAATTATAATGAGAATTATTGGCTTCCTACACAAACGACTCATGATGAAAATAAGAATTTTTATCAGTACAACAGAAATAAAAATCATTCATTTTTCAGAAAATAGTTACAAACAAATTCAATGGATTCCTTTTTAACTTTATGTACTAAACTTTTTTATTATAAATAAGCTTCTGACAAGATATTTTTAATGATATTACAAAAGAAAACGTCCTCTCACAGAAACAATTTCATTCTTTAATTAATCTCCTTATAAATTGTACACTCAATTTTTTATCAATTCGCACAATCCTTTTTACTGTTTATTTAGTTAAGTGTTGAACTGCTACTCCAAAAACACCAATAACTTCACCACTTTATCATAGGATAATAATTATGTTATACTATTAAATTATTGAAAAGTTCTTTTTTATATTGACAAATCTTTTAAACGTTTTTATTTATCAACTTCATTATTGATACTTAAGAGTGTAATTATATTTTTTAACTTACATATTCTCTAGCACTTTTTCCAGTATTTCATTTTCTATCATTTCTATTTTTTCAATGTCTGATAATATACTATTTTTCACTTTTTCAACATTTTTATCCAATGAAATATATGCATTATATTTCATTACACTATTTAACATTGTTCTTCCTAACTGAACTACTCTATCGTACTGTTTTGCATATTCCTGAGTTAAAAAAATATGTTCTTCAAATAAATATTGAAACCTCTTTTGCATTATAATTTTATTTTCATATATAAAATAAATTTGTGGCAAATCGATGCTTTTCTTTTGTTTTGACATATCTATTAGATATTTTTTCAAATCATTATATATATGTATTCCATACTTATTAATTATATTACTGTTTAAAGGGTTAATATGTCGCCTGTCATATAAAAAATTAGTACCATTAATATATCTTTTCAGCATATGCTTTATGTACTGAGAATCAATTGAATAATACGGCCTCATCCACTCATTATCTTTATGAAAGGAAAAAATAAAAAATGGTAAATCCCGATTCATTTCAGAAGAATAAAATGATTTTATAAAATCATCATATTTAACTTTCCTTAATTTATAGTGCAAATCATCTCCATAGTATATACAACAGAGAACTTGTTCAAATTCATCGTAACCATAAATCATTATTTCGTGGTTGTAATGCTTCACACCAAAATATATAGTTTCTTCTATATAAAACTCATCTACAAACAAAGCAACATATTTTTCTAAATCAATTATTTTTTTTATTTGCTCTATAGGAGAATTTTGAAATAAATCAAATGTTGATATTGTCATTTTTTCCGTATTTAAATAATATACTTCATCCTCAAAATATTGAATATCATAATTAATAACCAAATCATTATTATCATAAAAAGAATACACATTTATAAAGTTCGAATAAAACCAACCTTTACTATTTTCTCTACTACCCACTATAGACATTGGGATAGCAATATTATGATATGGTTTTACTATAGGAATACATACATCCAAAGTATGTTTTTCCTTTGTAACTATCCCTTGCTCTATACTATCATATAAACATGAATTTAAACAATTATTCATAATAATCCCTGTATGATTATTCAGAAATACTTAATCATACTTTCCTTTCATTTTAATTGTATATCATATTATATTAGCACTTTACCCTTACTTGTTTTTTGAACCAAAACATTATCTAATCTTTCCATTAAAACATGAAAATTGTGTTATTATATTATTACTATTATATCATAAATTTCATATTTACATTTAAATTTATTTTAGGGCAAGTAATATGACCTAAGTTACTAATCTTGATAATACTGTGCTTGTTTATTAAACATATTTGCATATATTCCATCTTTTATATTAATTAATTCACTATGTGAACCACACTCTTTTATTGTACTTTCTGAAAAAACTACAATCTTTTCACAGAACTTACAACTTGACAATCTATGTGATATATATATAGCCGTTTTCTCTCCTACTAAATCATCAAACTTATTATAAATCTCATACTCTGCCACTGGATCCAACGCAGCTGTTGGTTCATCTAAAATAACAATAGAAGAATTTTTGTATATTGCCCTTGCAATAGCTAACTTTTGTTTTTGGCCCCCAGATAATTCTATACCGTTTTCCTCAAAATATTTAGATATGTATGTATTTAATCCCGAAGGTAAATTCATAACATCATTATATAATCCAGACATTTTTAAAGCAGCATTAATTCTTTCAAATTCTCCCACACCATTTTTGTTATCAAAACATATGTTATCCTTGAGCGTAAATGCAAAAAGCTGAAAATCTTGGAATACAACTGCAAACAATTTTCTATAATCATCCATTGAATAACTTTCTATATTAATTCCATCAATTAATATTTCACCTTCATTTACATTATATAATCGACATAACAATTTTATAAAAGTAGTTTTTCCTGCTCCATTTAATCCTACAATTGCAATATGTTCTCCAAAACTAATTTTCAAATTTATATCTTTCAATACATATTTATCACTTCTTGGATACTTAAAGCTCACATGTTTAAATTCTATACAATGCTGACTTTCATTATTTATTTCTAAATCACCTTTCTTCAAAGCTTCCGGATATTCCATAAACAATACATATTGATATGCATAATTGCATTTTTTTGTTATATCCTGTATTCCATTCGCTATTCCTGTCAAACTCTGAAAAAGCTCTGATGAAGCAGCTGTACACATCGAAAAATCTCCAATCGAAATGACTTTTTTTATTGCTAAGTATCCTATATATACATAGCCGATTCCATCTCTTATAATATTAATTAATATATTTGCTATAGAATTTCCTTTCTGCTTCTTTGCGGCCATTTTAAATATAGATTGTATTTCATTAATATGATATTTTTCCTTCTTTTCTATCATATCTGCACCATCATATAATCTTATATCTTTTCCATATGCAAAATCCTGCAACGTAAACAATACATATCCAAACACTCTATTAATTTTCGACATTGCCATGTGCACCTCAACTTCAATTTTATTATTTCTTGCAGTAAAATATGATGTACACGATAATGCCAATAACTGAATTGGAAATAAAAATGGACAATATGCTATAATAATTCCTATTGATACCATAAATGCTATAATATTTAAAACAATTGCATAGACTGAGTCTAATACACCTATTACCCCACCGCTGTACCAGGTCATTCCTTCCTTACCTTTATTCATTTGGTCTAAAACGTTTGGATCTTCAGTTTGTTCAAAATCCATTCTCATACATTTACCTGCAATTGTTTCATTTACATATTCATTAAATCTCTCAGCTTGAACATTTAAATTAAGCACTACAAATTCCAATAATAATTTTGCAACTAATTCCGAACCCACTATAATTAACACATAAATAATCACATTATTTAAATGACTATTTATCTCAGCACCTTCTTGTATTAATATTAATTCATCTATGATAAATTTAGGTATAACGATTGTTTTGATTTTTAATAGTAAATCGCAAAAAAACCTTAAGACATACAATACAAATACTATCTTTTCCTCTTTTCTAGCAATCAAAAACATTTTTCTGATAGTACAATTAATTATCTGTATATTTTTTTTTAGCATTTTCTGCCTCCATATGTAATCCGTTATTTTCTTTCATATAATATTGGGCTTGAAGTTTAAATATTTCTTCATATTTTCCCCTTTTTTTCACCAGTTCATCATGTGTACCACTTTCAATAATATGTCCATTTTCAAACATCACTATATTTGAACAAAATTTTGTCGAACTAAGTCTGTGACTGATATATACAGCAGACCTTTTCCCAATAAGTTTGTCAAAATCTTCATATAGCTTTGCTTCAGCAATTGCATCCAAAGCTGCTGTAGGTTCATCTAAAACTACAAATTCTCCATTTTTATACAATGCTCTTGAAAGTGCCAGCTTTTGTTTTTCACCACCAGATAAATCCACACCATCCTCATAAATCACTTTGAGTATCTCAGTATCAATTCCTTTATTAAGCTGATTTATTTTTTCATGCAATCCTGTTTGATTTATAACTTCTTGCACCTTATTCTTGTCAGTATTTTCCTCATCTTTCATTGATATATTAGAATATAACGGAAATGCATATAAATTTACATTTTGAAACACTGGCGAAAAAATACTATAATAATCTTTTCTACTAAATTTTCTTATATCTACATTATTTAATAAAATTCGTCCCTTTGAAGGTTCATATAATCTCATCAAAAGGCTAATAAATGTTGTTTTTCCTGCTCCATTTAATCCTACAATTGCAATACGTTCTCCTTGCTTTATTTTTAAATTAATATTTTCAAGAGCATATTTATCTGCTCCAGGATATTTAAAAGATACGTTTTCAAATACTATTTCATATCCGTCTGATTTTGGAATCTCACTGTCACCAATTTCCTCGGATTCCCCTATCAATTCTTCTATATCCATAAAGGTTCTAAAATCATCAACACCTCTAGATAAATGTAGCATTTCATCTACACCTCCAAACAAGTAAGTTACATATGTAAAAAAAGTTGCAGACGATGTCAAGTATAATGAGAAATTTCCTATCGGCATTGATTTATATATAACTGAATAAATAAGCCATGCATAAAGCATTACTTGCACAACACCCCACATAATATTTCCAATTTCATTTGCTACAAGCCAATATGTTCTATTTTTTTTATGACTAGTAAATACCATATTATTTACTTCGTGAAATTTTTTCAACATAAAGTCTTGCAAACCTTGTAGCCTAATATCCTTTGCATAACTAAAATCAGATGTAACATTTTTCAAATACTCTACTTTTCTCCAGGTATTAGACATTGGATCCCATATTTTTTTCTTACATAATTCATTCGTTTTATTTTTAATATAAAAATTTACCCCTGCTAATACAGTTATAACTATCACAATGATTACATTTAGATTTCCTAAAATAATAAGTCCAACCACTACAACAGAAATTATGGATATAAAATCCATAAATTTTCTCATCAACCCTTCTATTCCATCATTATTATTTGATGTAGCATTCATAGCTTTATAATGGCAATCAAGAACCAATGGATTTTCCAAAAGCTCGTATTTTATACTCATTACTTTTCTATTTTTCTTTAGTAAAAAAACAAAGCGCACAGTAGTTAGTCTCCAGTTTTTTTCTGTATCTACTATGGATAGTATACTATTAATAAGAAAATATCCTATCGAACCAACTATTATTGTAAGTGCTAACTTATCCACTCTTTCAGTATATGTTATTATATCTATTACATATTTTGTAATAAATCCCCATAAATAATGCAAAAATGGACTTAGTACAAATCCCAATATTGTAAATACAATAAGAATTTTATCTGTTCTATATTCCTCGGATACAATATATTTTAAGTTACTTATCAATCCATATTCCTTATGTAATATTTTTTCTTCATTCATTTATATTATTTCCTTATACTATAATTTTGTAACATTTATTTAACCATATTAATATTTATAACTAACTATAATATTTAATAATAGCATCAACCAATTTGTTCATTTCATCCATATTTCCTAGAATAAATGAAGGAACATTTGTTATTCTACTAATTTCTTCTTTTTTATTCTTAAGTTGTTCTTCTTTCATTTGTACCATACCACCATAAACTCCCAATTGTTTGTTTCGCAATGCCATTGGGAAAATAACAACAGCTATAATTTCAGCTTGAACCGAGGCATTAATAAACTGAATTGTCCTAGTAATAAACTCCATTTCATCAAATGTATTTACACATAATATTACTGTATCCGGTAAAGTTCCCTGAATAAACATATACTGTGAAATATTAAACATTTCTAAATTTCCAACATCATATGGAACTGTACCTGATTGTGAGCCAACAATGACAATTTCATTATCCTTATCAGATATTTCATGCATTTTGTAATTCAAATATGCTATTGATTCTATTTCTTTTATTTCAACAGAACTATTATACCCCATAGGGTATACCTCGTCCATTCCAAATAACAACGCTGAAGGCTCAGTTCCCATTTGCCCCACCTTATATCCTCTTTCAATTAATAAGTACCGAAGATAAAGCTGAAGGGTAAATTTTCCTTGTTTTGAACTAGTCCCAAATACTCCTAATACTGGTTTAGAATTCCTAAATAATTTACCATAAATACATATTGGTATATTTTCTTTCTTAACGGAAGGCCAAAATATTTTTTCATTATCTACAATATTATTTTTTTCTAAAAAGGGCCCTATATCATCAAAAGAATATATATTTTTTTGATGATAATAAGTTTTTTTCACTAATTCAGTTTTATACTCGTCTATGTTTTTATTTACATTTAAACTTAATTCCTCTGTATGTCCCAGAATCAAAGTATCAAACGAAGCAAAATCGATAGATTCTATATCTTTTATGTTTTTATCAAGGACTTCATCATCTCTTAATAATTTTTTTATATTACTTCCTACCCTTCCAGAATATTTAGTATCATACACATCAATGATTTCAAAATTCAGTTTTTTATAAAATCGTACCAAACTATGCATTTCCTTATTAAAAGGAAACAACACTGCTTTTCGGGGAATAAAACCTTGCCTTTTTATCTCAGTCTTATAATCAAATACACTTATTGCGTCTCTTTTAAAACTATCTAAAAGTTCATTAATTGTCATTTCTTTATTGTGCATATAGCTTATGCATTGCTTGGTGACGTAAGCACAAGCAAAACTGTTTCCAGCATTCATTATAAATTTAGGATTTTTCCATGCAACCCTTTGTACGTTTCCCATAGCACCAATATTTACCATCTTATCATAAAAAAAGACAAATTCATTCTTCTTCTTACAAAGTGGGCTGTTTGTAACACCTATAACATTTTCTAATGCTGCCGGATATGCAATTGACCCTGTATTATCAAATGCTGAAACAATTATTACACCTTTATTTATCAATTTATCACATATTTCTCTCCAACATTTTGTCGATTGCACCATATTTGTTCCTAAACTCATATTTATAATATCAACATCAAGATTTTTATCTATATAATCTAAAGCAATATACAATAGTTTTTCATCTACACCTTCTTCTATTCCTTCAATTTTTATATTAATAATATCACTTAAGATCGGAAGAGCACACGTCAGAACTCCAGTCACATA
>NZ_CALGRE010000043.1 GCF_937958975.1 uncultured Eubacterium sp. | reverse complement strand
GAGTTGGGAAAAGCAGAGATGGGTGTCTTGTTCAGGGCGAAAATGGCAGCAAATAAGATGATAGAGGAAGTACGACGTCAGTTTAAGGCAGATAAAGCAACGTTAACGGTGGAAAAGGCGGACGTGGAAATATTCTTATCCATTATGCATCAAATGATAATTTGTCAAAAGTAAGGCTTACTGTAAATGAAACAGATTATTCCCTGCTGAATCTCTTGTCGACCAATGACTGGAATAACTTTAATGGAACAGCCAATATTACTGTTACGCTAAATCCCGGAACAGATAATACAATCACTGTTACACATGGAACCGGCGGCGCCAATATAGACTATATTGAGGTCACATTAATGGATGAAGACGAGGAATCTCTCAATCCTATTACTATCAGCGACCAGGTTAAAGTCGAGGGATATCAAATCAGTGCACTGTTAAAAGGATTTCGAGTTATATCTTCGGTAGAACCAACAATAAATGGTCAAAAAGTTGTCCGTTTTGGAAATATTTATGGATATGCAGATATGGGAGTTTCAGAGAGAGATATGATACTAAATTCAGACAACCAGTTTGTCGCCAGCTATGAAGCTACCACTGCCGGTATCGTAAACAAAAAATTTGGTTTATCCGATACGGCAACATATTTTGTCAGAACAATGACGGATAATGGTACTACTGCAGCTGCATATAATGCAAACTATAAAGTAAGAACATATGCAATTCTTGCTGATGGTTCTGTTGTTTACAGTAATGTTGCAGATTACTCAATCTACAAAGTTGCACAAAACCTTTACGATGAAATGCGTATGCCTAACGTATTCTCACATGAATATCTTTACAATGACATACTAAAAGTAGTAAATGCAGATTATAAAAAAGTAGATTATAATTGGAATAACATTATCGTTGGATTTGATGATTAAATAACGAATCATTTCAATGCTGCTATCAGACAATTTGATATGTCAGCACATATATAAATCCCCAGAAACGGCGTCAGCCGCATTCTGGGGATTGTTCTATAATACTCTAACCAAATTATTACTCACTTTTTTGAATAGAAAGCGCCAGTTCTTCCAGCTGTTTATTGTCCACAATACTCGGTGCCGATGTCATGAGACATGATGCATCTTTTACTTTAGGAAATGCAATCACTTCACGAATGTTGTCCTCCCCTGCCATATGCATAATAAGTCTGTCAAGTCCATAAGCAAGCCCTGCATGTGGTGGGACTCCATACTTAAAAGCATCTAACAGGAAACCAAACTGCTCATGTGCTTCTTCCGGCGTAAACCCTAAAGCTTCAAACATTTTTTCCTGAATATCCGCCTGATGTATTCTCACACTTCCTCCACCGATTTCCGAACCGTTCAAAACGATATCGTACGCTTTCGCTCTAACCTTTCCTAAATCTGAGTCAAGATATGGAATATCCTCCTCCATAGGCATTGTAAACGGATGATGCATTGCAATAAATCTTTCCTGTTCATCTGACCACTCAAATTGTGGAAATTCTACAACCCATAAGAAATTAAATTTGCTCTTATCAATAAGTTCTAACTGTTCACCCAGTTCTAGTCTGAGAGCTCCTAAAACATTCCATACAATCTTATTTCTATCTGCTGCAAACAACAACAAATCTCCGGCTTCTCCATCCATAATCCGGACTAAATTTTCCAATTCTTCTTCTGTCATAAATTTAGCAAAGGATGATTTATATGTCCCGTCTTCATTGATACAAAGATATGCAAGTCCCTTCGCTCCATTTCCTTTTGCAGACTCCACAAGTTTATCAATCTTCTTTCTCGGCATCTGTCCCTGGCCTTTTACATTAATACCACGAACCGTACCGCCATTTTCGATAGCACCTGTAAATACGCCAAATCCACAGCCTTTTACCACATCTGTAACATCAACCAACTCCATTCCAAAACGTGTGTCAGGCTTATCGGAACCATATCTGTCCATTGCTTCCTGCCATGTCATTCGAGGCATTGGAAGTACAACATCCACTCCTAATATCTCTCGAAACATTGCCTGCAATAATCTTTCATTGACATCAATCACATCATCGATATCCACAAAAGATAATTCCATATCCACCTGAGTAAATTCAGGCTGTCTGTCTGCTCTTAAATCTTCATCTCTATAACACCTTGCAATCTGAATATATCTGTCATATCCTGAGCACATTAAAAGCTGTTTAAATAACTGAGGGGACTGCGGTAAAGCATAAAATTCACCCAGATGAACACGGCTCGGTACCAGATAATCTCTCGCACCCTCCGGTGTACTCTTACATAATGTAGGTGTCTCAATTTCTAAGAAACCTTCCTGTGACATAAATTTTCTGATAAAAGTAGTTGCATCACTGCGAAGCTTTAAATTCTTTTGAAGGTGTGGCTTCCTCAAATCCAGATATCTATATTTCAGTCTCAATTCTTCTCTCGTATTCGCATCTTCCTCAATCGGAAAAGGTGGTGTATCAGATTCTGACAGGATGCGCAATGTATCAACAGTAACTTCAATATCACCTGTCTTCAAATCTTCATTGATTGCTCCATCACGTTTCCTTACTTTTCCCTCTACGGCAATCACATATTCACTTCTAAGCTGTTTTGCTTTCTCAAAAACTTCACCATCATTTTCATCGAAAACCAATTGTAAAATTCCGGAACGGTCTCTCAAATCGATAAAAATAAGGCTCCCTAAATTTCTTCTCTTCTGAACCCATCCCATAACAGTAACAGATTCTCCAATATTTTTATTACTAATTTCCGTACATCTATGGCTCCTGTGAAGCCCCTGCATTGATTCTGCCATTTTGCAACTTCCTCCTAATCTATACTATTTCAGTGGATTCTTATAAAATTCCTTAAAATTCTCATATCCCTGAGCATTTAACTGCTCCTTCTGAAATTTTTTATTCTTATTCATTCGTGTAACAAGCACCTGCGTTCCATTTTTTCTTTCTTCCTGCGCCTGCGCAATCACATCACAGAGCGCTTGACCCTTTACACCTTTTTCAATCAGAAAAGCAACCTTATCATAATCTTCCGGAATTTTAAAGCCCTGCTCCATAAGTAAGAGAACAATTCTCTCAAATCCAATAGAAAAACCACACGCCGGAACATCATGTCCCGTAAACTTTCCTACCATCTTATCATAACGGCCTCCTCCACCACAGCTGCCGCCAAACTCAGGAATCGCAATCTCAAAAATGGTTCCCGTATAGTAAGACATTCCCCGCACAAGTGTCGGGTCAAATATAATTTCAAAATCAGAAGACTTTGTTGCCTTAACGCTTTCTATAATTTCATCCATCCACTGTCTCACATCATCTCCCATAAAATCACCGAGCTTATCTGCAAGATATGCGATTGGATTCTCCTGTCTCTCTATTTCTGCAAAAAGATTCGTATATTTCTCTACTGCCTCCTCAGCAAAACCATATTTAATGAGCTCTTCTTTTACACCCTCTAAACCGATTTTATCCATCTTATCCAGAATAATAAATACACTGTCAAAGCTTTTCTCCGGAAAACCACTGTAAGCCGCCATAGCTTTCAAAATTCTTCTCTCATTAATTCTAATCTGAAAGTTTTTAAAACCTAATTTTCCAAGTGTTGTGGTTGTAGCCAAAATTAATTCAATCTCTGCTAAATTACTGGAATCACCTAAAATATCAATATCGCACTGCATAAACTGACGATACCTTCCACGCTGCGGTCTGTCGGCTCTCCAGACATTTCCCATCTGCAATGCCTTAAACGGAGAAGGCAGTTCGTTTGCATTTTTGGAATAATATCTTACAAGAGGTACTGTCAAATCATATCTTAGACCGTTATCCACAACATCCATCTCCTCTTTTGCAGTTTCCAGATTTAACTTTTCACCTCTCTTTAATATTTTAAATATCAGCTTTTCATTTTCGCCCCCCTGCTTATTTGTTAAGTTTGAAATATTTTCAACACAAGGGGTTTCCATCTGCGTAAACCCAAAAGCCTTGTATGTATCTTTTATTACATTCTGCACATAATTTCTAATTTTCATTTCCTCCGGAAGGATATCTTTCATTCCTGTCACCGGCTTTTTACTCAATGCCATCTTTTTGCTCCTCTCTGATTATTAAGCCCTATAATTTTACTATTAAATTTCCAATTAGACAAGTATAATTCATGAATTGATACTGCTCTTATTTTTTCTCTCTATCATCTCATCAATGCGCTCTATATACTGATTCACATCTTTTACCGTATCTATCCTTTTTGCTTCTTTTCTATCCTTAGACAACAGTTTTGTCACAGCTCCCGCACCGACTGCCCACACATCTTGATAATCTCCCATCATCAGTATATTATATATGCCTTCGCATCCCTCTTTTGCATACCCTACATTCTCCTGGTTTCCTGTCATATTTTTCTGGCGATAAAGATAGTAAGGCCGCATTTTCATTTTCTTTGCATACTCTGCCGTCAAATTCATCATCTCATTGCTATTTTCCATAGTCATATGTGCATAGGAATCACTTTCAATATTCAACCGGGATGCTCTTTTTAATGCCAGAGAATGTATCGTAATACTATCTGGATTCAGTTTCAAAGCCTCCTCCATTGAGTGCTTTACATCTTCTATTTTTTCCTGTGGGAGACCCACTATGAAATCCATATTAATATTGTCAAATCCGATTTTTCTGGCAAGATAGAAGGCATCTTTTACCTGTTCTACCGTGTGTCGTCTGCCTATCAAATCTAATGTGCTCTGATTCATTGTCTGAGGATTGATAGATATTCTGGATACTCCAAGTTTCCTCAAAGTATATAACTTTTCCTCTGTAATGCTGTCGGGTCTGCCGGCCTCCACTGTAAATTCCTTCACTGTGGAAAAGTCAAAATTTATTTTTAACGCCTTAATGAGCTTCTCTAACTGAACAGGCTCAAGTGTAGTCGGTGTTCCCCCACCGATATATACCGTGTTCAACTCCCTATTTGACATTTTCTTTCCCAAGAACTCAATTTCCCGCATCACAGCCTCTACATACGCATCCGTTTTTTTCTTAAATACCGTTATCGGATAGGATGTAAAAGAACAATACAGACATGTAGTTGGACAAAAAGGAATCCCAACATACAAACTATATCCATCTCTATAATGGATATTTTCAAGAACTTTTTTCTCCATCTTAGAAACGTCCAGCGCTAAATTAAGTTTCTCGTCTGATATCATATAGGTATCTTTCATTATTTTTCTAATTTCGTCCTCTATATATCCCTCTTCCATAAGTATTCCGGGAATTTTTGCCGGACGGATTCCTGTCAGATTTCCCCACGGAAGCTCTGTGCCGGTATCTTTTACCATCAAACAATACAAAAGCTTTTTTAAGGCATTTTTTGTGTTTCTCCTATCAGATAAGTCACACGCAGTCTGCCCTTCAAAAAGCTTTTGATTCATTCCATACAGTCTGGCACATATCGTCTGCTCCAAAAATTCCACTTCTATTACTCTATATGGATGTTCTACCAGACCATTTATTTTGAATAAATGTCCCATATAAAAAGCCTGTACCATAGACTGTATATCGTATTCAAATTGTCTCGGATTTATCCTTATATCAATCATTAATAGTATACCTTTTCGCTGTCAATTGTTGTAATCTCCATATGTCCCGGATACACCTCGGTATCTCCCGGCAATGTCAACAGCTTGTTTTTTATTGAATTTAAAATTGCAGCCTCACTGCCTCCCGGAAAATCAGTTCTTCCTCTGCTCGCCTGAAATAGAGTGTCGCCGCTAAATAAAACTTCATTGTCAGCTAAATAATAACAGCCGCTTCCCGGTGTATGTCCGGGGGTATGGATGTATTGAATTTTGAATCCGGCAACTGTAATTTTCTCACCGTCAGACAAAAATTTATCTGCACAAACCTGCAGTGGATTTCCAAACATAGCTGATAAATTCATTCGCTTATCTAAAAGCAGTCTGTCTTCCTTTTCACCCACAATAACCGGAATATCATATCTATTTTTCAATCCTTCCACTGCTTCAACATGGTCAAAATGACCATGTGTCAGCAATATCGCTTTTGGTATCATTTCCAGCCTGCTGATATTAGCAGATATCTTCAATTCATCTGCTCCCGGGTCCACGATAAACCCTTCCTTTGTCTCCTGATTCATACAAATATAACAATTCGTATAACATTCACTTACCAGCACGCTTCTTATCATAATTTCTGCCATATCTTTTTTACCACCTATTTGTTAACTACTCGTTCTTTCAATATCTATAATGCAATCAATAGTTCTGATTTTTGCAATCAGACTATTTAACTCTTCTGTTCCCTGAATTGCAAAAGTCATAGCAATTGTAGCAATATCCGCTTTGCTTGTTCTGCTGTTGATGCTGTTTACATCAATATTTTTTTCTGTAAATATTTTAGATAAATCTGTGAGAATACCTACGCGGTTATGGGCATAAATAACAATTTCCGTCATATATTTTCCATCCTGCTCAGATTCATCCGCAGCCCAGCTTGCCTCAATCAGTCTTCCCCTCTCAATATCAGGTAAATTCATGATATTAACACAGTCTGTTCTATGAATGGAAACCCCACGTCCTCTTGTAACAAAGCCTACAATCTCATCTCCCGGAACCGGACTACAGCATTTGGAAAACCGCACTGCCACATCATCCATTCCCTCAACAATAATACCACTTTTCGACGTGTTTTTTCTATTTTGCGGCTTCGAGGAATTTGCTTCATTTAATACATCTTCATCTGTCATCTCGACCTTATGGTCCTTATTGTACTCATCCACTAACTTATTGACAATCTGTCCTTCTTTTAAGCCTCCATGACCAATCGATGCCACAAGAGAATCCCATTCCTTGTAACTATATTTCAGCCTTACCCTTTCCATGTATTCCGGTTTCAATATATCAGACATAACAATGTTCTTTGACTTACAATATTTGTCAAGAAGTTCACGCCCTTTAAGGATATTTTCTTCCTTATTCTGCTGTTTAAACCACTGATTAATCTTATTTTTTGCCTGTGTACTCTGAACAATTTTCAACCAGTCCATACTCGGACCTGTAGAGTTATTTGAAGTAATAACCTCCACTCTGTCACCATTTTGGATTTTATAGTCAATATTGACCATCTTTCCATTTACTCTGGCTCCAACCATCTTATTTCCTACCGCACTGTGAATGTTATACGCAAAATCAATCGGCGTAGAACCGTTTGGCAGATTTTTCACATCTCCATTTGGGGTAAAACAGTAAACTCTCTCTGAAAACATATTTAAATCATCTTTTAATAGATTCAAAAACTCTCTATTATCAGACAAATCTCTCTGCCATTCCAGAATCTGTCTGAGCCAGCTGATTTTTTGTTCTTCATTATCACTGTCACCGGTAATATTCTCCTTATACTTCCAGTGCGCGGCAATACCATATTCCGCAGTCTTATGCATCTCAAATGTCCTGATTTGAATTTCAAAAGGCTGACCATTCGGACCAATCAATGTGGTGTGCAGAGACTGATACATATTTTGCTTTGGCATGGCAATATAATCCTTAAATCTTCCGGGAACCGGCGTATATTTTTCATGTATGATTCCAAGCGCACCATAACATTCCATGACACTATCCACAATAATTCGAACCGCAAATACATCATAAATCTGGTCCAATGTTTTATTCTGCATTGTCATTTTCTTATATATACTAAAATAATGCTTTACACGACCATCTATTGTAGCTTTTATTCCCGCCTTTTCGATATGCCCCGCCACTTCGGCAATCAGATTGCTCATAAATTCTTCTCTATGCTCTAACCTCTCGTGAACACCTGCAACCAATTCATTATACTTATCGTGCTCTAAATATCTGAGTGCCAAGTCATCTAACTCTATCTTAATTTTAGAAATACCAAGTCTGTCAGCAATCGGAGCATATATATCCATCGTCTCTCTTGATTTTTCCTTTTGTTTTTCAAGCGTCATATACTGTAATGTACGCATATTGTGAAGCCTGTCTGCAAGCTTTATAAGAATAACCCTGATATCCTTTGCCATAGCAAGAAACATCTTTCTCAGGTTTTCCGCCTGTTCTTCTACCTTGTCAGCATCATAATCTAATTGCGTCAGCTTTGTAACACCATCTACTAAATCTGTTACTTCCTCACCAAATTCACGCACCATTACCTCTCTCGTAGCGGCAGTGTCTTCCATCACATCATGAAGAAGTCCCGCCATAATAGACTCTTTATCCAACTCTAAATCGGCTAAAATTAATGCTGTGTGAAGCGGGTGGATAATATAAGGCTCACCCGATTTGCGCTTCTGCACCCCATGAGATGATTTTGCAAAATTATATGCTTTTTCTATCATCTGCAACTCATCTGCCGAGGGATGATAATGTTTAATTTTTTCTATCAGTCTGGCATACAGCTCCTCCGGAGTCGCCTGTTCCTGCTCCTTTGGAATGACACCATGATTCTCAATCTTTACGTCGTTCATATTATTTCCCTTCATATGTTACAACGGCATCTACTCTATAACCTTCAAGTTTCTTTCTTCCTTCAAGTCCTGCCAACTCCATCAGGAAGACGCAGCCTGCTACCTCTCCTCCTAATTTTTCAACCAAGTCGATTGCAGCCTTTACAGTACCTCCTGTGGCAATCAAATCATCCGCAATGACAACTTTCTGTCCCGGAGAAATCGCATCCACATGCATTTCAATCTCAGCGGAACCATACTCTAAATCGTATTTTTGGGAGATAGTTTCACATGGCAGCTTTCCTTTTTTTCTGACAGGTATAAATCCCTTATTTACAGCATATGCAATCGGAGTTCCAAAGGCAAATCCTCTCGCTTCTAATCCCACTACCAGGTCAAAATCTAAATCTTTTATTTTCTCTACCATAGCATCAATTGCTATTTTAAAACCCTCAGCATCCTGCATAACTGTTGTGATGTCTCTAAATATAATACCCGGTTCCGGAAAATCAGGTATACTCCTTATGTACTTTTCTACTTCATGCATTTTATCATCTCCTTTAAATAATATATATTTTTTTCTCAGATTTGTTCATTAAAAATACCAGACTTTTCTTAACAAAATCTGTCTATAACAATCTGTAAATTGG
Organism: uncultured Eubacterium sp.; assembly: GCF_937958975.1. Taxonomy (GTDB): domain Bacteria; phylum Bacillota; class Clostridia; order Lachnospirales; family Lachnospiraceae; genus Eubacterium_G. The sequence continues at coordinate 41,331 of NZ_CALGRE010000043.1, read as the reverse complement.
TTCTTCCATGATATTCATTGATTTCAGGATAATATGTAACCATAAATTCAATATTATTTTTTATTCCCTGTAACGCTTTATTGATTTCTTCCTCTCCAAACATTTCTCTCATATATGTCATAAAATTTTGCGCACTATTAAACTTTACGGCAGTCATTCGGTAATGATTACTGTTTTCCAAAACCATTTTTAACACGTTATTGTTTTTCCCTGCAATCTGCAATTTTATAAGCTTTAACTTTTTTTCGGCAAATACCGGTTTCTCATTTCCTTTTCCATATGGTTTTATAACATCTAATTGTTTTACAAAATCCATTGTAACATATTCTAACGGAAGCTGCATGTCAATCCACACTTTTAAATATAAATCTTCTTCCGATAAATTACAATTTTCATTGAGTTTTTTTCTCAATAACTCTATATTTTCCCTCTCTAATGATATTCCGGCTGCCATTTTATGACCGCCAAATTTTGAGAGTATATCTTTCACCTTTGTCAGTTCAGCATACATATCATACTCTTCAATGGAACGTCCTGAACCTTTCACCCCCTGCTCTGCATCCGTTAATATAAAAGTCGGCTTATTATATTGTTCCCGCACTCTTCCTGCAATAATTCCCGCAATGCTCTCGTGGCAGTTTTTAAGATAGATAACTAGCACTTTATCCTCTAAATCCTTAGCAATTTGAATTGCTTCTTTTGCCCCTTTATCTGTCATAGCTTTACGCTCTGCATTTAATTCCACAAGCTTTTTCGCATATCGCTCTGCTTTCACACTATCCTGACAGTCTAATAATTCAATGGCACATTTTGCTGTGTCCAATCTTCCGCTGGCATTTAAGCATGGTCCTATAATAAACCCAAAATGAAAGGAATTTAGATGATTCTTATCTAATTTACATTCTTCAATCAAAGTATTTATACCAATATCTTTAGAGTGCTTTAACTCTTCCATCCCCAATTTAACAACCGTTCTATTTTCTCCCTTTAATTCTACAACATCACACACCGTTCCGATTGCAGCATAAGGCAGAAACTTCCTCACTTCATTATTTCCCACTCCCATAGATTCATAAAGTGCTGAAATCAGCTGATAAGCCACCATTGCTCCACATAATTCTTTAAACGGATAGCTGCAATCCTGTTGTTTGTGATTAATTATTGCATCTGCATTCGGTATCAAATACTTTTTCATTCCCTCCTGCTCCTCAAAAGGTACCTCATGATGGTCTGTCACAATCACTGTCATTCCGAGGTTTTTCGCATATTGAATCTGATGATATGCGGCAATTCCGTTATCACATGTGAGAATCGTGTCCACATCATCATCAAATGCCTTTTTTATCAGCTTTTCATTGATACCATACCCATCCTCTATACGATGAGGAACAACAATATCGATATATGCTCCTCTCTCTCTTAAAGCTCTTAGAAGAATATAGCCCGACGTAATGCCATCAACATCATAATCACATATAATTCTTATTTTATTTCCCTGGCTTATTTTTATTCTCAAGATATCTACTGCCTTATCCATATCCTTAAAAAGCCACGGCGAACCTATATGAGATATATCGGCATTCAAATATTCATAGATATCTTTATCTTCTATAATGTCTCTGTTTCGTATTATTCTTGCAATCACAGGACTAACCTTATATTTTTCCGCTATTCTATTGAAATCTGCACGTTTTGTCTGCAAAAACCATTTTTCTCTCATAATTATATCCTTTATAATTACAATCACAAAAACGGTATCACCCGATAGGTGATACCGTTTCTAAAACTTTAACTATTTATCGTATTTCTTACCTTTCATTACATACCATAATGCACCTGTAATAAATACTGATGAATAAGCACCTGCAACGATACCTACCATTAATGGCAATGTGAATTCTCTGATTGATGATACACCCATTACATATATCATAAATACCATGATAAATGTCGTTAATGAAGTGTAAATACTTCTTGTGAGAGTCTGTGTAATACTCTGGTCAATCTTTTCAATCATTGTCTCGCCACGCTTCATTACAGCCTTATTTTCTCTGATTCTGTCGAAAATAACGATTGTAGCATTAATTGAGTAACCTACGATTGTAAGAAGGCAGGCAATAAATGTAGTACCTACTGTTACCCTTGACAATGAATAGAAACCGACAACGATAAGTACGTCATGAACCAATGCAATAACAGCAGCAAGGGCAAAATGTACGTTCTTAAATCTGAACCAGATATAAATCAACATGAAGATTGTCGCAATAATTGTAGCAACAACAGCATCTCTTCTCATTTCCGAACTAATCGTATCTGAAATTTCTGTATCATTAAAATTCTGTTTATCATCAACAGCCTGGTATTTATCAATTAAAAGCTTCTTAAAGTTAGTCATTTCTTCTCCTTCTAACTTCTTTGTCTTAATTGAGAATAATCCCTTTGTAGCTGTATCTTTCTGTCCCTGAACATCTGTTGTTCCAAGTAACTTTTCTATTTCCGGTTTAATTTCATCATTAAACTCATCAATTGTATAATCCTTATCAAACTGTACGCTTACAGAAGAACCGCCCTTAAATTCGATACTTAAGTTAAATGCTCCGTCTCCCTTTGCAGAATTAACAATAATTGAACCAAGACCTACTACAATAATCAAAATAGAAATAGCGAAACAAATTGTTTTTCTTTCTACAAACTTGATTGTCTTTTTAACTTTTTCTTTACCGTAGAATACAGGATTCTGGAATCCCATATAATATAACATCCATACTAAACCTCTTGAAATAACAAGTGAGGTAAATAATTGGATAAAAATACCAATTGCAAGAGTCATTGCAAATCCCTGAACGGTTCCTGAACCTCTCCAGAGAAGAACTAACGCCGCAATCAATGTTGTAATATTTCCATCGACAATCGCTGATGTGGCTTTCTTAAATCCTATCTTAATAGCACTCTTTACTGTCTTTCCTGCCGCTATCTCTTCTCTAATACGGGCATATATAATAACGTTAGCGTCAACCGCCATACCTATATTCAGGATAATACCCGCGATACCCGGAAGTGTTAATGTCAAATCAAATCCATTTAATGCGAGAAGCATTAATTCCAAATATGAGAATAAAGCAAAACCTGCTGCAAGACCCGGAAGTCTGTAAACAATTAACAGGAAAATAATTATAATGATAAAACCGATAATACCGGCTTTAATACTCTTTGATAATGCATCATTACCTAACTGTGCACTCTGTACACTATGGCTTAATTCATCCAATGAAAGATCAAGAGAACCAATCTTGATGTTGGAAGCCAATGTCTGTGCATCTTCGAGAGTGAAATTTCCTGAAATTTCAGCCTGTCCACCTGTAATTGCCTGATTGATTGTCGGATAGCTTAAAACCTCACCGTCATAAATAATATAGGAGGTATCGTTGACATGCTGTGATGTCATATCACCAAAAGCTGTAGTACCCTCACTGTTAAACTGAAGTGAAACTACGTTTTCAATCTTACCTGTATTTTCATTTGTTCTGGCCTGTCCAACTGCATCTGAAACGCTCTCTCCGGTAAGCCATACCTGATAATATCCATCATGCTGTCCGTTTGGCGTATCTTTCAACTGAATATATTCTTTATTTTCCAACTGTTCTTTCGTTGGTTCTGAATCTGCCTTTGTACAGAAATAAAGTGAACCCGGTTTTCCTAACTCTTCGAGAACTTTATCTGCATCATAAGCGCCGGGAATTTCAACTGTAATTCTATCATCGCCCTGTTTATATGCTGTAGCCTCTGTACTAAAATTATGGATTCTCTTTTCCAGTTTTCCTCTTGTAGCTTCTAAAGTATTGCTGTCTAACTTATTTCTATCTTCTTTTGCTACCTGGTATGTGATACTTACGCCACCTTTAAGGTCGAGACCCTGTGTAATATACTTAGCCTGTCCACGGTCCCCTATGCCAAACATAATAACGTAACCGGCAAATGCCATTACGGCAAGAGAAAGTATAAAGAATATCATTCCCTTTGTTTTGTTCATTCTAATTTTCATCTTATAACCTCTTTCCTACTAGTCGGCATCTGCCAATGCCGCTTTTATCATTATTGAGCATTCCACCCTTTTTTTCTGCATTTCACATCCAATATCATAAGCATCATTAATTGTGCCATGAAAATTATATGAATTTGCAGCACAACCTCCGCTGCAGTAAAATCTCGCGAAGCAGTTTTTGCATTTTTCTTTTGAATACACGTTGCAATTACTAAACTTTGTAATCAAGTCCTCCCTGACAATACCATCAGAAACATTACCCATCAGAAACTCTTCGTTTCCGACAAACTGATGACATGGATAAAAATCTCCCCATGGTGTAACAGCAAGATATTCTGTACCGGAACCACATCCTGACAATCGCTTGTAAACACACGGTCCCTGGTTTAAATCAATCATAAAATGGAAAAAATTAAAGCCCTTTCCTTCTTTTTCCCTTTTTATGTACTCAAGAGCCAGCTTATCGTACTCTTCCATAATTACAGGCAAATCTTCTTCCCTTATGGAATACGGGTCTTCTTCCGGACCCACGACAGGCTCAATCGACATCTGCTTAAATCCCAAATCGGCAAAATGTTTTACGTCCTCTGAGAAATCAAGATTATCTCTCGTAAATGTACCTCTCACATAATAATCCGTCTGATTACGGCTTTCTGCAAGCTTTTGGAACTTTGGAACAATCAAATCATAGCTCCCTTTCCCTGTCCGGAAAGGTCTCATATTGTCATTTACTTCTTTTCTTCCATCAAGACTTAAGACAACATTTGACATCTCCTTATTCAGATATTCCATAATCTCATCATTGAGAAGTACCCCATTGGTTGTCAAAGTAAATCTGAATTTTTTATTATTTTTTTCCTCCAATGAGCGGCCATACTCTACCAACTGCTTCACTACATCCCAGTTCATAAGTGGCTCCCCACCAAAAAAGTCAACCTCCAGATTCACTCTGTTTCCTGAATTTGCCACAAGAAAATCAAGTGCTTTCTTTCCGACCTCAAAACTCATCAGCTCTCTTCGTCCATGATACTCCCCTTCTTCTGCAAAACAATACTTACATGCCAGGTTACAATCATGGGCGATATGAAGACATAAAGCCTTTACAACGGTCTGACGCGTCTCTTTAAACTTTTCAACAAATGGCTGATAAATATCCTGGGTAAACAGCTGTCCATCTTCTTTTAACTGGTTTACTTCCTCAATAGCCTCTGTGATTTCCATTTCATTATACGTTGAATGTAACCTTGCTATTATTTCGTCCGCTCCCAGTTCCTCATATAAAGCAATGACATCATATGTAACATCATCAACAACATGGACTGCTCCACTGTTAACATCCATTACAATATTATATCCATTACTTTTGTACTGATGAATCACTGTAATGTCCTCCCTTTTTAACGCATTATAACAGAGTCGAAAATCGGCTCTGTTATAATAATCTGTGATACTATTTTCCTATTTGTTTTCGCAAGTCTGATTTCCTACTGTACATGATGTCTTACATGCTGACTGGCATGATGTCTGACATTCACCACAACCACCTTTTTTCATTGTGTCCTTTAATGTTTTTGCATTTAATGTCTTAATATGTTTCATGGTAATCCTCCAAATCTTTTTTGTGCCATTGCAATTTATGTAAAATAAGCACAATTCTTACGCTATTATAACACAATATACTATTTTTTCAAACGTTTTCTTTATCGGTTTTTCAGCTAATCATTCCTCCTATTGTTCCGGCACCGGTTGATACAATAATTCCCGACACAATTCCTACAGTTCCGGCTGAAACATTTCCTTTTGCAATAAATGCTACCGCTATAATAATTGCAAAATAGACAACTCCGGCAAGCGCTCCCCATAAGAATTTCTTTGTTTCCATGACTTTTCCCATAATAATCCCACCGCAAAAACACGATATTCCATATATTACAAGAATTAAAGTTTTTACTGTAGACAGAGATGGAGAAATTTTAAGTACAATAAAGGATACCACTGCCAGTAATATTGCACTTATTATCATTTCCGCCAATGTTTCTTTCAACAATGTCATTATTACTTTTTTCATACTCTACCTGCCGGTGATTTTACCAACCGGCTTTTCCCCTTACTATTTAAATATTTTTATATAATAATTTATATTTGTTGAACGTATATTTTATTACGGATTCTTGACTTTAATATAATGTTTTTGTACAATCATTGCTAACAGGCAAAACCTGGAATATTTTTTATAAGGAGAACTTTATGGGACCCAGTGACATAGCCTTGCTATGCATATTATTAATTTTATTATTATTCTCGGCATTTTTTTCTTCTGCCGAAACTGCTCTTACCACAGTCAACAAAGTACGTTTAAGAATGTTGATTGACGACGGTAATAAAAAAGCTGTGATTCTGGATAAAGTATTAGAAAACTCCAGAAAAATGCTCAGTACGGTTCTAATTGGCAATAATATTGTCAACATAGCAGCCTCGTCTCTCACAACAATATTTACGCAGAATGTTTTTCATGTAAGCTGGATTGTGAGTATCGGTGTCGGTCTGCTCACGCTTACAATTATTATTTTCGGAGAAATAATTCCTAAGACAATTGCTACGATTCATGCAGAGTCTATGGCTCTTGCATATGCAAAATATGTAAGATTTTTTATGATAATTCTTACACCTTTTATTTTTGTCTTAAATGTATTTTCGAGTTTTATGCTTAAAATATTCCGTGTCAACATTAATTTAAATTCCGCTTCTATTACAGAAGATGAACTCCGTACCATAGTTGGTGTGAGTCAGGAAGAAGGAATCATTGAAGAAGATGAATTTGATATGATTAATAACGTATTTGACTTTGGAGATACATGTGCAAAGGATATTATGATTCCAAAGATTGACATTACAATGGTTCCTATTGATATTACTTATAACGAATTGTTAGACGTAATAAAGGAAGATAAATACACTCGAATGCCAGTCTACAAGGAGGATACCGATAATGTTGTAGGAATTATCAATATAAAAGACATGATTATAAATGAGGTTGATAATTCTACTTTTGATATCAGAAAGCTTATGCGTGAACCTTATTACACTCACGAAAAAGAAGAACTGAACGACCTTCTGATTGAAATGAGGAATAAGGAACCCGGTATGTGTATCGTCTTAGATGAATACGGACAATGTGAAGGGCTCATTACATTAGAGGATATTGTGGAGGAAATCATCGGTGATATCCATGATGAATTTGACGAAGCAGAAGAACAGGTTTTAAGACAAATTGGTGACCACGAGTATATCGTTGAAGGTTCAATTAATCTGGATGATTTTAATGATCAGCTGGAGACCAATATTGACTCTGAAGATTATGAGTCGCTTGGCGGACTTATTATTGAACATCTGGACCGACTCCCAAATAAAGGAGATTGTGTCACTATTGATAACTGCCGGCTTACTGTTATTAAAATGGACGACAAAAGAATTGATTTAGTAAAAGTCGTTGTTGAGCCTAAAGAAGAATCTAATTTAGAACAAGATAATACAGAATCTGAAATTACTGAGGAATAATTTTTTTCTCTGATTTCAACGTATAATAAAAGGAGCAGTCACTGCTCCTTTTATTATGTAAATTATTTCATTAGGTTTTTCCCATAATCGAATCCGACTGCAAAACAATATTGAGAGGATAACATAAACAACATCGCCAGACCAATTCCAAAAAATAATCCGGTAAAAACACGCTTTATGTTATCACTTTCATAGTTTGTTCTCGCCTGTATCATGCCATCTGTTATAAGAGGTATCAACATTATAAAAAATACCCAAACCGGTAATCTGCTAAGCAGAAAATATAAAAATGGAGTCAATATAATTCCAAATAATTCCCCTGTGCATCTGGCACATAGGGGAAATTGTTTTCCTTTCACAAAAAAGGAACGTTCCGGTCTCTGATGACATCCAAATACTATCGGAAGCCATTTACACAGCCATGTTTTCACATTACATACCTAAAGCTGAAAATGCTCCAAAACTTACTCCTGCTACAATCATAATTATGTAATAAACAACAGAAATACCTACACTTACTAATGCTCCAATACCGGCAGCCTTTGCTGTCTTAGGTTTTGAATCTTTCCAGACAAGGAATAAAATCAAACCTACCAAAGGGATACAACATCCCAACAATCCCCAGCCAAATCCACCATTATCTGTTACAGGTGCACTATTATCTGCTGTGTTCTTTGTAGCAGCTCCACAGTTTGGGCATGCTACTGCATTGTCATCAATTTCTTTTCCACAACTATTACAATACATATCTTTCTTCCTCCTGTATTTTATTATAGAATATTTACTCTCAAATTATACCATATATTGTTTTGATTTCAATACAAACAGAATATTTTGTCAAAATATGTATTATAATTTTTCCCATAATTTTCCCTGTTGTTCTTCACAATATTGACAGCTGTAAAAGCCTTTCTTTTTATCCGTCAGTACAAAAATATGGTCTAATTCCTGCTCAATGGATGTAATACATCTCGGATTCTTACAGTGTAATACATTCACAATCTTTTCAGGAAGTTTTAACTCTCTCTTTTCTATTAATTTCCCTTCACGAATGATGTCTACGGTAATATTGTGGTCAATAAAGCCTAAAATGTCAAAATCAACAATATCTAAAGGACCTTCCACTTTTATAATATCTTTTGTTCCCATTTTCCCACTTCTGGCATTTTTTATAATAGCAACCTGACAGTCCAAATCGTCTAAATTAAGATAATGATAAATAGCCATGGCACGTCCCGCCTGAATATGGTCCAACACAAATCCATTTGTAATCTCATCTATATGCAGCATCTATACTTCCACCTCCAATAATGTTAAAATAAGTGCCATTCTGACATATACACCATATTGTGCCTGTTGAAAATAAACCGCCCTCGGGTCGTCATCTACTTCTACGGATATTTCATTTACTCTTGGCAGTGGATGCAGTACAAGCATATCCTCTTTTGCCAGGGACATTTTCTTTTTGTCCAATATAAAGCTGTCTTTTAAACGGATATAATCTTCCTCATTAAAAAAACGTTCGCGCTGAACTCTTGTCATATATAATAAATCAAGCGTTCCGATTACATCCTCAAGCTTTGTCACTTCCTCATACTCTGCTCCCGCTGCTTCTATATTTTCTATGATATATTTCGGAACTTTCAGCTCACTTGGTGAAATAAGAACAAATTTAACATTTTCATATCTTAACAATGCATTGATTAATGAGTGAACCGTTCTGCCAAATTTCAAATCACCACAAAGTCCAATTGTTATATTGTCCAATCTCCCTTTTAACGATTTAATCGTAAGCAAATCAGTCAATGTCTGTGTTGGATGCTGATGTCCTCCATCTCCCGCATTGATAACAGGGATTCCTGATTTTCTTGCCGCCACAAACGCCGCTCCTTCTTTCGGATGCCGCATAGCACAGATATCAGCATAACAGGAGATAATCTGAATGGTATCGGATACGCTCTCTCCTTTCGAAGCGGAACTTGATGTTGCCTCGGAAAATCCCAATACATTACCGCCTAAATTCATCATCGCTGCCTCAAAACTTAGTCTTGTTCTTGTGCTTGGCTCATAAAAAAGAGTAGCCAGTTTCTTACCTCTACAACTCTCTTTATATTTCTGAGGATTTTTTTCGATATCGTCGGCAAGATTTAAAAGTGTATCCAATTCTTCTACCGTAAAATCCAATGGACTAATTAAATGTCTCATTTCACCCTCCATTCGTATTTTATTCTATAAATTTCTGTGTGCATTTTTTTGCTATTAAGATGATACCCGATTCAGTATAATTATTCAAGAGAATCACTTCTGTTTTTTATCTTTTTAACACTTAAATTCTATATATTATTTTATATTTCTGATATAATTATATAAAAGTTTATTTTATAAAAGATTGGAGATTATATGAGCACTGAATATAAGAATTTATGCGATTACTTAAATGCCATAAGAGAAAGGATTCACTTTTCCCCGAAAATTGCTATCGTATTAGGCTCGGGATTAGATGGATTATGTGATTTTATTGATATAAAACATTCCATCAGCTACTCTGATATTGATAACTTTCCTGTCACTACCAATGAAATGCATAAAGGACAATTTATTTTCGGATATATTGAAGATGTACCCATTGTAGCCATGCAGGGGCGCCTTCATTACTATGAAGGTTATACTATGAATGAAGTTGTGGCTCCAATTAGATTAATGCGCATGTTAGGCGCTCAAAAATTGATACTCTCCAATGCCGTAGGCGGGATTAGCGAACATTTAAATGTCGGGGATTTAATGTTAATCAAAGACCATATCTCCTGTTTTATTCCATCACCATTAATAGGAGAAAATATAAAAAAACTGGGAACCCGTTTTCCGGATATGACGGATGTATATGACAAAAATTTAAGAAAAAAAATTATGCAGATTGCTTCAGATATTCATTTGGATTTAAAACAAGGTGTTTTTCTTCAGACAACAGGTCCCAATTATGAAACTCCTTCAGAAATTCGCGCATACCAAACTCTGGGCGCCGATGCTGTGGGAATGAGTACAGCCTGTGAAGCAATGGCAGCTGTCCACTGTGGATTTCAGGTTTGCGGCATCAGCTGTATAACAAATAAAGCTGCCGGAATTACCGGACAGCCTTTAAGTGATGAAGAAGTTGGTATCATTGCATCAAAAGCAAGTGATAAATTCTGCAAATTGGTAAAACAAATCGTAATTTCCATTTAATTCTACAAAGTGAGTAAGACTGTAAGCCGGGTTATGTCGTGGATAATCATCTATCTAGGCGTATTGTTACCAATACGCTCAAGCGACCTACCCGAAAGCTGGCGGGCAACCATATGCTTTCTGCTCAGTCTTGCTTCAGATGGGGTTTACATTGACCTTTGATGTTACCACCAAAGCGGTAGTCTCTTACACTGCCATTTCATCCTTACCTTTCAAAGGCGGTTTTATTTCTGTTGCACTTTCCTGGGAGTCACCTCCACCGGCCGTTAACCGGCATCCTGCCCTGTGAAGCCCGGACTTTCCTCTCCTGCGTCCTTTCGGCAATAGCAGCAGCGATTATCTGTCTTACTCACAATTATCTAAATTATCACAACACTTCTATATTTTCAAGATTTTTATTTACTGATGCGTCAATCTCATTCCATTTTATACCGGAAAAATGCTTCCACCGACAAACTCACTCAATATAGAATTTTTAGGTATATTCTCTTTTGGAAGCGCCAACACATAATCTAAAAACTTCAATAGTCTTTTTGCTTCAAGATATTCATTTGTCCCCTCCGGCACACTAAATAATGCCGGTTCTGCATATGTCTTTAACACTGATAATTCATACACCATAGCGGAATTAAATACTGCGTCAGCGCTATCCTGATACGGAAAAATATTATTTTCCTCCCCTCTCCTGACACGTTTCCACATTTCAATTGTACTCTCCGCAGAAGTTCCTCTTGTCCGCACATCTCTTACAATTCTTCTCAGAAGTCTCCAGTCGGATGTTGCAATCCTATTGTGTTCATCAACATTCAAAGGCGTCAGAGCGCTGACATATATCTTGTATTTCTTATCCATAGGCAAACTGTAAGACATAGCATCATTGAGACAATGTATCCCTTCTATGACTAAAACGTCCTCCTCGCCTAACTGTAAATATTTCCCATTAAAAACCCTTTTTCCAACCACGAAATCAAAATCCGGCAATTCAACCAGTTCTCCCAATAAAAGCGCTGTCATCTGCTCATTAAAAAATTCCACATCCAACGCTTCAAGCACTTCATAATCCCTTTTTCCTTCTTCGTCTAAAGGTGTATCTTCTCTATTGACAAAATAACTGTCTACAGGAATGGTATGCGGCTTCAACCCCTGAGCCATCAGCTGTATTGACAATCTATGAGAAAATGAAGTTTTTCCCGAAGAAGACGGTCCTGCAATCATAACCACCTTAACATTTTTCTTTGATGCAATATCTGTTGCAATATCTGCAATTTTTTTCTCCTGAAGCGCTTCCTGGACAAGCATTATATCATTAATTGTTCCATTTGTTATCTTATCGTTAACCTGGCCGATTGTGGAAACTCCCAGTTTTCCCGCCCACGAAGTAGTTTCTTTTAATACATTAAAAATCTTTATTTGAGGAATAAATTCCGGAACAATTACAGGATTTTCTTTGACGGGCAATTGCAGTACAAATCCCTCATCATAAGGTATCAGGTCAAAATATTTCAATTCTCCGGTAGAATATGCCATATATCCATAAAAGTAATCCTCAAACCCCTCTATTTTGTATACCTTTACAGTCGATGCTCTTCTGTATTTTAAGAGATGCTCTTTATCCTTCATACCATATCGTCCAAATTTTTCGATAGCCTTTGAGGCGGATAATGCTTCCTTTGTAATTAAAATATCTCTTTTTACGAGATTTCTCATCTCCTCCTTTACCTGCCTCACAAAGAAATCATCTACTTTTACGGTTCCGTAAACCTTGCAATAATATCCCTTGCTGATGGAATGTTGAACAGATATCTTATCTACATTCTGCCTTCCTGCCACTTTATAAAAAGCCTTTAACATCATAAATGTAACACTTCTTCTATAGCACTCATTTCCGATATGGCTAGCTGTTGTCACAAACTTTATTGTACAGCTCTCCGTCAAAACTTTAGATAATTCACATAATTTTCCGTTACACACTGCCAATATAATATTATATTCATAGAATTTCCTAAACTCTTTTGCAATCTCATATATGGTTGTTCCATCCTCGTATTCATATGTGACATTTCCAATATTAACATTAATCATAAATGCTGTATGCCTCCCTGTTTAAACTAAGCACTTGTTCTATCTGAACGATGTTTTTACTTTTGCTCTTTTTCATTGTATTCAATATATGTTCAAATTTTGTATATTCTTTTTCTAAAAACTGTTTTAAAACTTTATCTTTCTTTCCCAACAGTATTTTACCATACTTTTTTTCCACCTCACTATATTCTGTCGTTTTTTGAGCAGTTTTTGCCCTAAGAACCGTATAATATTTTCCACCGTCCACTAACATTTTTTCATCTATAATTTCCCAGTTATGGACAATAAGATAATCTCTCACCAAATCCACACGTCTGTGAGGAGATAAAATCAATTCTTCGATACCATGAATATTTTCTCCTCTCGAAAGAATATTTACAATCAAATCTCCTCCCATTCCGGCGATAATCACACTCTGTGCCATAAAATCTTCTAACTTATCCATTCCATCTGATTTTATAGTCTTTATCTTATCTCCAAACCCTCTTATTTCTATATTGTTCCGTGCAATATCAATCGGACCTTCATTGATGTCCATAGCATATGCTCTTTCACAAATATTATTTTCTATAAGATAAATAGGCACATACCCATGGTCTGTGCCTATATCTGCAACGATATTTCCTTTCGTAACCATTTTTGCTACCGTCTTTAATCTCTCTGACAACATCTTCTATCCCTCTCGCATAACACTAATTTAGTGTGATATGAATTTTTTGCAGTCTGCTCTGTTCTTTGATAATACCTTGAAGCTGATTAATGTCTGTGGCTGCCGCCGCTTTATAATCCAGACTCTCTTTTTTTATTTTATAAACAGCATCATTGATAGCTCTTTCCTGTTCACTCAAATCCAAGTTCGCCCGAATCGGTGAAACGAATAATTCTGCCACTTTTTTATGTTCCGATTCCTCACTAAAATAATTCATAATCTGAGCCGGATTCGCCTCTCCCCGCTCCATCTGTTCCCAAAACAAACTGGCAACTTTTTTATAAAATTCATCAATAAAATCATCCGGAGATATTACTTCTGCGACTCTGTAAAACCAGTTTTGTCTGTCAAGCAGATATGCCAATAAGATTCTCTGTGCCTGTACGGATGCATCTTCTTTTTTCACCTTTGCAGCTATCCTAGGTTCATCATTCATCTTATCTTCTTTTCCCACATAAGTAAGACCTGTTTTTTTTACTAATTTTGATAATCCCTCTCTCGGAATATGAAAAGCATCACAAATTGCCTGGAGATAATTGTCCCGTTCTATTTCATCCTTAAAATCTAAAAGCATCTCTGCCACTTTTTTATGAAACGCAGTCTTCTCCTGAGGATCTGAAAGGTTATACTTTTTCTGTTCTACTCCCACTTGAAAAATAAAATAATTGGAAGCATTCTTAATCCTTTCTTCGTATGCCTCCCTGCCCAGTGCCTTGATAAATTCATCTGGGTCTTTATATGGTCTCATATTCAAAACTTTCACGGCAAGACCTGCATCTCTCAGATAAGGTATCGCTCTCAGTGCTGCCTTAATACCTGCCTCATCACTGTCAAATGTCAGCACAACTTCTTTAACATACCGCTTAATAAGTACCGCATGCCTGGAAGTAAATGCTGTACCAAGCGCTGCCACCGCATTATTGAACCCTGCCTGGTGCAGACTGATGACATCCATATAGCCCTCACAGATAAGCATATAATCTTTTCGTGAACTCCTTGCTGCATTTAATCCGTATAGATTCCTGCTCTTATCGAACACCTTTGTTTCAGGGGAATTGAGATATTTCGGTTTTCCCTCCCCCATAACACGTCCACCAAAAGCAATAACTCTGTTGTTGGCATCCATAATGGGAAACATTACCCTGTTCCAGAATTTATCGGTGACTCCCCGCTTTTCATCAAAGGTAAATAATCCTGTCTCTTTCAATTCTCCATCGTTATACCCTTTTTTCTTTAGATACTGATATAAATTACTACTATATTTATCAGAATATCCCAAACCAAACTTTACAATAGTCTCATTAGATAATTCACGTCCTGCCAAATAGTTATATGCTGTTTTTCCTCTCTCTGTCTTTAAAAGATAGTGATAATATTTCGCTGCTTCTGTATTTATTTCAATAATCCTGGTCTTTAAATCTTTTTCCCGACGTGCCTCTTTTGAATATTCCATTTTGGGAAGCTCAATCCCGGCTTTCTCCGCCAAAAATTCCATTGCCTCAATAAAGGTATAATTCTCGTATTTCATAAGAAAAGAAATGACATTTCCACCTTCTCCACATCCAAAACAATAATACATCTGTTTATGAGGAGACACAGAAAAAGAAGGTGATTTTTCATTGTGAAAAGGACATAAACCAAAATAAGAACTTCCTTTTTTCTGCAATTTTACATAATCACCTATCACATCAACAATATCGTTTTCTGTTCTCACCTGCTCAATAATATCTTCTGAATAAAACACACTGTCCTCCCGTTTCTGACATCACATCGTCCATGATTTCGGAACAAAAATCTTTTCAAAAGTAGCAACGGAAAATTGGTCGCTCATTCCGGCAATATAATCACACACCACCTGTTCTTCCTGTTCTCCACATTCCTGTATCAAATAAATAAACTCTTCCGGCATCTCGCCCACATGATGTAAAAAATAATCAAAAAGTACTTTTAGCATTTCCGCGGCACGTTCTTCCTCACTTTTAGCACATGGATTTGTATAAACATGCTCAAACATATAACTTCTAAGTCCCATCATGGCACTTCCCACTGCCTCTGACATAGAGATATCACTCTTTTCATAACTATTTACCACAATATCATGCACCATCTTGTCCAGACGTTTCTTTGTAGTATTCCCCAGTACCTCTGTATACGCCGCAGGCAAATCCTTTTCGCTGATAATCCTGCCTCTGATTGCATCATCAATATCATGATTAATATACGCAATTTTATCAGATAATCTTACCACCTTCCCCTCTAAGGTCGATGGATTCCCACTGGTTCTATGATTTAAAATGCCATCTCTGACCTCTTTTGTAAGATTTAATCCATTTCCGTTGTTTTCTAAGACTTCAACCACCCGAATACTCTGTTTATAATGTTGAAATCCAAAACTGCAAACCTGATTCAATGTCCTCTCCCCTGCATGACCAAAAGGCGTATGCCCCAAATCATGACCAAGGGCAATCGCCTCTGTCAAATCTTCATTTAAATCAAGGGACTTTGCTATCGTTCTGGCAATTTGGGATACCTCTAACGTATGCGTAAGACGTGTACGATAGTGGTCCCCCATCGGAGCCAGGAACACCTGTGTTTTATGCTTTAGGCGCCGAAATGCTTTACAATGAATAATCCTATCCCTGTCTCTTTGATACACAGTTCTGATATCACACTGTACTTCTTCCCTGTCTCTTCCAAGACTCTCGCTGCTCAGTGATGCATAAGGACTAAGATATTGTTTTTCTAACGCTTCATTTTTTTCTCTGATATTCATGAAATCCCCTCCGAAAACGGTCCCTCTCCACTATCGTTATTTCTGTGAGTATTATACAACAATTTTATATAATATAAAAGGGTGATAAAACTTTTTACAAAAAGGTGTTGACACAATTTCATTATTATGGTAATATTTTTCTTGCGTTTAAAACGTATGCGGAAGTGTCGGAACTGGCAGACGAGCAAGACTAAGGATCTTGTAAGCATTGCGCTTGTGTGGGTTCAAGTCCCATCTTCCGCATTAGTATGTATAGAATGGAAGTCTTAAAGGCTTCCATTTTATCTATACTATATAACATCATCTTTAACTTACAGGCAGTTGTGGCGGAATTGGCATACGCGCATGATTCAGGTTCATGTCCATATTACTTGGGTGTGGGTTCAAGTCCCATCAACTGCATAAAAGGGACTTTTTCAAGTCCCTTTTATCTTTATTATATCGCATTATTTTTCATGATTCGTCGTGGTGGTTTCTTCCATTGTTGTCGTCTCTTCCTCTATATCTTCAACGGACTTAGAAAAACCATCAACAATATCTGATGAAATGACATATACATTTTCATCCCCTTTTACCATCATATAATACAGAGACTCATCATACGGATTTGCATTTCCAATATAAACGACAAGTTCTTTTTCATCCTTATCCACGATTCTAATTGTATTGGTCGAAGCTGCCATTTCATCATCTGATTTGATAAATCCATAATCTTCTTCATGGCTTACACTCTCAATTTTTTCTTTGGCAATTACTTCCACCAACTTAGACAACATCTCTTTCTCTACAACATCACTGTCTATTTTTGCTTTTTCGTCCCCTAATATGCTCCATTTCTTATTTTCTTGTTTCAGCTTTATCACTTTATTTTCATGCACATACGATATCTCTTTGATTTCCTTGTAATCATGCAAAGTAAAGGCAACGATTTTATCTGCACTCTCTTTGTCCTTTTCAGCTTTTGCAAACTGATTATTTATAACAAAATATACAATAATACACACAAGCAATATACATGCAATCACACCAAATTGTCTCATCTGCTTTTTCATTAACACTTTCTCCTTCTCACCCAGACTATAATTCCTGCTGCTAACACAATCACAGGCGCTACAACTGCAAGTAATATACCAAACAATCTTGTTCCTGATTCGGTAACTGTAAGTGTATCACTTGTAAGGCTTTTTGCGGGTACCGATATTGTTGTAACATCTGTATCAATATATTCTTTCAATGCGTTATTAACTATCTGAGTATTAGACCCCTGTACCAGCGTATCCATCGTATCGGAGAGTGAATATACTGAGCCAAACACTAAAATATTGGACGTAATATTGGACTCCGTTTCGTTGGAACTGTCTGATTTCTTCTTTTCTTCATCCTCTGTGGAATCATTTCCTTCTGTTGTTTTTGTCACTGCAGCTACCGTGTCAAAAGGACCCTCTTCGTCTCCTTTCTCTTTTTCATAGGACTTTGCATTTGCTGCATTCGTCTTTAAAACAGAATCCTTAGAACTTGATGCGAGTGCTGTATATGTTATGCTGCTATCTTTACTGTCAATCTGTTTCAACCCCACGGTATATGGTGTAAACACATAACTTGTGAGACCTGTTGCATATCCCGTAATTCCCTCCGCAAATGCATAAAACGGACCATATTGCGGTGCATAAAAGGAACTATTATTTTCAGCTATTATTCCGGCTTTCACCTCAACATTATATTCCTTTAAAATAGAATAAAAATTTGGTTTATCTGTGCCTATACTGGCCATACTTTCAATTCCAATAATTGCATTCCCCCCTTTTGCAAGATATTCTTTTACAAGAGTTGCTTCATCCTCTGTATAGTCTGTTTTTGGTCCCAAAAGAAGCAATGCAGAACACTCATCATTTGGAATTGATTTCATACTTAACAATTTTATCTGCTCTATCTCACAATTATATTTTTGAATAATATCTGTGAGATTATTTAAAGTACCAAAATTTGTAGTGTCAAGAACCGCTTCATCGTGTCCTTCCACTTGATAAATTTTATATGTATTCTCTGTTCTTACATAAGCAATAGCACTGTCTAACTGCCCTTCACAATCATAAGATGATGCACCTGACTGTCCTGAATAATAATAAGAATAATTATCCGAAATATATATATCATTATAATCTACAACTTTTGATTTTTTTGTTTTGTCATTATATACGATAATACTTCCTGCTGTCGGCGCTGTATCTGTAAACTCTTTATAAAAGTTAGGATATCTCGTTGTATCTTTATATTCCACATGAATATGCTTAGAATTTGTTTGATATCTTTCTAATGTCTTTTTTACTGTTGCATCTGCATTCGCTTCTGATGACATTACATAAAAAGTAATATCATTGTCCAAATCTTTTAACATCTTCTTTGTATCATTAGAAATAGAGTAAAGCGAAACTGCTGTCATATCCTGTGTTGCCCATGCTGCTCTTGATGTAACACTTCCGGCAATCATATTTAAAAACACAACAAGCACTACTACTACCGCAATAAACCCGGCGCTGAAAATACCTGTGCCGATAAATTTCTTTGAAATTTCCCATCTTCTCTTTTGAATAGACTGACAGGTAAGAAATAAAAACAATATAATAAGCGATATGTAATAAATGACATCAGATAATGTAATAATCCCATTTAAAAAATTTTGCATTGGAGTATATAAATCAAAACATCCAAGTATTTTCGTAAATATATTTCCATCAGAAGATATTATGCTTGTGAGAGACCCCATCAGGTAGCCAAGAAGCAATACTACAATACTTAAAATAGCTGAAATTACCTGACTCTCTGTCACAGAAGAAATAAACATACCTATCGCAATAAAAGCCAGACCATATAAGAACAACCCCAATATGTTTGTGTATGCTGTCTTAAATATAATAGTCCCAAATTGCGACAAAATTAACGGATAAAGACACATTACCAATATCGGAATAATAAATATTGTCGCAAGGGCCAAAAATTTACCAAAAACAATTTTTCCGACAGATACCGGTGCAGTGAGAATTAATTGGTCTGTTTTCAATCGTCTCTCGTCTGCAATAATTTTCATTGTCAGTATAGGAACTGTAAATACAAGAATAAACAGGCTTTGATACACTGAGTACATACTTGTCATTCCATTCTGCAAATTGTAATACACAAAAAATATACCTGCTATCAATGTGGTAACAGCAATAAAGAGACATGCGATAACCGATGTAAAATAAGATTTTAATTCTTTTTTATAAATTGCAAACATTAGTTAATCTCCTCCTGTTCTGATATGTTTTTTAAAGCCTCTACTTCTTCGTAAATATCTTCTTCTGTAATCACTTTTTGCTCTCTCTTTTTTCTAAAAACCGCTCTTTTTTTCTTTTCAGGCGGTGCATACTCTTTTGTCAATTCAATAAATATGTCCTCAAGCGTTTTCTGTTTAAAATGCATCTCGAGAATTGGCATCTTTCTTTCCGCACACATATAAAAAATCTTATCCCTGATATCTCTTTTTCCATCGCATACAACCTTAATCCGCACACATTGATTGTTTTCCGCTTCCATTATCTTATAGCTTTCAATCTCAGAAAAACTTTCCATGATAGATACAGCTTCGCTCTTATCGCCTTTCATTTCCAACTCTAAAACATTCTCTCCCGCAAGCTGCTCTACCAATTCTTTTTCACTTCCGGCAGCTACAAGCTTTCCTCTCGAAATTATATAAATATAATCACATACTTCGCTTATTTCAGACAAAATATGTGAACTTAAAATAACCGTATGATATCTCCCAAGCTCTTTTATTAACTGCCTTATTTCAATAATCTGTTTCGGGTCAAGACCAACTGTAGGCTCATCTAATATAATAACCTCCGGCATACCAATCAACGCTTGGGCAATCCCGATTCTCTGTTTATATCCTTTAGACAGATTTCTGATAAGACGTTTTTCAACCTGCGTTGTCTTTGTCATATCAAGAACATCAGATATGTTTTTTTCCCGCTCTCTCTTAGGAATCTTTTTTAATTCCGTTACAAACGCAAGATATTCCCTTACAGTCATATCCTGATAAAGAGGTGGTATTTCCGGCAGATAACCAACACATTTTTTTGCTCTCTCCGGCTCTCTAAAAATATCGTATCCATTAATTTTAACCGTTCCTGACGTGGAACCTATGTATCCTGTAATAATATTCATTGTGGTAGATTTACCTGCGCCGTTGGGACCTAAAAATCCATATACTTTACCCTTTTCAATTTTTAAATTCAAATTATCCACAGCTACATTATCACCATATTTTTTGACGAGATTTTCAATTTCAATAACACTCATCTCTCTGCCTCCTATCCGTTAACTATTTGCAATAAAATTTCTTGTCCGCAAAATCACAATACATAATAAGTATATTTTACTTATGTGTTTTTAATTAGTAATATTTGTGATAAAAACCAGTATTTTCTGTGTTCAAATTGTGAACTTAACAAACTGTACTTTTACTCATCACTTATACAAAAAAAGACTTAAAGCATTTTTCTGCCTTAAGTCTTTTTTCTTTGTATTATTTATACTATTATGCTAATTTTGTCTTG
This sequence comes from uncultured Eubacterium sp., assembly GCF_937958975.1. Lineage (GTDB taxonomy): Bacteria > Bacillota > Clostridia > Lachnospirales > Lachnospiraceae > Eubacterium_G. The sequence goes on along the minus strand of NZ_CALGRE010000043.1, from coordinate 20,347 downwards.
GCAACTTCTACTAACTGTGCAAATCCTTCTGCATCATTTACTGCCATTTCAGCTAACATTTTTCTGTTCATCTCTACTCCTGCTAATTTAAGTCCATACATAAATTTGCTGTATGAAAGACCATTCATTCTGGCAGCAGCATTAATTCTTGCAATCCATAACTGTCTGAACTGTCTCTTTTTCTGCTTTCTACCTGCATATGAGCTTGTTAATGCTCTCATAACTGACTGTTTTGCTACTCTATACTGTTTTGACCTAGCTCCTCTATAACCTTTAGCCAGCTTTAATACTCTATTATGTTTCTTTCTAGCGTTCTGTCCGCCTTTAATTCTTGCCATTTCTATCTCCTCCTACTTTAGATTATAAATAAGGTAAAATCTTCTTCATATTCTTTACGTTTGTAGCATCAGTTGTTGTTGCTTTTCTAAGATTTCTTTTTCTCTTAGCTGATTTTTTTGTTAAGATATGTGATTTGTAAGCTTTATTTCTTTTAAGCTTTCCTGTACCTGTCTTTTTGAAACGTTTTGCAGCTGCTCTGCTTGTCTTAATTTTTGGCATGTCTTTTTCCTCCTTAAATATCTTCTAAAAGCTTAACGCTTTTTTTCTAAAAACATTGTCATGTTTCTGCCTTCTAATTTTGCTGCTTTGCTAATCTGTGCTATATCTTCTAACATTTCTGCAAAGTCATCTAAAACATGTGCACTACTACTAATGTGAGCCATTTCTCTTCCTCTAAAACGAAGAGTTACTTTTACCTTGTCACCTTTTTCAATGAACTTTCTGGCATTGTTTGCTTTAGTCTTTAAATCGTTCATCTCAACATTTGGTGAAAGTCGAATCTCTTTTGTTTCAACAACATGCTGTTTTTTCTTGGCTTCCTTTTCCTTTTTCTGCTGCTCGTATCTGAATTTTCCATAATCCATAATCTTACATACAGGTGGTTGAGCCTTTGGAGCAATCTTTATCAAATCAAGTTCTGCCTCGTCAGCTAACTTCTGAGCGTCCCTTGACGACATAATACCTAACTGCTCTCCATTTGTTCCAATCACACGAACTTCTCTGTCTCTAATTTGTCCGTTAATCATTAAATCGCTAATAGTATTGCACCTCCAAATAAATTTCCCATCTTTTTTCATATCACCATATAAATTATAGAAAAAAAGTGGATAACCTAAACAGATTATCCACATAAAATCAAACAAAAAATAAATATATTGTTTGTAAATTTATAAACCTCGATTCGCCTCAAGCGTCTGGGTGAGAGTGGATACTCTGCTTTATTTTTACAACATGAAGTATTTTACCACTCTCAACTTTATTTGTCAATAGGTTTTCCTGCAAAACTATTTTTTAAAAATAGCTATACAGCTCTTATTATCTGCAGCCACACTCAAAACTTCCACACTCTGTCTGGCTCTGGTCTGTTGCACCATTTCCCTGAATTGTAATCTGTTCCGCATGACATTTACAATTATCATTAAATGTACAATTTACGGCATGGCACTTTATATCCAATCTGTTTTCAGGTCCACAATCACAATGTTCCGTTTTCGATGTTGCACTGTCACGTTTTTCTCTGAAATCACTACAGTAAGTCGCATCTGTGACAATTGCCTCTGTTCCTCCTACTTTAATGCCCTCACGGCAACATTTTGAACTTTTGTTATAATAACAATTCTTTACACTACAATTTAACTTTGTCATAAAAAACCTCCACAATATTTTATTTCGGAAAATCCGATTATTATTATTGTGGAGATTTTAAAAATAATTATTCAAAATACAAAATTTGAATTTAATACAAAATTTTAATTGTTATTTTCTTCTTTTCTGATTTCTTTTGTATCAATTTCTTTACAAATCTGCTGAATAAATTCATCCAAAGGCTTTACACCCTCATCACCGGCAAATCTGCTTCTTACTGACACTGTTCTATCCTCTTCCTCCTGCTGTCCCACAACTAACATATAAGGAAGCTTATCGAGTCTTGCCTCTCTAATCTTATAACCGATTTTTTCTGAACGGGAATCCACTGTCACATCAATATGTCTTGCCTTTAATTCTTTTGCAACCTTCTGCGCATACTCCTCGTATTTTTCAGAAATAGGAAGAACTCTCACCTGCTCCGGACAAAGCCAGGTAGGGAATTTTCCGGCATATTTTTCAATCAGCCATGCGAGTGTCCTCTCATAACATCCCATCGAGGTTCTATGAATAATATAAGGTCTCACCTTGTCTCCATTTTCATCAATATAATACATATCGAATTGTTCGGCAAGCAGAGCATCCCATTGAATCGTAATCATAGTATCTTCTTTTCCGTATACATTTTTTGCATTAATATCTACTTTTGGTCCATAAAAAGCAGCTTCTCCCACATCTTCCGTAAATTCTATTTCAAGGTCTGTCAGTATTTCTCTGATATGCTGCTCTGTCTCTTCCCAAACTTCAGGCTCTCCAATATACTTTTCTTTATTATCCGGGTCCCACTTGGAAAGGTGATATGTCACATCCTCCTCCACTCCAAGTGTCTGTAGACAATATTTTGCAAGCGCCAGACAATTCTTAAATTCCTCTACCATCTGGTCAGGTCTTACAATTAAATGACCCTCAGAAATAGTAAACTGACGAACTCTTGTAAGTCCATGCATTTCGCCGGAATCTTCGTTTCTAAACAATGTAGATGTCTCACTATATCTCAACGGTAAATCTCTGTATGACTTCTGACTTGCCTTATAAACATAGTATTGAAATGGACATGTCATTGGTCGGAGTGCCATAACTTCTTTATCCTTTTCCTCATCACCAAGCACAAACATACCGTCTGTATAATGATCCCAATGTCCTGATATTTTATATAAATCTGATTTTGCCATTAACGGAGTTTTTGTTCTTGTATATCCCCACTCATTATCTTCTAAATCTTCAATCCATCTCTGAAGTTTCATAACCATCTTTGTTCCCTTTGGAAGCAGCAAAGGAAGTCCCTGTCCAATGACATCAACAGTAGTAAAAAGCTCCATTTCTCTACCTAATTTGTTATGGTCACGATTTTTCTGGTCTTCTAACATTTCAAGATGTTCCTTCAACGAGTCCTTGTTGTCAAATGCCGTTCCGTATATTCTTTGCAGTCTCGCTTTATCGGAATCTCCCCTCCAGTATGCCATAGATGAGGATATTAATTTAAATGCTTTTATTCCCTTTGTATTCATAAGATGTGGACCTGCACACAAATCCACAAATTCTCCCTGACTATAGAAAGATATCACAGAATCCTCCGGCAAATCCTTTATCAATTCAACTTTATATGGTTCGTTTCTATCTTCCATATATTTAATTGCATCTTCTCTAGGAAGAGTGAATTTTTCTAGTTTTGCACCTTTTTTTATTATTTTTTTCATTTCAGCTTCTATTTTATCCAAATCATCTCTAGAGAAAGGCTCGCTTTCAAAATCATAATAAAAGCCATCGTCAATAGACGGTCCAATTGCCAACTTTGCATCAGGATATAGGTTTTTCACTGCCTCCGCCAATACATGAGAAGTTGTATGTCTATATGCGGCCTTTCCTGCTTCGTCGTTAAATGTCAAAATATTTAATGTGCAGTCCTTGTCAATCGTAGTTCTCAAGTCGACTACTTCGCCATCCACTTCACCTGCACAGGCTGCTCTTCCTAATCCACCTGCAATATCAAAAGCAATATCATTAACTGTCATTGCCTCTGCATATTCTTTTACTGAGCCATCTTTTAATGTAATTTTCATCGTTCGTCTCCTTATCTATTATTTTTTTGAAACACAATTACAAGGAAATTTCCTACAATATAAAAATCCCTGTTTATGTTTCCATAAACAGGGACGTAATATACGCGGTTCCACCCTGATTGCCTAATTAGACCTCTCATTATGATGATAACGGAATCACCGGGCTTGATTAGAGCCACTCAGAGGTAGTCTTCAATTATTTTTCTGTAAGGCATTTCCAGCCATGATGCCTCTCTCTGTAACCCTCCAAATAATCTACTGTCCTCGTCATCGTTTTATTTTTTTATTATAGCATTCTGTTTCATGTTGTCAATGGAAAACTTTATCATAAAAAAGTATGTTCTCATTTACTTTTTATAAAATTCCTGTGCCCAATAAGTATCAACGCATACATCTTTCCATTTATTTACATATATTTTTGAATAACTGCCAATACCAATATATTTGTACTTAGGACTTAACATATTCTCCTTATGATATTTTGATTTATAGAGATTCTTATACGCTGTTTTTACCAGTTTTTTTCTATTTTTTGCACCATCCATCGTATATGCAAGATTTTCTCCTATAACACTTCCAATTTTTACGTCCACCTGATTATATACTGTTTTATAGGATTCTCCATTAGGTCTCGTATGCGAAAATTCTCGTGACGCCTCCTCTGCCCGAATGTCTGCAATTTTTGTTATATCGTTTTTCAGCGCTAATGGTGCGACTTTCACCTTAACTCTGTCTTTATTTATCAAACCCAACATAATATAAATATTTCTTTGATTATAAACAACCTCAACATCATCATAATCTGTAACCGTTACGGAACATTTATATTTTTTATTTCCAACTTTCGCTGTTATGGTACACTTTCCCTTTGATTTTGCAGTGACAAGACCTGAAGAAATCATGGCAATTTTCTCATCACTGGATGACCAGACAATTTTTTTCTTATTATTCAAAAGTTGTAATTGAAATGTTCCATTTTTATTTTTTGCCATCTCAGGATATCCTAATTTGTCATATGAAACATCCCAAACATTTAATTTTAATTTCGAGACATTAAATACCGTCTTTTTATAATTGGAAACCTTTTCTTTCTTTTCAGGTGCCTTAGTTACAGTTACACTACACTGAAGTTTCTCTCCTCCAACTTTTACAGTCACTGTACAATGTCCCACATTTTTTCCGGTTACTTTCCCTTTTTTATTAACAATTGCAATCTTTTTGTTTGAGCTTTTCCATTTCGCCTTTTTCTTTGTTCCACTTAACTTTAAATTCATGGAATATCCCTTTGTCATAGTAATCCATGAATAATTTAGTCTTATGCTTTTTGCCTGTACTTGTGTAATACTTCCACTCCAGAAAAATACACTAGCCATTATCAAAGTCATCATAAGCAATGCAACAACCCCTCTCCCATTTCCGCACCTGGAGATTTGCCCTCTTATCATAATGATGTCCTCTTTTCAATTTTATTCCAATGCAAATAGATAATAATAATTTCCGATTCATATCTACCATTGCATAGCAGGCATTAACTTTTCTTTTTTATTTTCTCTAATATCGTCGCTTATATAAAAATTAGTCCAGCCGGTCTCACCATCTGGACTAATTATACTACTATTGACAAAAAATGTAAATATTTTTTATTGTTCTTTATTGTTTCTTATTATTTTATTTTGAATACAATTCCTGCACCCAATAAGACTCTGAATACATTGCCCCCCAGTAATCAAATGAAATTCCTACCTTGCAATATCCGATTCCGATGTACTCATATTTAGGATTTAACATTTCTTCTCGATGCTGTTTATGACGGTATAATGCTTTATATGCATTTGAGGCAAAATTGCTCATATATAAAACTTTTTCCTTTGTGTGAGCTAAATTTTCACCTGTAACCCGACCGGGCTTAAATCCAATCTCCTTATAAACCTCCTTATATGTAGTGCCATCCGGTCTTTGATGCGAAAACTTCTTTGAAATTTCTTTTGCCCTGATTGTCGCAATCTGATTCAATTCGTCCTTGAATTTTAATGGAACTGCCTTTCTCTTCACCCTATCCTTATTTAATCGTCCTAATATATAATATACATCTTCCTGTGTAGCTATTTTTTGTGCATCATTTAAATTCGTAATCGTTACAGAACACTTATAACTCTTTTTTCCAACGATTGCAGTAACTTTACATTTGCCTTTAGATACCGCTGTAACCTTTCCCCCGTTTACGGTAGCAACTTTAGAGTTACTGGTTTTCCATTTTACTTTCTTTTTATTATTAAGTAATTTTAAAACGAACGTTCCTCTCTCATTAGATATGTAAACTGCATCACTCTTTCCACTCATATCATATGCAGCCTTATTTATGTCCAGCTTCAATTCTGAAACATTTAAAGCTCTTCCCGAAAAAGTTTTGACCTGGTAATTAGGATTCTTTTTTACCGTTACTTTACATTTATATTTTTTCACCGAAACTTTAGCTGTAATCGTAACCTTCCCTGCTTTTTTAGCCGTTACTTTTCCTTTTTTGTTTACAGATGCAATTTTTTTATTTGAACTGCTCCATTTTACTTTTTTAGAAGTTCCCATTACTTTTAAATCAAAAGAACTTCCTGCTGTAATCATATACCAACTATAATTTAAATACACGTTTCCCGCATTTACTGTATGTTTCGTCGCGCAAGTTAACGTTAACATTGTAAGTATCAAAAAAAATGCCATTGTTTTTTTTGACATCTTCCTGAATGTGTCCATAGCGATACCTCCTATAAAATTTTTTAAAACCAAAAATTGTTAATATTATTTTATAACAGGTATCACTATTTTTCAACTTATTTATCTATTTTATAATTGTAACTTACCTTTGCGTTATCAAACACATACTGCTGTGCCTTTTCTAATAAAACTGCCTCTTTCATCTCTGCCACTGTATACATTTTTTTCATCTCTTCTACACTATCCAGATTCACTTCTGCATACTCTTTTTCGTACATTTCTTCGATTTCCACAGCAGACGCCTCTAAACCTAAATCTTTCACCAATTGCCACATTACTAACTGTGACTTCACTTCAGAACTGTATTCCTCATCCAGTTTTTCATCTGTATAACCAAAAAATTGTTTATATTCTTCTACAGACATTCCCTGCTCTTTTGCATCGGCTATTATATGTCCATCTATTTCGTCTACAGTGTCATTATACAGCTCTGCCGGATAACCACTCATTTTAGCATTTTGCACTACTTTTTTCCAAAGATTCTGCTTTACGGAAGTTTCAATCAGATATTCTTTTTCCCACTCATAAAATTCATCTGTGGTCTCTACTCCGCGTTCCTCTAAATAGTTTTCAACAACCCATTTATCCGTTATTTTTTCAACGACCAACTCACTTACAGCTCTAACTTTCAATTGAAACTTTACTTTTTTATCAGAGTAATCCTTGTTTGCCATTGACAACTCTGCCACTTCTTTTCCACTCACTTCAATGGAAACTTTATCACCTTTCTTCTTTCCTAAAAAAGCATCTGAAAATTTCTTGTAAATTCCATCGGAATTTTCTCCAATATTTAAAGATTGCTCTTTCATTGTTAAATCATCAACTTTTTTCCCGTTGATATATCCTGTAAAATCAAACTCTATCTGGTCGTTTTCTTTTGCAGCTCTATCAACTTCCTGATGATACTGTCTGTCTTCATTCACACACTCATCCCATTCTTCCTGAGAAATTTCTGCTTCTAACCCTTTTATCTGCCCCAATTTAATATATTCCTCTGTGTTATAACCAAGTTCATTATTAATATCTGCTTTTGGTTTAATAACCTTTGCCCAATAAATCACTATAGCAAACACTATAATAATCACCGCAATAATTCCAGGTACAATAAATGCTGCCGGGTTTATTTTTTTCTTTTCCGGCTTCTGTTCTTCCACATTTTCCTGTCTGATATCTTTATTTTGTTCCACTTTCATTCTCCTTACCGTAATTCCATTATTTTTTGATAAAATTAATATTCTACCGAATCAACAAAAAGGACCTTCATCTAACAAAGATCCTTTTTATTTTTATCATGTCGGTTAACACCTCCATGATTTTCTCGTCAAATTTCAATTTGTACAAACATAATTGAAACTTTCCTCGTTATTTTATCATATTTTATCAAATTTATATATATTTATTTTTAAATTCACAAAATATATATATTTTTTATACTTCTGTCGTATAATTTGGCGCTTCCTTAGTGATATGAATATCATGCGGATGACTTTCTTTAAGGGAAGCCGCTGAAATTTTTACAAATTTTCCATTTTCTTTTAATGATTCAATGTTCTTAGCACCGCAATATCCCATACCTGAACGCAAACCGCCCATAAGCTGGAACACCGTATCTTCGATACTTCCCTTATATGCAACTCGTCCCTCAACACCTTCCGGAACTAACTTCTTTGCATTTGCCTGGAAATATCTGTCCTTACTTCCGTTTTCCATGGCAGCAATACTGCCCATGCCTCTATATACCTTATACTTACGACCCTGAAATAACTCAAAATCACCAGGAGCCTCGTCGCATCCTGCAAACATAGACCCCATCATACAAACGCTTCCACCGGCTGCAATTGCTTTCACAATATCACCGGAAAATTTGATACCACCATCAGCAATAATTGGCACACCATACTCTTTTGCCACTTCATAACAATCCATAATTGCTGACACCTGTGGAACACCGATACCTGCAACCACACGAGTTGTACAGATAGAACCAGGTCCAATACCGACTTTTACCGCATCCGCACCTGCTTCAATCAAATCTCTTGTCGCATCACCTGTGGCAACGTTACCGGCAATTACCTGAAGGTCAGGATATTCCGCCTTAATCATTTTTAATGTTTTAAAAATATTTGCCGAATGTCCATGCGCCGAGTCAATTACAATAACATCTACCTTTGCGTCTACTAAAGCTTTTACTCTTTCCATTACATTAGCTGTAATACCAACAGCCGCACCACACAAAAGTCTTCCCTGCTCGTCCTTCGCAGAAAGTGGATACTTAATCTGCTTTTCAATATCTTTTATTGTAATAAGACCTTTTAAATTAAAATCATCATCAACAATTGGAAGCTTTTCTTTTCTTGACTTTGCCAAAATTGCTTTCGCTTCCTCAAGAGTTACTCCTTCCTTTGCTGTAATCAACCCTTCTGATGTCATAGAATCTTTGATAAGCTTACTTCCATCAGTTTCAAATTTGAGGTCACGATTCGTAATAATACCTACTAACTTTCTTCCCACAACAATAGGAACACCGGATATTCTAAATTTTGCCATCAACTCATTGGCATCTTTCAATGTATGTTCCGGTGATAAATAGAACGGATCAGTGATGACACCGTTTTCAGAACGTTTCACTTTATCTACTTCGTCTGCCTGCTGTTCAATCGTCATATTTTTATGGATAATACCAATGCCGCCTTGTCTCGCCATAGCAATCGCCATTCTGTATTCTGTAACCGTGTCCATTCCGGCACTCATCATAGGAATATTTAATTTGATTTTTTTTGTGAGATATGTAGTCAAATCTACCATATTTGGTGTAACCTCTGAATACTGAGGTACTAACAAAACGTCATCAAATGTAATTCCTTCACCAATAATTTTACCCACTGATTCTTTCCTCCTCTAAGTTCATTATTTTAGATATATTGTTGAAAATACTAACACTAAAAAACGACATTGTCAATGACAATACCGTTTTTTATTACATTAATTGTAACCGTTGTCCATCAGTCAACTTTTATAACTATCTATTGTTTTCTGACAATACTTGGTTTGACATGATACATTGCAGAGAGAACCTTTTCATTTGGCTCAAACAATACCTGTTTCATTCCGTCAGAATCATTTATTATCATAGAATATATGTTTCCTCCCCGATATCCCGTCGAGTAATCCTTTGTCACTGTATTGTTCACTCTGCTGATTACTTCGTCAGACATTGCCGGTGCTACAATTTCTGCATTCTTTATGTCAAAATTTGCAATTGTCTTTCTCTTTCTCTGCCCCATTATCTTATCTACCGACAATTCACCATTCAAAAATGAATATTCATATTCAACACTGGTATATCCCCACAAAAGATAAGTTCCATAAATAAGTAATGCTGTTATTGTCAGTCCAAGCACTCCCAACAATAACATACTCAAAAAACCTGTTATTACAAGTGCGATACATATTACTCTGATAGCTATGCCTGACGCACTGGTCTTTCTTTTAATTATCTGTTCAACAAATACCTCATCCATATTCTTCCTCCGTAACTTTAGTGTTATTCCACAGATGCAATATAATAATAAACCGGCTGTCCGCCTGCATACACTTCTACCTCTAGTTCAGGCATTTCCTCCGATATTTTTTCGGCTAATGTATTTGCTTCATCTTCTGTAACACCTTCCCCATAATATATACTTACGATTTCTGAGTCATCATCCTGCATTTCTTTAATCATCTCAACTGTTGTAGCAGTGATATCTTCTCCGACAGCAAGGATTCCTTCGTCACCAATACCCATGATGTTTCCTTCTCTGATTTCTTTATCATCAATTACGGTATCTCTGACGGCATATGTTATCTCACCTGTCTTTACATATGACATACTATCCATCATAGCCTCTTTATTTTCCTCTGCTGAGTTTTCTTCCACAAATCCTATCATGGCAGAAATCCCCTGTGGTATTGTTTTAGAAGGAATAACAATCAATTCCTTGTCCTCAACGAGACTTTCTGCCTGATTTGCTGCAAGAATAATATTCTTGTTGTTCGGGAGAATAAATATAGTATCTGCGTTTACCTTGTCAACCGCATTTAAAATATCCTCCGTACTCGGATTCATCGTCTGACCGCCCGAAATAATATTATCAACGTTTAGTCCCTTGAATATTTCATCTAAACCTTCACCTACAGAAACTGCAATAAAGCCATATTTCTTTTTCGGTTCATTTGCCTTTGCCTTTTCTTCCTCTGCTTTTTGCTGTTCTGCCATCTTTTCAGCATTTTTAATAAGCCTTTCATGATGCTCCTCTCTCATATTATCTACTTTCATTCTCGAGAGCGAACCATATGTCAAAGCTTTGGTAAACGCTTCACCCGGCTGGTTCGTATGAACATGAACTTTTACAATCTCCTCGTCTGCAACAAGTACAATAGAATCACCAATTGACTCCAAAAATTCTTTAAAGCTCTTTTCTTCTGATTCAGGCATAGGATGATTTAAATTAATGATAAACTCTGTACAATACCCAAATTTTATATCTGCCTCATCCATTGGAATATCATCAGTTGTAACATTCACAGAAGATGCCACTGTCTCTAAAGTATAATCTATTTCTTTACCAAGAAGTGCATCGTACGCACCTTTTAAAACAGTCATAAGACCCTGTCCACCAGAGTCTACCACACCTGCCTGTTTTAAAACCGGAAGCATTTCCGGTGTCTGGCTCAAAACAAAATCACCATGTTTAATAATTTCATCAATAACGAAAACTAAATCATCACTTTCTCCAAGCATTTCACATGCCTTATCAGCCATCCCCTTAGCAACAGTGAGAATCGTTCCCTCTTTCGGTTTCATAACCGCTTTATACGCTGTCTCAACAGCCTTAACACATGCTCTGGACAATACTTCCGTATTCATCACTTCATTCTTTTTGATTTCCCTTGTAAAACCTCTAAATAACTGTGATAGAATAACACCGGAATTTCCTCTGGCACCTCTAAGGGAACCTGTAGATATTGCCTTAGCTATACTTTCCATTGTCGGCTCAGCAATACTTCCAACTTCCTTCGCTGCCGACATAATCGTAAGCGTCATATTTGTACCTGTATCACCATCCGGTACCGGGAATACATTTAATTCATTAATCCATTCTTTCTTTGCTTCAAGATTTTTTGCGCCTGCAATAAACATCTTTTGCAGAGTTTCCGCATTAATAGCTTTCATTTCCAAATTTTTATCCTCCTGAGGGTAAGTGAATATTAGTCTATTGTTCTTACTCCTTCAACATATATATTTACTTTTTTTACTTTCATTCCTGTAAATTCTTCTATTTTATATTTTACACTAGAGATAATATTATCAGCGATTGTGGCAATATTTACACCGTACGCCACAATAATGTGAAAATCAATTGAAATCTCATTATTTTCGTCAATGGAAACGTTAATGCCCTTTGTAGAACTGTCTTTTTTTAGAAGTCTTACAAGACCGTCTTTCACGCTCACCATAGCCATGCCCACAATACCAAAGCATTCATAAGCCGTCTCTCCGGCATATTTTGCAATAACATCCGGGCTGATAAGTATCTGACCTAAATCAGTGTTCATTTTTCCTTTCATATAAGTACCTCCCATTTTATAGTAACTTTAATTATATTATTCTCACTAACATAAAAGTTAAACGAATGAAATTTTATTTTACACAATCTAGTTTATTATACTATTTTTACCATAAAAATAAAAGACATTTTTATATGAAGGTTTTGTTAACAATTTTTAAACGGGAATTCAATTCTAACGCAAAGAAAGAGCAGACATAAGGAATATCTCTTATCCGCTCTTTCTTTTATTTATGCCTAGTTCGAACCTTAAACTATGCTCTTTCTACTTTTCCTGATCTTAAACAAGATGTGCAAACATACATTTTCTTTGCTCCGCCTTCTGTTTTAACCTTAACAGACTTTACGTTTGATTTCCACATTTTATTTGAACGTCTATGTGAATGGCTCACAGCGTTTCCAAAATGAGCACCCTTACCGCAAATACTACATTTCGCCATAATAGCACCTCCCTTTGTACAAATTAGGTCAAACTTCTTCATTGACCTGACACAAAGGACATTTTATCAAAATGAAAAACAAATTGCAACCCTTTTTTTAAAAACTTTGCCCTTCACTTAGCTGCACAGGACTTCCTTTGCAATATCAGCGCTCATCTTCGCATCTTTTGCATAAAAATCCGCACCAATTTGCATTGCATAGTCTTCCGTCAGAACTGCACCTCCTACCATCACTTTACAATCTACATGGTTTTCCCTTAATAATCGAATCGTCTCTTCCATGGACCCCAATGTGGTTGTCATAAGCGCAGACAAACCTACCAAATGTACGTTATTATCCAAGGCAGAATTTACAATTACCATCGGCTCCACGTCACGCCCTAAATCTATCACGTCAAATCCATAGTTTTCGAGGATTACTTTTACAATATTCTTTCCAATGTCATGGATATCGCCTTTGACCGTCGCAACAATAATCTTTCCTTTACTCTCTGAAGCAGTTCCATGGTTTGCCAAATAGGTTTTAATCTCATCAAAACATTCCTTTGCCACATCTGCAGCTAAAATCAACTGTGGAAGAAAAATTGTTCCTTTTTCAAACTTATCACCAATAACGTCTAATGCTGGTATCAACATCCCATTAATAATTTCCATTGCCTCTGTCTTTTTCAAAACTTGTTTCGTGATATTCCGACCATCATTTTTCATTCCTGTTTCCATAGCGTGTAAAATCATATCAGCCTCTTTAGAACCAAGACTGGCAACTGTACTTCCGACTGCCTGTATATTATTTGCCGTGATTTTTTTTCCCACAACAGTCGTATCAATTGGATTATGATTCGAATACTCAATAAAATCCATCGCATTTTCATCAATTGCTGCCAATACATTGTATGTCTTGACAGCCCAAACCATAGCTGAAACATTTGGATTGATAATAGGTAAATCAAGTCCACTGTGAAGCGCCATTGTAAGGAACGTTTTATTAACGATTTCACGATTTGGAAGACCAAAAGAAATATTCGAAACTCCCAGAACTGTCCTAAGTCCCAATTCGTTTTTTACGATATTCAATGCTCTAAGAGTCTCTCCCGCCGCTTTCTGTTCTGCCGATACTGTAAGCGTAAGACAGTCTATAATAATGTCTTCTTTTGGAATACCATAAGATAATGCCCTATTCATAATTTTTTCAGCTATGGCCACTCTTCCCTCTGCACTATCAGGAATACCGTTTTCGTCAAGTGCCAAACCAATTACGGCGGCGCCATACTTGGACACTACCGGAAGTATCGTATCTAAAACTTTATCCTCACCGTTTACAGAATTTACAATCGGTTTCCCATTATACACTCTAAGAGCTGCCTCTAACACTTCGGGTTTTGTAGAATCTATCTGTAGTGGAACATCTACAATTGCCTGGAGTGCTTTCACTGTTTTTACCATCATTTTTCTTTCATCAATCTGTGGCAATCCCACGTTTACATCCAGAATATCTGCTCCACCTTCCACCTGTTCAATCGCTTGTCCTAAAATATAATCCATATCGTTGTCTATCAAAGCCTGTTTAAACCTCTTTTTTCCGGTAGGATTAATTCTTTCACCGATAATTCTCGGCTGATTTATGACTACAGTCTTAAGTGGGGAACAAACAGCAAGCCTCTTACTCTCTACATTTTTCTTTAACTCTCCACTCGCTTTTGCCTGCTCCAACATAGATTTCAATGCCATAATATAATCCGGGTTTGTTCCACAACATCCACCCAAAACCTTTACTCCATATTTCAGCATTTCCTTACATACAACTGCAAATTCGTCTGCCGATACATTATATGTATTTGTTACCGGGTCAGGAAGACCTGCATTTGCCTTTACCACTATCGGTAAGTTTGTCCATCGGGAAATTTCCTCTACAATCGGAAGTAAATCTTTGGGTCCCAGTGAACAATTTACACCAAGTGCATCCACATGAAGCCCCTGCAGTGTAAGACACATTGCAGACACTGAACAACCTGTAAATGTTCTTTTATTCTCCTCAAAGGTCATCGTTGTTATCACCGGCAAATCTGTATTTTCTTTTGCAGCTAATACTGCTGCTTTTGTCTCTAACAAATCCGTCATCGTCTCTATTACAATAACATCCGCCTCTTTTCCCGCTTCTACCTCTTCAGCATATATGTCATATGCCTCCTCAAATGTAAGACTTCCGGTAGGCTCCAGCAATTGTCCTATAGGGCCTAAATCAAGAGCCACAAGGGTATCTGTTCCCTTGGCTGCTTCTTTGGCATTTTTAACGGCTGCACCAATTAACTCTTTGACACTATATCCGGTATTTTCCATTTTATATCGGTTTGCTCCAAAAGTATTGGCATAAATAATATCCGCCCCCGCCTCTATATAACTTTTATGAATGTCAATAATCCAATCAGGTTTTAAAATATTCAGCGTTTCCGGAACTGTACCAACCTCCATGCCTTTTTTTTGAAGCATTGTTCCCATTGCTCCATCAAGTAATATATAATCTTTATTAAATATTTGTCTATCTGCCACAGCTTTTCCCTTCCTTTCTAAACTGACACTTCTCTCTAAAGCTGCATAAATCACAACTTTTCTTACTGGAAACTTTTAAATTATGTCCTAAACCTATTACACAGGTAACTGATTTTGTAGGTGTCAGCATCATACTACTATTTACGCATACGCCAATACGTTTTGGAGCATCCAATACTTCTAAAAACTGTTTTTGGCCACTTAAAGGAAAATCATCATATCCTAATCCAAACCGCCAGGTATGTTCATATTCCATAAAATCTTTTAATATGATTTCTTCCGCCTTATCACAAACCTGCTCCACAATTGCTGATGCCAGACTGTCTGTAATCATAGCTTCCGCCATACCTGTAATCTGTTTTTTCCGTAAAAGCAAGTCTACATTTGCTGACAGCGTGGCACACATAAACACAACCTTCTCGCAATTTTCTAAGTGTCTCGCTATTGCCTGTCCCTGCAATCTAAATGCGCAGCCGGGTATCTGCCCCTTCTCCAACTCAAAAACTTTATAAATAAACTTTGGTTCTATTACTTTTCGTAATTGTTCCCCGCATAACAAAAGAAGCTCTTTTGTCGTTTCATCCGGAGCACGGTCTCCCATCCCCAAATATCTAAGAGCTTCACTATAGTTTATATCTTCAATTACAATATTTCTTTCTCTCTTCATCTTTTCCTTATTTGTGAAATATATATCACTATTTATCGTTTTTTATAATACTCTCGACACTTTCTGTAATTTTTCTAGCCACATAGGGATCATTCATCGTATAGATATGAACTCCATCTACACCATTTGCCACCAAATCAATAATCTGGTTTACTGCATAAGAAATCCCTGCATCACGCATGGCAACAGGATTATCACCAAACTTCTGCAATACCTTGGATAGCTTTGCCGGAATACTGGCTCCACACATAGAAACCATTCTCTCTATCTGTTTTTTATTTGTTACAGGCATAATTCCGGCTTCCACCGGCACATCAATTCCGGCAATCCTTACTTTATCAATAAAATCATAGAACGCACGATTATCAAAAAATAGCTGAGAAATTAAATGCTCTGCTCCTGCCTCTACTTTTTTCTTGAGATTTTTAATATCCGTAATCATATTGTCAACTTCCTGATGTACCTCCGGATAACAGGCGCCGGATACATGAAATCCCATATTTTTTGACATAATATACTCTGTTAATTCCGAAGCATATTTAAAATCTTTTTTTACCTCGTAATCAGGATTCACATCTCCACGGAGCGCTAATATATTGTCTATTCCCTTTTCCTGTAATTGTCCAAGAATAGCATCAATACTTTCTTTCGTATTATATAGACAGGATAAATGAGCAATTGTCTCGATTCCATATTCATTCTTAATCTTTGAACACAAATCAATCGTTGTAGCATTTGCCACACCGCTGCCGCCTGCACCATAAGTTACACTGATAAAATCAGGTTGTAACTCTCTTAATTCCTCTAATGTGCGATATATCGTTTCTACTCCACTTTCTCTTTTGGGAGGAAACACCTCAAAAGAGAACACTGTTTTTTTATGAAATAGTTCTGTTGTATTCACATTCTTCTCCTTATCTGTACTTTCATTCTATGGTTTTGAACAAAATAAATTAAAGCCTGCAAGCAGACATATAACAATTATACAAACCACAAAAAATGTACTCTCTATCAGCAATGACAATGTCATTCCCACCGCAAGCCAAAACAAGGCAAAACCACATAATTTATGCATATCTCTTCCTAACTTTTTTTCTATTATGTTATATCTTATGCATTGATATGATTATTTTTACTGTAGAAATAACAATATATTAATCATTTGTCCCTTCTGTTTCTTCAAAATCATCATCACTCTTATTTGTAAATTTATTTACAATATCAGGAACCATATCGATAATTCTTGCGAATCCGTCCTGTTCCTTAACACTAATCAGTTTAGACGAACCATTCTTTATTACGAGAACTGCACTTGGTGTAATTTTTCCACCAACACCGCCTGTACCATTATCACCCTTTGAGAATGTACCAATTCCCATTCCAAAAGAAACATCCGCCATCGGAAGTATGATTGTTTCACCGACAACCACCGGTTCACCGACAACTGACTTTGTAGTAATAAACTGTTCCATAGCCTTTAACAAATCGTCTGTAGCCTTTTTGTTTTCTGACATATTATGCCTCCTAACTAATTTTCTTTATAATATCACGAATTTCCTTTTTCCGATATAATTGAAACAAATAAAATACAATTACACCAGCCATTACATGCCCTTTCAAGCTGATATCACCCTCAAAAACTTTATGATTAAAATCGGGGGCAATCCTTATATGTTTCGGATTTATATGAAACATCCCAAATATTATAGCAATATGACCAAGTGTTTTTCCTGTGATATCCGGCATATCAAATCCGTAATGGATTCTTCCTCTGATTTTTGCCGGAGAAATATGTTTTATTACTTGAAACAATATTTTTTTAGCATAATGATATGCCTCTTTTGTAGTATTTGCCGATATGAATTTTTTTATTTCAATTATCTTATCTTTTTTTGCTTTGATATTCAAAACAAGATTTTTTATCTTTAAAAACAAATATATAAGAAACTTTTGTATTTTTATTATTATATTATTATTTTGTTTTTTACTTTCTGTCTTTTTTTCTTCCTCAACTTTGCCTTCTCTGATTTGTAATATCTTATCTAAGATTTCCTCACCGTCTTCTTTCACCTCTTGTTCAAAGGAATCTTCACTCTTTTTTTTGATATCTGTCTTTTGTATATCTTCTTTCTTTTTTCTTTTCTGAGGATATTTTACAATCGATATTCCAAATACTTTTAAAAAAAACTGCCATCCTTCATTATCTGCTAATAATTTAAAGTGTATTATTTGAAAGAGCCATCCTGCTGATATTTTGATTTGATAATCATTTTTGCGGACAACTCCTTTCATTTTATACGTCACAGGATAGAACAACAGTAACAACACAAGAAAAATCACTGCCAATAATACGATTCCGATTATTTTTAAAATCAATAACAATATATGTATCATAGGCTACTTTTCCTCTGCTTCCATCTTACTCAAAATATATTTCTTTACTTTTATTTCTCCCGTCTCATGGAGACAATCCATTATTATCAGCTGCATCATATCCAGTGCTTCTTCCATGCCCTCAGCGATGCCAACCACTACTATATCTGAAGTAAGATACCATTTTTGTGTCAGAATATTAGAAGGATATATTTCTAGTGTATCATAGTCATTTTGTGGCAGAGTGATAACGTATTTATTCATCTGTGGCTTACCGTTTTTTATTTTTCTCATAACCTGTCTCTTTTTATCCAGGAGATTATAGCCGACATATAAATCTTCGTACCATCTCATATAACTACTCCACTACCTTCACATTTTTTATTCATACATGATACCATTTAATATCTCAATGCATGCCAATTTTTCTGCTTTATCTGTACAGACCGAAAGCGTATTATAAATAAAATCCTGTAGTTCACTGATATTATGAAAGAAAACCGGTAACTCTGATAACGCGGCTGACATGACTGCTCTGTTAATCACTTTTTCGTTTTCTTTAAAAAGCCTGCCGTATTCCTCAAATAATTTATTCTTTTCAGCTTCTATATAAGCCTCACCTGCTATTGTCTCATTTTCTTCTTTATTCATGTCTACAAACATACTGTCTGAATTTAACTTTGGCAGCTTATAGACAATATCGTACTCGTCTTTCAGATTTAACTCTATAATCTTCTCCGAATAGGTACTTTTAATTTCATCTGATATATCATATGTGGAGAGTTTTGGATATAATTGTTCCTGCTCACCCTCTAACATAACAAACATATCTTCAATCTCCTCCGTAGATTTCGGACTGAATTTATTCATGAACAACAGATTTGTATCTTTTACAATTTCTTTACATGCCTTAACAATATTATCGCAAATACATTTCTTATGTGTGTATAAGACAAGCAGCAAGTCATTTACGATTTCCTGAATCATCATCGCTCCATTCATTTTTTCATCAATGTAAGCAGCAATTTGTTTCAGAATATCTCTTGCCTCATTAAACTGTTCCTCAGATAAATCTCTAAATTTAATATTTTTTAATTGGACAAATGCTTCAGAAAGATACGGATAACTTTCTTTCATTGTTTTGGTCTCAGCTAACATTGAAGAAGTTTTAATCATATATAAAAAATCATCAACACTATCTTTGGAACTATCATTGTAAATTGTCAATCCGTTCGATATCATGTCGTAAAATTTATTTTTTGTCATCCGAATCGGAAGCTGTCCAATAACATCTTTAATCTTGCTATTTATCATCATGCCGTCTTCATCTTCTAAAATGAACTGCATAATTTTCCTCGTATAGTTTTCATCTGAATATCCGGACGGATAATCTGTTTCCTTAAATCGATATTCTATACGGTTTAACACATATTCATAGATATTATATCTATCTACAAAACAGGTAATGTCCCTTACTTTTTTTATCATATCTTCACGGATTTTCTCCAGAGACACAATACCTTTCTCTACCGCTTCTGTATCTTCATTTATTGTTTTTTCAACAATGTCATTGATACACTCGATTTCTGCCTTGAAATCATTTTGCATGATTCCATCACTCTCTGAGAGCATTACATAATAGGTATAATAATTCATAGCCAGTCTGATGTAGGCATATTTATTATTTATTTCCATAAATTTACCATAATATTCCTGTAATGCAGCTTCAACATTTCTATTTTTTAATAAATCTCCAACAATCTTCTTCATAAAAGCCTACTTTTCTACAATCTCAGGTAATGAATCCTTCCGATTGGTTACATCATTATGTCGCAAAAATCAAAAGTTGCAAAGTAATCCTTCGGTGTCTCTGCTCTTCTTATCATTTCTACACTTCCATCTTCTTTTAACAATAATTCTGATGAATGAAGCCTTCCATTGTAATTATATCCCATTGCAAAACCATGTGCGCCCGTATCATGGATATAAATATAATCCCCCATATCTATCTTTGGCAATTCTCTGTCTATCGCAAACTTATCATTATTTTCACAGAGCGAACCCACTATATCATAGGTATTATCACATTCTTTATCTTCCTTTCCGAGAACTGTAATGTGATGGTATGAGCCATACATAGCTGGTCAGATCGGAAGAGCGTCGTGTAGGGAAAGAGTG
>NZ_CALGRE010000042.1 GCF_937958975.1 uncultured Eubacterium sp. | reverse complement strand
ACACGACGCTCTTCCGATCTCCTGATAACACTGTCTGACCAACTCCTCCCCCGGGTCAGAAATCCCAGGAGTTCCAGCGTCTGTAATCAATGCAATATTTTTGCCGCCAATCATTTCCTCAACTAAAACTTTTGCCTTATCATATTTATTAAATTCATGATAACTGGTCATCGGTGTTTTAATATCAAAGTAATTTAATAACTTTATGCTATTTCTTGTATCCTCTGCCCCAATTAGGTCCACCTCTTTCAGGGTTCTCACAACTCTATATGTAATATCCTCAAGATTTCCTATTGGTGTCGCACATAAATATAATTTTCCTGCCATATATTTCACTCACTCTAAAATCCATAAATCTCATGAATTTCATCAGAATAAACTCCCTGCTCCTTATAAACAATAATCGGCGGCTCTACCTTCATCATCGGTTTTCCTCCCCGCCTTCCCTCGATTAAAATCATGTTCGCTTCACGATTTGCAAAGGGATGAACCAACTTAATTCTCTTTGGTTCAATTTTATATTTTCTCATAACTTCTATAATCTCAACCATTCTTCGTGGTCTGTGAACCATAAAAAACTTACCGCCGGGTTTTAAAACCTTTGCACTTTCTCTTATCACATCCTCGAGAGTACATTTAATTTCATGTCTGGCAATTGCTTTGGGCTCATCCGGATTTTTTAATCCGTGATTCTCCGTCATATATGGAGGATTCGTAGTCACAACATCAAAAGTAGATGCACCAAATATTGCCGAAGCTTCCTTAATATCTCCACGAACGATGTTTATTTTTTCACAAAGATGATTTAATGCTACACTCCGCTCCGCCATATCAACACTTTCTGTCTGAATTTCTAAGCCTGTAAAATGTTCTCCTTCTGTTTTTGCTTCCAGTAGAATAGGAATAATCCCTGTGCCTGTCCCAAGGTCAAGCACTCTCTCTCCGCTGCTCACATTCACAAAACCTGTGAGGAGAACTGCATCAATTCCAAAACAAAATCTCTCCCTGTCCTGAATAATCCGATATCCGTTTCTTTCTAGGTCAACAATACGTTCACTGCCTTTTAATTCAATATTTTCTTTCAAAGGTAACCTCTATCTTTTAATCTAACTTAGAACCTTCCGTATCCTCTAATCCTTTCAGCTCTTTCAATTCTTCTGCTGCCAAATCAAATTTTTTCCTTTTTGGTTTAAATTTAATCTCATTTATCGCATATTCCTTAATTTCTCTCTGGTCGTTTTGCTCTACGACGATTTTAACCTTTTGTCTCAATACATTAACGCTGACTACTTCACCTTTAAATCCATCAAACGTCTTAACCATCTCACCTACATCAGGCAAATTAGAATTTAAATGCTCATATGCTTCCTGTTCATTTTTAAGACAACACATAAGTCTGCCACAAATTCCCGAAATCTTTGTTGGATTCAGTGAAAGATTCTGTTCTTTTGCCATCTTAATCGATACCGGAATAAATTCAGACAAATAGGTATTACAACACAGGGGTCTTCCACAAATACCTATTCCGCCTAACATTTTTGTCTCATCTCTCACACCAACCTGTCTCAACTCTATTCTGGTCTTAAAAACTGATGCTAAATCTTTTACCAGCTCTCTGAAATCGATTCTTCCATCTGCTGTAAAATAAAACAAAACTTTATTATTATCGAATGTATATTCTGTATCAATCAGCTTCATTTCCAGATTATGTTTTGCAATTTTTTCTTTACATATTTTAAAAGCCTTTTTTTCTTTTTCTAAATTTTCCTGTGCTTTTTTATCATCTTCCTCCGTTGCAATTCTAATAACCTGCTTTAACGGCATAATAACATTTTCTTCCTCAGTCTCCTTAATATCTGAAACTACAAGACCATACTCCACTCCTCTCGCAGTTTCTACAATAACATGATTTCCCTTTTTTATATCAAAATCAACAGGGTCAAAATTATATATTTTTCCTGCCTGTCTAAATCTAACACCTATAACTTTTATCATTGTTTAATCCTTTCTTTTATAGATAAAAATAAAACTTCCATTGTAATATCAAAATTTACATTAGAATGAATCCTATTCCAAGCCTGTTCAATTGATTTTAAGATAACATTAATATCAAAAAACGACAATTTTTTTGACATATTTATTATTTCCTGATAATCATCCTGAAAAATCAGTCTGTCATTATCTTCTACTGCCTTATACAATAAAACATCCCTGAACCATATTCTCATAAGATTAAAATAATCCTCTATTTGTTTTTTAACTTCTCCGGCTTCTTTAATCTTTTGACCTATAATATCCATTCCACCCTTATCTAAGGAAATTAACGTACTCACAACCTGTTGTTTCAACTCTTTAAAATCCTCAGAAGTAGCCAGGGAAACTGCTTTCCCCGGATTTCCATTTGCAAATGCTGCCGCAATTTTCGCTTCATAATTACTGACACCATATTCAGACATAAGATTTCTTTTAATTATCTCTTCTTTAACCGGTCTTATATTTAATAACACGCATCTGGATAATATTGTCTGCAAAAAAGTATCCGCATTCGTAGTCAATAAAATAATAATTGCATATTCCGGTGGTTCTTCAATGGTTTTTAAAAGAGCATTTTGTGCCTGAACTGTCATCTTCTCACTTTCATTAATAATATATATTTTATATTTACTCCTATATGGCTTAATTTCAATATCCTCATTCAATTGAGCTCTTATTTCATCCACACCAATTCCTGATTTTTCATGAATGACAAATTTAATATCAGGCTGACTTCCCGATTTTATCTGCCTGCAAGATTTACAAGCCCCGCAAGCTCTTCCCGTAATGCTTCTCCCGTCACCTTCACACTGCAATGCCTTGGCAAAAGATAAAGCCAGACTCATTTTTCCGGAACCTTTTTCCCCATTAATAATATAAGCATGAGAAATTTTATTCATTTTAATTGCATTTTCAAAATGTTGTATTATATGGTTCTGACCAAGAATTTTTTCTGACTCCATTTCATGCCTCCTAGCATATCATATCATAATTCTTTCATTGTTTCTACAATCTCAGAAATACACTCCTCTAAAACAACATTATGATATCTTTTTTGAATCCCTGCATTCACAATATTTTCGTCCTTAAAATCTTCCTCATCTGCTAAAAACCTTCTACACAATTCAGCATACTTTGGACTACTCTGCTCTCTCTCTCTTTTTACTGCTCTCCATAACCGCTCCCCCGTTTCAACCTCAATATACAACGGAACTACTGCATTTTCCCCATAAAACCTTACCATTTCTTTATATGATTCAAGTGTTCCAATATAAATATAATTCCCTTGACTTAAGTCAATCTGACCATCATCAACTGTAAAATAGCTCCATGTTCCATGAACTGTATTATAATTTCTACACTCTATAACTTTTCCTTCTTTTTTCAAATTGTCTAACTCATTTGATGTCACAAAAAAATATTCCTCTCCATCCTTTTCCCCCTGCCTTTTTGGTCTCGTTGTATAACCAATAACTGTTTTTAAATTTAAGTCTTTATTATTTTTTAATTTTCTAAAAACTGTATCTTTCCCACTACAACTCTTTCCCAACACAAAAAAAATCTTTGACATAATAACCTCATTTGTCTAATATGACTTTTATATATTTATTTTCCCTATCAGAAAGTCCGTTCAAATTCATTCCCATTTCCTTTAATACATCAATTTGTTCAATTAAATCTTCTGTAATCAATTCTCCCGGAACAATAAGCGGTATTTCAGGAGGATAAAGATAAATATATTCTGCGGAAATGTTACCTGCGGAATCCGACAATCTTACTATCCTGGACAACATTTTATCTGTCTCATAAATAGAATAGCAAATCTTATTTTCAGGCAGATTAAATTTTAATCTACACATTACTTTATTATCTTTACATTCACCCAACATTCTGTCAATTTCTTCAAGACTTTCCCCAAGTCTTTTAATTTCACCTAAATTGTCACAAATAGTTGTTATTCCCAAAACATATGCTGCGGTTTCCATCTCCATCTCAAAGTGATATTTCTCTCTTAAAATATCCGCCAATTCTTTTCCTGTTAAAATATTTCTATCCACACATAAAATCAGCTTAGTAATATCCATATCATATATATGATATCGTCCTATTAATTGTTTTTTTGGTAAATGAATAAATTTTAATTTATTCACTTTATATCTAAATTCATATAAAGTTATTAACAATTGTTCGATTTTTTCTTGACCTTCTACCTGCAATAGTCGAATACATCTATCAATCCCCGCCATAAATAAATAAGATGGACTACTTGATTGATAAATTGACAAATACTTTTCAATGCTTTCCGCACACACCCTATCTCCACACAAATGCAATAATGCCGTCTGTGTCAGAGACGGTAAAGTCTTATGAATACTCTCTATTACAATATCTGCTCCCAATTTATATGCCGGCATAGCAAGTTTGTCACTAATCCCTAAATGTGCACCATGAGCCTCATCAACGATTAAAACAGCATGATGTCTATGAACAACTCTTGCAATTTTTTTTATATCAGATAATATTCCATCATAGGTTGGCGATGTGATAATAACTGCTTTAATATTTTTGTTTTTTGTTAACAACTCATCTATTTTTTTTGGATTATAACCACCATTTAAATTATACTCCTCAACAAATTCCGGAAAAACATATGTTATGTCTAAATTTCTTATCTGAGCAATATTATAAACTGCCTTATGGCAATTTCTTCCTATTAATATAGTATCACCAATATCTGTCACCGCACTAATCGCCGATAACAATCCACATGTACTACCATTTACAAGGAACCATGTTCTATCAGTACCAAAATAGTTAGAAGCATTATCCATCGCTTCTTTTATAATACCTGACGAATAATGAAGATTATCAAAACCATTTATTTCGGTTATGTCAATTTCAAATGGGTCCAAACTATTTAACATCTTATCCTGTCTCTTATGTCCCGGCATATGAAAAGGATAATTTCCGTCTTTTCCGTATTTAATTAATTTTTCATATAAACTTATCTTTTCCATAATCACAAAAATAATATTTACCAACAAATTGTCACTAATTCTAATGAAACATTATAAACTACAAATCAAAAAATGATATTTGTTTATTGATATATTCCCCTCTATAAAATCCTTCCATAAAGACCTCCATAGATACAAATATCTTTTTTCCTTTATTTGTAACATAAGGAATATCAATATTAAAAATAATATTTTCTTTCGTTAAATTATCAACTCTTTCCATTAATTTCTCTAAAATAGTTATTGGTACTGAAAATTCAGCGCTGCTCTCCATAAAATTTAATTCAAAATTTGCTTCAAATTGATTTTCACTTCTATAAACACTATCAATATATGCCCGTCCAATCTCAGATGCAAGCGCCTCCTCAAAAACAGGCTTAAACCATCCTTTTTTTCCAAAAATCATAACAGGATATACACCATTTATAATTCCAATTACTGTTTCCGGATGTAAACATTCATCCTTCATTTCCCTATTATATCCCTGTAACAATTCATACTTTGAAATATTGTTTATAGTCGTTTCTGTAAGATTAGAAACAAATTCATCTATTCTTTTTAAAATTGGCTGCATTACCGCAATACGCTCCATAGAAGACATAAAAATGTTATGTGCCCATGCATACTCCTGAGCCTCTTTTGTAAATGCCGTCGCACTAAAAAAGCAGGCAGAGTATGTGTATCTATCAGGTGTATTACTTATATTATCCTTTATAGAAAAATCTCTCTCTGAAATATCAGCCATAATTCCATAAAAATCACGAATATGATTTAGTTCTACTTTATTTTTTGCATAATACTTATATTGACATATTAATTTAATCGGATAAATAAATGCCGTTGGTATCGTTAATTTTCCCGATGCAAATATATTATGACAGGTACTTCTTCCGGGCATATCTCCATCTATAATAGATACATAATTACTATCTTGAAGCATATTCTTAACTTTTTCTTCAAATATATATTCTCTCGCCTGATGTTCTTTCATAATAACTCCATGAATTTGTATTTTAATACATAAAATTTTATCATTATTTTCTACGTTTTACAATTAATAATCATATTCCATTTCATCTCACTTGATGGCTGTCTTTTCGCTACGAGCCTCCCAAGTTCGATTTCACTTCGTTTCATCTCACTTGATGGCTGTCTTTTTGCTACGAGCCTTTCAAGTTCGATTTCACTTCGTTCCATCTCACTTGATGGCTGTCTTTTAGCTACGAGCCTTTCAAGTTCGATTCCACTTCGTTTCATCTCACTTGACGGCTGTCTTTTTGCTACGAGCCTTTCAAGTTCGATTTCACTTCGTTTCATCTCACTTGATGGCTGTCTTTTTGCTACGAGCCTCCCAAGTTCGATTCCACTTCGTTTCATCTCACTTGACGGCTGTCGCCGTATAAAAATAAGGTGAAACAACCTTATGAAAATATATTTTCAACAGATGTTTCACCTTATTTTTATATGGCTCGTAGCTATACAAAAATGCCCAGTTCCGGAATCGAACCAGAGACACGAGGATTTTCAGTCCTCTGCTCTACCAACTGAGCTAACTGGGCAT
>NZ_CALGRE010000041.1 GCF_937958975.1 uncultured Eubacterium sp. | reverse complement strand
TCCCAGTTTCCATTTGTATACCACTTACTGTCTGCAACCGCATCTGTCCATACCAATTCAGATGTAGCTGCTGTCGTTGTATCTTCTGTCGATGGCTCCGGTGTTGTCGTCTCATCTTCGATTGTTCCTTCATATACACCCATTTCAAAAGGTGATACCCCATAACCCTTTGAATTTCCTGATGCCTTTGTCTGAACGACTTTTACATATCTTGCCTCAACTGCCTTAAATGACGTTTTAATAATAAGGTTCTTTGTATCATTCATTACAGCGGAAGCTGCTTTTGTGTATTCTTCTCCGTCTGTTGATGTATAAATATCATATTCTTCTGCGTAGGAAGCTTCCCATTTAATCACAACTCTTCGAATTGTTTTTACTTCACCTAAGTCAACACCAAAATAATCATCATCGCCCTTCACTGTCGACTGTGCTCTGGTTCCTAGATTTCCATCCGTCAACTCTGGAATTGCATCTGCCCAGTTACAGAAAGTATCTTTGCCTAATGCTAAATTGCTGTCTGTTGTAAGTGAGTTTTCCATATCTTTAATTGCCAGTTCCTCATCTGTGAATGTAGGAAGTTCAGACGGAATTGTTACCTCTGTCTCAATAGAATCTACTTTTGTAAATGTATCTTCCTCGAGAGTTGCGCCCGGTGTTCTCTCATATGCAACAACAATAATTTTATGTGTTTCACCTAAGCCAAGAACCTGCCCATTTGCTGTCTTACAAACATTGTCAAATATATGGCGTCCTGCAACCATTCCATACTTTGGTGTTCCATCTTCATTCGTTCCCGGATATGAATATTTTTCTGCCCACCAGTTCCAATCATTTGACGCTATGCCCAAATGCTCATCATCCACCTGGTCAATATAAACCGCATACCAATAATTATCTGGTTCTGCTTCATTACATGCGTTATATTCAACAGTTACTAAATACTGTGTCTTGGCCTCATTTGCAACAACCTGTGTCGATGTAAATGTCCAATCTGCTGCCTTTGTTGGTTTTGTGCTGATTGTAATGGATGTTATTACAAGTGCCAAACTTAAAACGCAAGCTAAAACTTTTTTAATTGATTTGTTGAGTTCCATAAATTATATCCTCCTTTTAATTTTTCTACTCGATGTATGATTTTCTCATCAATCAATGATATTCTTATATTATCATACTGCATTGTGCATTTCAACTAATTCTATAATATAAAAACCTTTTTATTTATGCAATTTTTACAAAGTTTTCTCTGTTTTTTTACCATAAAAACAACACTTTTTTCTCAAATAAATTTAAAATTTTGAAATAATTTTATTAAAATATGTGTAAACAATATATTATTTGACCTGTTTCCGCCTAATTTATCGATTACAATAAAAACAGTTCAAATACATTACCAGCTATGATAAAAATGGTCCAATGACTATTTTGTCATCAGACCATTTTCATTCAAAAATATAAATATTTAATAACTTATCTTACTGCAGTACCAGTTTCGGTGTCCTATCCACCTTGAATATTCCCCAGTTTTTTTCAGCTTCCTGCGGATTGTTTCCGCCTTTCCATGGCTCATCAAATGCCTCAAACATGTACGCAATAATCTTTTCTTCATCTGCCCATGCCCAGAACTCATCATAATACTGCTTTTGCTTTTCTTCTGTAGTTTCACCCTCTTTCATATTGGTAAAATCCACACAACTTGTAGCCCAGCCTACTTCTGAAAATACAACTTCTTTATCCGGATACATTTCTTTCACTTTTTGGTACCACTCTTTATTTTCATCTAATGCCTCTTCTATAGACTGTCCATGCCATAATGGATACGAATGGACGCTAATCACATCAAGGTACTGCGCTAACTCCTGAAGATGCATCCACTCATAAGCTCCCTCATTAAAGGTCACAGGTTTACCCGTTTCTTTTTTTAATTTTTTCGCAAAACCAATTAATCTGTCTATCGGAACATTGTTTGCTCCCCAGTCAGGCGTATGCTCATTCCCAATAGAGACAACATTAATAACTTCCGGATGCTTATTGGCAATTTTAATTAAATTTTCAACTCTCTGGTCATTAAATTTTGCGCGTTCTTTCAATTCCTTCTCTGAGAAATTTGTCTTAAGCCATGGACATCCCGGATTGTTTACCTCTGATTGAAGTCCCGGTCCTAACATAAGTTTCATATCCAATCCCAAATCTTTAATTACCTGACATGTCATTTCAGCGTAACTTACCGCATCGTACATTCTAATATACTTAATACCCAAATCACTTAATATTTTTAAATCCTCTACAATCTGCTCATAGGTAGGATATACACATGTAAGCGGACTCTGATTCTCTCTATATCCCGAATAACAAATTGCTCTGCCCCATTCAAACATAAATTTATCTCCCTTCATCTTCGTAAAATATTTTTTATATGAAAACACTTCCTCGTTTATCCAAGTATTGCCGTAATCTGACTTTTATCTCCTAATTTATCGACATCTTCTTTTGCAATCACATCTCCATCACAATACTTCTGACCGTCTATATAAATTTCCTTTACTGTATATGCGCCTGCTTCCATCCCGAAAGGATTTTGATATGTAACGGTAATATTCACCCCTCTAAACATACAGGTTGCACTTGCCATTCCATTAGAAAACTGCTTAGCAAGAAGTTTTGGCTGTAATCTGAGCGCTCCAAACTCACCTTTAATTCCGTACATTTCATTCAATACTGTCAGTAAAAGCCAGCTGGCTGAACCTGTAAGATAGTGATACATTCCCTGCCCTCTCTGATTTACATACTCAGGTACGCCAGGATAAATACTGCTCAAATTATAATCTTTACAATGTTTGTATAACGTATTGATTACCTTAAATCCTTCTTTTGCAAATCCTCTCGTGTAAAGGGAGTTTGCATACATCACTGCCATATGTGCAAATACCGCACCATTCTCTTTATGTCCAAACGCAAATCCAAACATTCTTCCAAGGTCTGTCTTAACTTCATTAAAGTTTGTATTTAATCTGTAACCGCCAATTGCCTCATCATAAAGGTATTTATCCGCTGCTTTAACAATTTCCTGAACCTGCTTATCCGTAGCCACTTCTGACATAATAGAGAAAACCTGACCTGTAAGCATCATTCTCACACCACTCTCAAAATCTCCCTCTACAGCCTTTCCACTATTATCATAATAACCATTAAACCAGGAATAGCCTTCTTTATCCGTCGTCCACTCAGTCTCTCTGATATGTTTTGAAATCCAATCAGACATTGTATTTAATACGGAACATAACTTATCACATTCCACTTCAACCTTTTCACCGCTGATAATATGGCGAACCGCCTGACAATATTCATCTAAAATACCATTCTTTCCACCAACATTGTCATACACTGAACTATCCGCATCCAGTAGGATAAGTAATTCCTTTGCTAGGGTAACTGTATCTTTTCCGGTTTTATCTGAATATGCCTTAATATCCTTTGCAAGATTTTTTAAATTTCCACCATACAGCGCTGTAAACGCAACACTCTCTCCGCGCTCATCTGCCATATCCAATCCATCATTCCAATCAGCGCCACGAAGCCTGATATGATTATGCTCACCCACATCAAAGAATGATGTAAGATGCTGTACTAACAAATGCTCTAAAACAGTACCCCTGTAAGGCTCTGCATCTGTAGTCATTTGTTTATTTCCCCTTGCATCATTCCATCTTGTATCTTTATCCTCTCCCCTACAGATTTGTGAATCTTTAAAGTATGTATTTTCTTCCCTCAAAAATTCAATATCGCCTGTCTGCTGTATATAAAGACTTGTAGTAAGATACGGCCACGCACCATGGTCCATCCATACACGCACGATATTGTTTCTATCAGCTATAAATTCGCCCTGTTTAGAACCGATAATCGTAGCATTTGTTCCGTCAAATCTCACACCACCGAAATTGTCAATCAACATCTGTCTCACCTGCTCAGGTTCCATGATTAAGAGTGCAAGACAATCCTGCCATAAATCTCTCCATCCTCTTCCGCCTTTTCCGTAATCATGATGAGGAAGGAATGAACATCCATATATACGGCGAAGCATTGGCTGAAAATTAACCCAATGCATCCAGTTATCAAAGTCATTATCCGCTGAATTGTAACTAACGTTTATTTTATTCTGCCAATACTCTTTTGTTTCTTCCAAACTCTTGTCAAAATGCTTTGTGATAAGATATTTTTTTCCTATTTCTGTAATATCCGCCTCAGACTCTCCATATCCGAGCGCCACAATATACGTCTTTGTTTCACCAGGCGCTAAAATAACATCCCGAAATCTGATTGCAGCAATTGTCTCAAATCCATCTACCTGTTCCCCGGCTTTATATGGCAATGGTACATTTTTCATAATCATATATGGATTCTCAAAACTTCCACCGTGTCCGATAAATTCCTCTGATACAGGACAAAAACTAATAGGTGAAACCATTTCTCCGTTTTCTTCTTCCTTTGCAAGGGCACCATAAAAAACAGTATTTTTATTATGTCCCCTCTCATCAAATGTCAGTGTTGGATAAATGATAATTCCATTTTTCACTGTATATGTTCTGTGAAGAAGCGATGTAACATGTCGATGGTCTCTTATATTCGAAGCCGAACGGGCATATAACGGAATTGCCACTGTAGATGTAATTTCCAATGGCTCGTCTGTGGTATTTGTTATTTCAAACTTTGTGAGTTCCACTTTATCTTCTGATTGCGGTACAAATGTGGTAATCGCAGACTTTAAACCCATTTCCTCCGATTCTCTCTCCACTTTATGCCACATAATACCTGCTGTAAGCTTCACCTGCTCTTTGTCTTCTTCAAACAACTTTGCCTGTTGCTTTGCAGAGCGGCCTGTAGCAGACCACGCACCCCTTCCTTTTACATAAACCCAAAAATTTCTGCTGGATTTATTATTATGTAAATTTTCACTACTCACAGGCTCCAGTAAAAATGTGTTCTGGTCCAGCTTAATATCACCACCCAAATCCGGTGTGATAGAACTCATCATTCCTGCCTCATTTGCCAACGGAAAATACAAATAACTGGTAAGGTCAGGATTATCGAGTGTAAAAGTCCCCCTCTTATCTAAGTATTTTAAATCGCCCATTTTTATCTCCTTTTATTGCAATAAAATCTTAATTTCATTCTGCTATAAAATCGTTTCATTGTCAATAAATAAAAGCATTTTTATTGCACATACAAAAAGGTGACATGTTTTAAAACAAGTCACCTTATCAGACATTTACAAATGTCAATGAAATTTTATTTTATTCAAAGAAAACAGTTATCTTATCGATTTCTCCGTTTCTTACTGCCTCAGCCAAATCTCCTACAAGTTTTCCTTCTGTTGCAACTGTCTCTCCATTAATTTCAATCTTAGAAACCTTTGCTCCATCTTCACCATATGTGTTCTTTCCTGTATTGTTTACATATGTGACATCACATGTAGAAAGTAATCTGAATGTTGCCTTTCCATCTTCAAAAAGCCAATTAGCAAGTTTTGGTTCAAAATTAAGAACTAGCTTTCCATCTTCATATGTAAATACTTTTGAACCTACGAACATTTCAATCCACATGGAAATCATTTCTGTAGTTGAACCGGAAAGTCTTGCCACAAATCCTCTTCCATGAATATCTTCATTTGGATTTACACTGGAAGCAAGGAACGATGAATTTTCAAGCGTACTTCTTCCATACATATTTGGGTCTAAGAATGGTATTAACGCTCTTGTAATTGTCTCATAATATTCATCATAAAGTCCTGCTTTCAACATTGCAAGAATATATTTATATTCCATA
Source organism: uncultured Eubacterium sp. (assembly GCF_937958975.1). Classification (GTDB taxonomy): domain Bacteria; phylum Bacillota; class Clostridia; order Lachnospirales; family Lachnospiraceae; genus Eubacterium_G. Next base: position 82,848 of record NZ_CALGRE010000041.1, on the reverse strand, counting down.
TGAAGGAATACATTTTCTCTCTCCTGCCAGCCAGGTGTAAATGCACGACAACGTCCATTTTCCATAGAACATTCTTCAATCGATGCGGATGTTTTATACATAGCCAATTTCTGGTCATAAAGTCCTGTTTCTTTTACTTTATTGAACATTTCTCTTGCTGTGTCTGTATCCACATAGCCCATCATTCTCGCCGGTCCTTCCAGGAAGTATGGAAGTGGAACTGTCTTGAATGCCTTTACTTTTACTTTCTGTAATCCATAATGGCTGATAACCGGCTCACCATTTTCATCCACTACAGGCTCAAAATCTGTCGCCTCATGTGTAAGATATGTTGGAACCAATCCATTTCCAAGCTCAATTGCCTTTTCGATACCTTTTTCAATCTTCGTTTCAAATGCACTAAAGATTTCATTTACATGTGCTTTTGATACAGAAATCTCATCACCACTAATGCTCAGCTTAACTGTTTCCCTATAAGCTTCTCTAATGGATGCAACCTTATCCCAGTATGCAAAATCATTTAACTTTCCTGCATTATATTCGTCCAGTGCTGCCTTAACATCTTCCATGTATTTTGCAATCTCAACAGGAATGGCAATCTCTTCTTCTCCATTGAAATTGTCTGTAATAAATTTAACAAGTCTCTTTAACTCAAATGTTTCCGGTACTCCTGAACCGAACAATCCTGGCAAACCGTTCATAGCATCATTCCATCCCGGCTTTCCACCTTCCATTTCGACACCAATACCGTCCACATCTAACTGGGCAAATTTGCTCAGCGCTAAAATAATCATTTTCACAGCGAGAGATGTATGATAAATCTTTTCCTCTGTAGTCTTTAACCAGTTTGTTGCCCACTTGTTAAATCCTTCCCTTGCAAGTTTATCTTCATCTTCCACTTCCATGCCATACTGACGTACAGCTCCTTTATTGTTAATTACATACTTCTCATCTCTTGGCACTACAAATGCGACACTGTCATAGAATTTGTATGTTTTATCCTCAAATAAAAATTCATTGATTTTATCAGGGAATACAGATAAATAATTATCCACTAAATCCATATTGTAATCCCAGTGGTCACTCCAATATCCCTCGCCAAAACCAGCCTCAATATTCTGGTCACAATTATCAAGAATGTGAGCAATAAAATCTCCATCGTCTACTTTTAAGTCTAGCTGTAATCTGGCAATTGTGTTTGAAATCTGTCCCGGTGTAAACTTACCGTCTACAATTTTTTGAATTGCAGATGCATCACCGTTAATACTTTCCTGTACATATGTCTTTACGTCTTCCTCTCTGCCTGACTTAACATTAAAAAGACTTGGTCTTACTTCTAACGGATTATAACCATCTGCCTGCACAAGACTAAAGAATGTCTTTACATTAAAATCTCCTACATCTTTGTTAAAGAACACGTCATTTCTTCTATTCTGAGATACATCACGGAAGTTACCATTACCCTGTGAATAATACTCAGCTGCGATGGAAAAGAAATTATAATCTCTCTCAGGGTCTCCATGCTTACGGCTAAATAAGTGGATAATTGACTTATTTCCATCTTTGTTCAGAACATATGGATAACCACCTCTCAGGAAATTGTCCAAATAACACTGCTCAATATACTGGTCAAACTTTCCTGCTGATGTATGTGTCTTGACATCTGAGGTAAAGCTGTCTGCCAATTCTTCTGCCTCAACAAACTTATCCTCAAGATATCCCGGCTTGCAGAATGTATCTAATTTGGCATTAATCTGTTCCACGGAACCGGCAAACCCCATCATCGTATTAAAGGAAATTTCTGCTCCGGCAGCTACTGTTTCCTTGAACGGAGTAAATCCACAAGGAACTTTATTTGCAAAGCACTGTTTTTTCGCCAGTACGTTTTCTATGCCACCTTCAATAAATCTCGCCGGTGTCATTAATGATAAATCATATCCAAAAACAGTATCTACATCATAAATTACATCCTGTAACTTACCATCTCTTATTGTAAGGTAATAATAACCACCCTCAATATCAGACACTTCCGCTGAGTCATTTTTAGAAGCTCTCAATGTATAATATGGAACCTTATGCTCAATATTTTTTATATACGCCCAACTCTTAAATAAGTTTGACATCTCCTTAAATTCACCATTGGCAATGCCATATGTAATAATTTTTGGAAGTCCGTCAATTACTTCTATCTCTTTCGCTTTTCCACTTATGTTTTTTACAGTAACTTGTCTCACAAGAGCTCCGATACTCTCATTTGGCAATACATAATAATTCACTGTAACTTCTATTCCATATTTTTCATTCTTTTCAATAACTTTAAAGCTATTTTTGTTCATTCTAATTTGACGTTTTGCCTCATCCTCATATTTGAAAAATGGCTCGTAATACTCACCGTCAATTTTTAAGAATGTTCTAAAGCCCTTGACTGTTGTATTTTCAAAAGCTGTATTTGCTGAATTAAACTCCATAATGGCATTTCCTTTATTGTCAATACCAAAACTGTTCATTCCCTGACCTCTGTTCGTGTAAAAAGTCCACATCGGAATACCCTTCACACCTGCGAGACCCGGAAGGAAACTGGAGAAAGCCGGCAACCTGTCATAATCATCTATTACAAACGTTTTCCCCTCAAGTCTATAATTTTCCATTGTCATCTCCTTTTATGAATATTATAAATTCGTTAATTTTTTCTTTTTCCACAAGAACTTCTATAAACCATTTTCGGAGAAAGCTTTGTAACTGTACCACTCTTATCTCCTTCATCATTTAGCAGTCTAAAAAGCTCATTTGCGCTGGCGCTGCCCATCTCTGTAATTGGGTTGTGTACTGTTGTAAGCGGCACGCCATAATATGCACTCAATGTACTGTCATCATATCCGATAACACTTACCTGTTCCGGTACTTTAATTCCAACATCCTGTAATGCCTGAATACATCCCCAGGCCATTTCATCATTTGCACAGAACATAGCATCCGGAATCTCTACTCCACCGGAAAGCATCGAACGCATTTCACTATATGCCAATGATTCTTCATAATAACCTCTTAAAACAATGTCCTCATCGATAGGAAGATTATTCTTCTGCATCATATCCACAAATCCCTGAAAACGATGCTTGTCATCTCCGGAATCATTTCCATGCATATAACCAATTCTCTTATGTCCAAGTTTTATCAGATGGTCTACTGCCATAGTCGCACCTAACTTGTCATCTGCCAATACACCTGAAATGTTTTTTCCTTTGCTATTTCTATCAAGAAATACCATTGGAATATTAACTGTGGCTATTCGTTTTACATAATCACCTGTCAAATCTTCATGATAAATAATGGCTCCCGCCACGCCTGATGCAATAATCATTCTGTATATTTCATCAGGTGAATTATCATTACTGACATATATATTTAAGAGATAATTATTTAATTTGCATTGCAAATGAATCGCCTGTGTTAATACTTTATAAAAGTCTCCCTGTAAACTTGTTAAAAAGAGGCCTATTGTATTTTTTCTGTTTGACTTCAATAATTTCGCATTCATATTCGGAATATAATGAAGCTTTTCTACTGCAGCTAAAACTCTCTGTTTTGTTTCTTCACTTACAATATCAGCATTATTAAAAACGTTTGATACTGTTGAAATTGCCACTCCTGCCTCTCTGGCAACATCCTTGATTGTAACCATACAATAACCTCCCAATTGTATGTACAAAGAATGAAAGGCGAATCAAAAACAGGTTACTTCTCTTCATAATTCACTTTTCATCTTTCACTATTTGTTCTTTACCCTACTGATATACTCTTACATAATCCACATACATGTAATCCTGGTAAATCTCACTGATTACACCTGTATCACTTAACTTTTCATCAATCTTAGTCCAGTATGTCGGTGTGACGTCTCCTCCAAGTGTTCCGCCTACTGCACAGTTCAGAATCAAGTAAAATGGCTTATTAAACGGCCAGATATTTACATTACTTGTTCCCTTTCCTGTTGCCACATACTTATTCGGGTCATATGTCCATGTCTCTTTTCCATCGATTGTAAAAGTGATGGATGTGGACGTCCAGATAATACCATATGTATGATACTCACTTGTGGCTGTATTTACAGTCGTGTGCTTATATTTATTTCCAGGACTTGTAGGCATTCCGTTGAACTTATTACAGTGAATTGACTGTGGGATAATTGTCTTTGTTAAATCACTTGTTGTCTCTAACACATCAATCTCACCGCACATAGGCCATTTACCATGATTGGAATCATTTCCCAACATCCATGCTGCCGCCCATGTCCCCTGACCTTTTGGTAATTTTGCTCTAAACTCTACTTTTCCATAGGTAAAAGAAAATTGATTCTTTGTCCAGAGTTTTGTGGAATACACTTTTGTTGTTTCCGGTCTCTTGATACCCACTATTTTCTTAGTCTTCGGATCCCATTCAAATTGCGGTTTGATAATAAGGCTGCCCTCTTTTACTTCACAATAATCTATCTCATAATCCTGTAATTCCTTGTTACCATAGCCGCCCCGGCCCGTCGCACCTTTATTATTCCACTTTTTCATATCTAACTTTGTACCGTTAAACTCATCATTCCATACCATTTTATAAACTCTTACACTCTTTACTGTAGAAAAAGCTGAACCGGTATAGGTTTTCTTTCCTACCTTTGCAAAAGCCTTCACCTTAAAATAATATGTTTGACCCATTGAAAGATTTTTAATTGTTGTACTTTTCGTATTGGCACCATTTACGGCTACCTGTTTGAATCCGGTCTTACTGTTTGTGGAATAATAAACGTAATAGCCTGTAGCGCCTTTTACCTTACCCCAGTTTACTTTTACACTGTTTACAGACGCAAGACTTGCTGATGATAATGTTGTCTTTGCCAAACCAACTTTTACGGGTACCTTCTTTTTGCTCTTTCCAACCTTAACTGTAATCTTACATGTTCCCGGTTTTTTCGCAGTCACTTTGCCTTTTTTACTTACTGTTGCAACTTTTTTATTACTTGATGTAAACTTTGCACCTTTTTCTTTTACCTTAATTGTTTTGCTTTTTCCAACTGTGAGAGTAATCTTTTTTCCAGACTTAATTGTAACCTTTGCACTTGTCTGTGCAGGGTTCACTGTAATAAGTGTGGCTGCCATCGCCAATGCTAAAACAATTGAAGTAACCTTTTTTAACATCTTCATATTCTCTCCCTTTCTTTCATATGTTGTGTCGGGAAACGGTCACCACGCAATGACCATATCCCAGTTACTTTCATTATTTTACCTTTTACGCACTCTATTGATATACTCTTACATAATCCACATACATATAATCCTGGTAAATCTCATTGACTGCACCTGAATCATATTTCTTTTCACCAATCTTAGTCCAATATGTCGGTGTAATATTTCCGCCCAATGTTCCACCTACTGCACAGTTCAGAATCAAATAAAATGGTTTATTAAACGGCCAGATATTTGCATTATTTGTTCCTTTTCCTGTTGCTACATACATATCCGGGTCATATGTCCACGTTACTTTACCATCAATCGTAAAAGTAATGGATGTGGATGTCCAGATAATACCATATGTATGATATGCACTTGTCGCATCACTCACTTTTGTATGCTTATATTTATTTCCCGGACTTGTAGGCATTCCGTTGAACTTATCACAATGAATTGACTGTGGAATAATTGTCTTTGTAATATCACTCGTGGTCTCTAATACATCAATTTCACCACATTTTGGCCATGAACCATAATTGGACTGATTACCTAACATCCATGCTGCAGCCCATGTTCCCTGACCTTTCGGTAATTTTGCTCTAAACTCTACTTTTCCATAGGTAAAGGAATACATATCTTTTGTCCAAAGTTTTGTTGAAAAAATCTGATTATCAATTACTTTTTTTGTTCTTGGATTATATTCAAACTGTGGCTTAATTATAAGGTTTCCATCCTTTACCTCATGGTAATCTATCTGATAATTTTGTTTTTCCTGATTACCATATCCGCCGGCACCGGTAGCACCATTATTATTCCACTTTGTCGTGTCTAACTTTGTACCGCTAAATTCATCATTCCATACCATCTTGTATACTCTAACACTCTTTACTGCCGAGAAAGCTGAACTGGTATAGGTTTTCTTTCCTACCTTTGCAAAAGCTTTCACCTTAAAATAATATGTTTGACCCATTGCAAGATTTTTAATTGTTGTACTTTTCGTATTGGCACCATTTACGGCTACCTGTTTAAATCCGGTCTTACTGTTTGTGGAATAATAAACGTAATAGCCTGTAGCTCCTTTTACCTTACCCCAGTTTACTTTTACACTGTTTACAGATGCAAGACTCGCTGATGATAATGCTGCCTTTGCCAATCCAACCTTTACGGATACTTTCTTTTTGCTCTTTCCAACTTTAACCGTAATCTTACATGTTCCCGGTTTCTTTGCTGTCACTTTGCCTTTTTTGCTTACTGTCGCAACCTTCTTGCTGCTCGAAGTAAACTTAGCGCCTTTTTCTTTTACCTTAATTGTTTTACTCTTTCCAACTGTAAGAGTAATCTTCTTTCCAGACTTGATTGTGACCTTCGCACTTGTCTGTGTAGGGTTCACTGTAGTAAGCGTGGCTGCCATCGCCAATGCTAAAACAATTGAAGCAACTTTCTTTAACATCTTCATATTTTTACCCTTTCATTCATATGCTTTGTCTCAGGAAACAATCATTTTGAAATGACTGTTTCCCAGTTACTTTATTCTCCGGTAATACCGGTGTTCTCAATACCCTCAATAAACTGTTTCTGTACCAGGGCATATAAAACTAACAATGGAGCTATTGCCATCAGAGTGGCGGCCATACGGTTTGCTTCATTTACTACATTTCCTGAGCCGCTGGCAGCACCGTTGTCAAACAATGCCAGTTTACCAGGAAGTAATTCCAAAGCGTCACCTAACATAATATTAGTTGTGTATGTCTCATTCCAGTTAAATACAAATGAGAACAAAAATACAACAAGAATTGTTGAGATTGATAATCTAATTGCTACATGATAGAACACTTTGATAGAACCTGCACCATCAATCATAGCTGCTTCATCTAATGATTTTGGAATCATATTAAAGAAGTTATAGAATATCAATATTAACATTGTTGAATATGTACCCTGTCCCAATAAAGCCATTAAAAACTGTGGTACTACAGAATTAATTAATTTAATTCCAATGATATTTTCTAATGTTCCAAATAACATAATTCTTGGAACTGTCAAAAGAGGAATTGGGAGTATAAATGCCAATATAAGCATTACAAACCATAAATTATGTCCTCTAAACGTATAACGGGATAATGCAAATCCGGTCATAGCAGAAACTGCTGTCTGTGCAATTGCAAGCAATGCTGAAAACCAAATGGAATTTATCAATGATGATGGAATATTCAGTGTTGATGTAGCATTTTTAAAGTTTTCTAATGTCGCATGCTTTGCAATCCATGTAATTGACGGGTCAATCAAATCCTTTGCCGTCATAATGGATTTAGAAATCATTTCAAAAATCGGCTCTAAAAATATAAATCCTATACAAATAAGTACAAAATAAATTGCTATCTTTGAAACAATTGCAACACCTTTTAATTTCTTTAACTTGGCAAAGTTAATTTTCTTTATCGCTGACAAATCAATTTTCTTTGCACTTGTATTTTTATTTGCCATATAACTTTGCCTCCTTTGCCTGATGTCTCTTCTGTGCAGCTAATCTTCTCTTCTGCTGCTTTTCTAATTTCTTTAATTTCTTTTCCTGTTTCTGTCTTGCCTTGATATCCTTCGGTTTTCTGTCTTTGAATAATAGGAATACAAATCCTACAATCAACAATACTATTACCGTATATATCCAGGCATATGTTGCCGCAAATCCAAGTCCGCTTCCGGTCTCACCGGTCTTTTCTTCAATTAATTCGTAAACCGGATTGATTGAGTTAAACATACCTAACTGTATTACTGTAAATACTGTAATAATTAATCCAATCTGCTTCAACATTGGAATCGTAATCTTCCACATAATCTGCCATGCATTTGCAGAATCAATTCTCGCCGCTTCGTAGATGCTTACATTAATTTTCTGTAAACCGTTGATAAACAATACAATCGGAATACCTGTAAACCAGAGAATAATAGACAACTGGTCAAATATTCCCGCAAGCCCTGAAGCAAGTGCCGGCGAATAGCTGTGAATAATCTGCATAATAAAAATATTTGAATATGCATTTGCTTTTTCTGCGGCTGCATTAATTTTATCAGCTGCTGTTTCTGCGGCACTCTGTACCTGCATAATCTGTGTCATAACCGGACCCGACATAATTACTACAGGAAGGAAATAAATTGTTCTTAGGATTCCTTTTCCTGTCTTAATCTTGCAGAGCAGATATGCAATAATAAATGATAATACAACTACAATAAATGTATAAGGTATAATCATCTGTAAATACTTCAAAAGTGCCGGTAAAAACTCTGTACTGCCCACAAATGCTTTCACATAGTTGTTAACGCCTGTAAAATCAATTTGATATCCCAATGTCGTTTTCTTTACATTTGTAAAGCTCAAATATATTGTCGCTACAAAAGGGAATAATGTAAATGCTGCAAAACCAATAATCCAAGGTGCCATAAACATGTAACCTGTTCTATCCTGTCTCTGCTGATATGTACGCATTTTTTTCTGTTTCTTTGGCTTTGCTGTCTTTGTTTCTTTTACAGCCTTCTTCGTTTGTTCAGGAGCTGTTGTCTTTTTAATGTTTTCTTCTGCCATTATTTAACACCTCCCTCTATAACTTTTGCACTCATTGCTGTAACTGTTGTACCGTTTACTGTCACATCTTCGTCTGTATAGTTAATAATAATACTCTTTTGACTTCCGTCTTTCACATATTTGTTTGCAATAACACCATCCTGTAAAACTTTTCTTCCATCCCACTGATATCCGATAACCTGTGACAATGGCTCATTTACAACTTTATATATCTTCTGAACCAATTCCTCATACTGTTCAAACTCTGTTGAATAGTAATCTGAAGAAGTTGTCGAAGCCAATAAATAGGATGGCTCCTGTGTCAATACAAATGATGGCGAAATATTATAGTCTATCATTCTTAACTGGTCCGTCGCTGAGTAGAATGAGAAGTTTGCATACGGTGCGTAAACTTCCATTGTACCATGAAGAACCATCTGTAAAAACGGAACTGTATCTGTCTCATACACATACTGTGATGTTCCGACAGGTGACTGTAAATACCTTCCTGCATATTTCCATAAATAAAGGTTTGGATTTACAAGATTAATCTTTGTTCCATTTTTATTTATTTTTTCGAGTGCATCCTGATATAACTTAATTGCCTGAGTAACTGTTGTATCGGCTCCGTCACTGCTATATGTACTTAATAATACGTTAGATGCTCCATCGATTGTAAATGAAGGGCTTAAACTTCCCAAGTCTTCATATAAATCTTCTATCCACTGCGCTGTCTTCTTTGGTGCAGCATATCCGTATTCCGTTACCGGAACATTTTTCGGAAGTACGCCTGACTTGTCGAGTTCTAAATACTGTGTATTCATATGCTTTGCTGCATTATTATAGTAGCTCACCATATCTTCGTTAATCGTTGTAAAATCCCTTGAAAATGAAATATCAACATTCTTCTTTTTAAAATCGGACATTAAATCTTCAAAATCTCCCTCTTTTCCTATGGAGCCTGAAAAACTTGTGCTGTTTGGTTTTGACAATGTCTGACCACCACTCTGCCATCCAATCAAACCTGAATTAATATTGCTGATTCCATCCTCTAACAATTTGTCAAGAATATTTCTGACATCCTTTGTCGATGTAACTGCAACTTCCTGTGTTGAGAAAACACCCTTTTTCGAATCTGACATAAGGAAATCTATTCTGATAGGAATATCACTTCCCTCTGCCGTCATTTCTGTCAATATACCATTATCAATCAAATGCTGTCTGTAGGCTTTTGCCATTCCGGCATAATCTGCCGATGGTTTTCCATCCTTTCCATCTCCACTCAGGAACTGATATGTCATAGAAATATCAAATTTATTTGGCTCATCCTGAATCTTTCTGTATGATTCGCCTGCCTGATTGATAACCTGATAAAATTCTGAGTTAAATTTGAAAGAAGGATATGCATATGTATATCTTACTTCACCCTCCTCTGTGGATGACGGTGCTGCATTAATTGACATAAACGCATCACCCTTATCTGCATAAGCAACAAATGCCGCCTGAGTTCCGTCACCGTGTGAAATACCAAATACAGGCATTGTTGGATTTTTGACCGGAACAGCATCTCCTAATGAATCATAGTATGTAAGCTGTATCGACGGATCTTCTCCATAAACTTTACCTTTATATTCACTAAACTTAGCCTTATTATCAGAAAATCTTACCAATGCACCACTTCCGTCAGGAATCAATGCATATCCCGGTGTAATTTCTTTTCCCTTTAAAGTAACCCAGTCTTCCTGATTCTTATCATATGCTAAAGTTGCACCACCACTTGTTCCAAGGAAAGGTGTGATAATAATATTAGCAATTTTTGAAACTGCATCACCTGTAATCTCTTCATATGGAATATCATAAGTGATATTTCCATCTTCACCGAATGTAATATGTACATTCACGCCTAATTCTTCTTTTTCAATACCGAACAGGCACTCTAAAACATATTCTCCATTTGCCTTGTTTACTTCTTTCAGACCGGATGTTCCATCATGTCTGTCATATGCAGCTGATGAAACTCTTGTTGTCTTCATTGATTTTCCTTCACCTGTATAATACTCTACGGTAATAAGGGAATTGGCAAACGCAGCATACTGGTCATTTGTAAAAGATGAATCCTTTGGTGTATTGGCAATCTCTTTTACCTGAGCTACCGTCAAATCAAACTCTTCTGCATAATCTTTGATTTCTGAAGGGTCTTTATCTTCCTTCGCACTGTTCACTACATCCAAAGCCTCCTCAATCTGCGTAGGGAGCGCAATGTCAACACCTGTTTTCCAAATGTAACCTGTCTTTGTATTTTCCACTAAGATAATGTCTCTGTCATCTCTGAAATAATATTTGTAATCTCCTCTTTCACATAGGAGTTCATAAGCATTTGTCTTCTCAAGACCTGATGTCACCTTATCCGGCGCCGGTCTTGTATCTCTATTTGTATTCAGGAACGCTGCTGCGACAGCGGCTCCCAGAGAAAGGACACATAAGAGACATACAACAAGTGCTGTTATTTTTAACTTTTTATATTTAGCTGCCTGTAACATTTCTTATAATCTCCTTTCCTACCGTTAATAAGAAGTCATATAACTGTTCCCACATGATAATAACCACCAGAACAACAATGGCTGCAATGAGCATAAATACCACTGTTATAATTAAACTAACTACTGTATTCTTAAAATCATAATCATGTACTGTTGAAAGTCCTTCAAAAATAACTGCAATACTCCAACCTAATCCGATTATCATAATTACTGTAAGAATAAATGACTCATTATATGTCAACACATATGACATTCCTGTTGTGATTAACATACATATCATAACCGGCATTAATCCGTATGCAGGAATCATATAGACCTGTTTTAATGTTCCATCACCATCTGTAATAGATGTCACAAGATAATTACATATGATAAAGAGTATAAGTATTGCAAAGAAACCTACAACAACAGCTCCCATATCCATGTCCTCTACCTTTGTATACTGGTAAATAAATCCTTTTCCTGTCTGATACAACATATATACGCCAAAGAATACAATATAAATAATTGTTGCCGCTGCCACAGAGCCATTCTTATGTACCCTGATATCATAGTATCTGTCAATCGGATGTTTCGCACACTTAAATGCATATCCAATTTCACCAATGACCGGTATATTCTTTAATTTCTGTCCTAATGCACGTTTTTTCTTTTTAATTACCTTATTTTTATCAACAAATCCAATAATAATTCTAATCGCTACAAGTATGATAAGAATAATAAGCACTGTTCCAAGCCATTTCTGTATCGACTTATTTCTTACCTCCCAGAAAGCGTCGGAATAACCGTCTCTATTTCCGGCAATTTCAAAATGTTCCATTGCCTTATCATATTCTTCATCATTATAATAAGCCTTTGCAACACCATTGTGTGCTAACACGGACATCTGATTCAGTCTTAATACATAACTCCAATCTTCCAATGCTTCTTTGTAATCACCGTTCTCGTATTCTTTCAAAGCTCTGAATATTGTTGTCGCATATTCTGTCGGTGTAAACGACTGCAAATAGCCTTTCTTGCCATCCGCTGTCCAGATATTTCCGTTGTTATCAATTGCAATTGTTGTCAATGATGAAAACAAACCGGAAACGTCCGTATCATTTGCCTGCTCACCAAGTGAAAAAATCACTTCTCCGGAACTTGTATATACCCATATATATCCCTTAGAATCACTGGCATAAATAATGCCATTATCATCTGCTGTTACATCTGTAAACGCATCACTGGCAATAACTCCGTTATTAAACATATTTTTACCATTTGTACTATGTTTCTTTAACAAGTCATTACCTGTACCCATACATACAGAGTAAGCTGTACCTTCTCTGTCTACAAACACATTCGAGAATGTAGATGGAAGTGTGTTCAATGCTGCTGATTTCTTTTCCTGTTCTTTAGTGTAAATCAACTTTAAGAACATCTGCTGTGGTGTGAGTTTCGATTTATTGGATGTAAAATAACCTAAAAACTCACCTGTATTGGCCAACTGAATAATTCCGGCATACACACCCTCAGATACAATATATAAGTTGTTTCCACTGTCAACAGCAATTTTGCTCGGCTCATAGTTTGTGCCTGCAAAAATTGGAGCTGTCGGTTCATCATATCTTCTCACATATTCAAAATTTTTCGAAAATCTGAATACCGTCTTTGCTCCACCATCTGCAACATAAATCTCTCCTGCATTGGTTCTAAAAATACCTTTTGGAGTATCAAACCCTGCAAAATCCTTAGAAGCAATTGTTTTCTTATTTAAAATCTTAACGACTTTTTCTGTATTTAAATCATAAATTACAATTCTCTTGTTTCCGGTGTCAACGATATATGCCTGATTATTTTCGTCAATAATCATATCTTCCGGGTCAGAGAGACCTAATTCTGTGATTGTTCTGTCTGGCAAGTACGCATCCTGTGTTCTCACGAGTTCATCCTGGTCATCCATTGTATAGGTATAACTTGTTGCCTGAGATGCCGCAACCGGAAGAACAGTCATTGCAGCGAAAATCAAAGCCAGAAACAGAACCAATGATTTTTTCCATAATCTTCTCATTTTTCTGCCTCCTTACTTGATACCTGAACTTGCCATTGTGTTCATAACCTTTGACTGCATACATATGAATATTATAAGGTTTGGAAGAAACAGAATCAAAGATGATGCTGCCACCATACCTGCCGCTGCCACTGCGTTATTTACACCAATCGAGGTACAATAGTATGTTAAAGTTCTTAAGGTTTCGTTTGTTATATAGTTATTAGATGTCTCTACATTCTGCCATACCTGCTGGAATGTAAGAACAACAGATGTCGCTAATGCCGGTTTTGTAAGAGGGATAATTACCTTTCTAAGAATAGTTATATCACCTGCGCCATCTACTACTGCCGCCTCAATCAAGGCATCCGGTATACCGTCTACGAACTGTTTTACTAAGAACAATCCAACCGGCATTGCAATCAGCGGAAGTATATGTGCAAACCAAGTATTATATGCACCTATATTTACAATAATCAAATATCTTGGAATTGCTACCGCTGTGGCTACGAACATAAGAGCCATCTGGTTTACTTCCCATAAAGCACCTTTTATCTTAAATTTTTTCTTTGAAAATACATAGGCTGCCATAATTGTAATAAGCAAGTTCAATACGACAGTAAGTATTGTGACAATCATCGAATTTAAGAAATATCTTGACATTGGAATACCTGTAGAACCCGCTAAGTTCATAAGGTTTTTAAAGTTATCCAATGTTGGGTTATGTACCAAAATCGTCGGTGGAAATTTGAACAACTCACCAAGCGGTTTAAACGCATTGCATATCGTAAATATTACAGGAATTATCATGATTATTGATAAAGGAAATGCAATAGCGTGGAACTTTAACTGTCCTTTAGAAAATCTTGAAGGATTAATTCTATTACCTTGAAAATTTGCCATTTATTTACACTCCTTTCTAATATTCATCTTTTTCTGTAAACAATACGTTTGCTACCTTACTGCACACCCATACCAGACAGAGAAGAGCAACAGAAACTGCCGCTGCATAACCCATCTCATATCGCACAAATGCGAAATCCTCAATATGGTTCGCAATTAACTGTCCTGAATAACCCGGTGTTGGGTTTGCACCTGCAAGCGCTACACCAATCCAGCCCATGTTAAATGCATTTACGATGGACATAACTGCACCGAATAACATCTGCGGTTTCATGGATGGAACAGTAATATATATTATTTCCTGTGCTCTATTCTTAATTCCATCTACATATGCCGCCTCATACAACTCCTGGTCGATATTCATAATACCCGAAAGCATGGACAAAAATCCAATACCCATAGATGACCACAATGATATAAATATCATAATAACCATAAAGTAATCGGAGGATATCAACCACTGTATCGGTTGATTAATAAATCCCATTCTTTGCAAGAATGAATTTGCAAGACCGGACTGGTCACCCGAAAAGATAGTCTTCCAAACAACCTGAATCATAACCTGGCCTGCCATAGAAGGGGTATACATCGCCAGCGCATATAAGGTTCTCGCTCTCGGTGTCACCTGTGCAAGAATCCACGCCATAATAAATGATAATATATATCCGCCTACACCTACTACCAAAGCGTAGAGAACAGTGTTTGGAAGTACATACTTCATAAACACTTCGTCACCGGTAATAAGCGTAATATAGTTTGTCATTCCCGCAAATGATGGTGTATTAATAACATCAAAATAGGTAAAGGACAATCCTATCGCAATTACAATAGGTAATAAAATAAACGTAAAAAACAACAATCCATACGGAAGTAAAAGCATAAATGAATGAAATCCTTCAGTTTGTGTAAACTTTTTACTGCTTTTATTTTTTGCCGCCTTTGTTGCCACAGCTGCACTACTCATTCGCATTTACCTCCTCTTCCGGATTCGCTTTCGCATTTTCCTGATTTTCTTTAATCCAATCGTATCCTCGAAGCTTGAACTTTTTAACCATCTTTCCATCTTCATCATAATATCCAAGTTCCTGCATTTTACGAACAATTTCTTTATTAACCTCATTCTTCGCTTCATCAACTGCAACCTGACCTACAGTACCATCAAATACCATTGTAGTCCAGATGTTTGAGATTGTTCTCTCAAGCAGATACTGACCAGGTGTTCTTGTGACGTCTGTCACATAATCAATCTGCTCTGTAATAATCTTCTTATCCGCTTCGTCCATAGGATTATTATCTAAAGCTGCCCTGTTTGCTGATAACCAGAAAAATGTCTTTCCATAGGTAGAACGAAGTGTATATGTGTATTCCGTCTGGACTTTTTTACTCGTCCACCATTTCAAAAACTCCCAAGCTTCATCTTTCTTATCGGAATCCTTGAAAATAACTCCACCTGTACCATTGGCTACGAAAGTTCTGTTAACAGTTCCATCTTCCTGCTCCGTTCCGAGGTATTTTGAGATTGCCCACTTACCATCCAATTCTTTTGCACCGTTTTTAATGAGCGTATAATCTTCCATACCGATAATACCAATAGGATTTACTGAATATCTAAAAGAGTTAAAGAAGGTCTGTACGGATGTTTCAAGGGAATATTTTGTAAATAAATCTCCGAGTAATGAGAGTCCTTTTACGGCCTGCTTTGAATCAATACCTGTTTTTACAAGGCCATTTTCATCCTGTACATATAATTCTCCACCATTCTGTAAAGCCATCGGTGATGTCTGATAGAACCACTTGTATCCTGTCTGTCCATTGGCAATATTGTGATAGAAATTCATTCCGTATCTCTGAAGCGTTGGAAGAATATCAATCAAATCCTGCCATGTATCAGGAACTTTTAACCCTAAATTATCAAAAATGTCCGTTCTGTAGACAACTGCATTAAAATCTGTTGTCTCAGGTATCGCATACATTCCTTCATTATATACATACGATACAAAAGAACCTGTCGGGAATCTTCTTGCTACCGTCCAGAAATCGTCGAACTTGCTCAAATCATACAAAGCTCCACGACTTGACAGGTCGAATGGTACATATGACATAAGACCCAACGCAATATCCGGTGTTTCATCTGCCGCAATCGCTAAAGTCAGCTTATTAACATCCGGCATTGTTGAAACTTTTACTTTAATATCTTTTCCTGTCTTTTCTTTATAATAAGGAACAAACTCTGTATCCGCCATCTTCTGAAGTAAATCAACATGTGTGATTGCCCTGTTTACCCAAATCGTAAGTGTACCTTCATCCTGTTGCGCACCTGTCGCATATTTTTCGGATGTAAACGTATTTACCAGGGTTCTGACAGATGTCCACATCGAGCTTGCCAAAGAAGGATTTGCCTTTTGCAACTGCTCCTCATCACCGTAAATATAAATTCTATCTAATATAAACTCATTAGATGTAATTTCTGTAGTAAAATTACTGAGTGATACCAGAATAGAGTTGTCTGCTCCCGTCAAATCCGCTGTGTGAAGTGCGATTTCATCCGGATATTTTTTCATATCCTTAATAAACTGCTGTGCTTCATCAAGATATGCTAAGATAGCGCCTGAATTACCATTCGGTGAATAATCCTGCAATAAAAATCTGATATGCTGAATCATTGTCTCATAAGCTTCTAAATAGTCAGGTATTTCCGGAATATATCTTGTCATTTTCCAGTTTCTTTCCGTATCTACATCACTACCTGTAATCTTAGTAATCTCTAACTGAAAATCTGTTATATGCTGCTGTAAAAGAAGTGCATTTCTGTATGCTTCCATTACAGGCTCGTTTTCCTGCTTAATGGAAATCGTATGCTTACCTTCTGTCAGGTAGAAATTAAAATTATTTCCATCTTTGTCAGCCAGGGTCATGTTTTCATAACCTGATGATACCGGTTCAAACGCATAGTTATATAACTCTGCAAACGGAACCTCTCCATCTATTTTTATAGTTTCAAACGACTGGAACTCTTTTTTTCCGTTATCGTAATGGAATGCTATATTATAATTGCCGGTTTTCTTTACTTCAAATGTATATAAAATCTCAATACCCGCTGCATTCCACTGTAATGTATTTAACTTTTCATGATCTATGTTGAATCTTGTAAGTGAAGTTTTTGTTTCCGTACCATATACGGCATCTGTTGAATTTTTCTGTGTATAATAAACTGCATCTATCTCCAACGCATCCTCTTTATCGGTGACAAGCTTTGCATCTTTATGTTGTGCGGCATATTCTTCATACGACGCTACATTTGTCTTTGCTTCTCTGGCTTCTAATTTTCCAAGTGCCAAACCGCCTGAAGATACATTCTTAACAGATATCGTATTCACACCTTTTTCTAAATAAAAACATAATGGTTTACTCGATACATATGTATTATCAAACAAATATGTATTCGTCCATTCCTGAATCCTGTTCTGACTTGGAGCCATCTCATCTCCATAACTGTCTAACGGAAATTCTTTCTTTTGCTTGCTTCCCACATATGTATTTTTATCCTCATCAGCCCACAAAATAGGAAGTGCAATTGTATTCATCTCTGAATACTGCTGCTTTCCGTTAACCATAAGGCTCACCGTGTAATCCGACAAGGACTCTCCAACGGATATGTAATCAATATTTAGATAATACAATCCTGCTTTTTCTACATTTACTTTATATTCTGCCGATTCTGTATATCCCAACTCAATAATATTTGAATCGTAATCTTTTACAGATTCAGGTGTAGTGTCATTTGCATCCTCTTTTTTCTTCCTGTCAAAATAAGTATTCACATCACCGCCGTTTTTTAAAACTGCCTGATGATTTCCCTCTCCGATATCTGTATTATTTTTAATGAAATCGGTATAATAAGTCTCCGGTTTTTCTCCATCATCGAGATAGGCGTTTGCCAGCAAATCATATGCCTTTTCTAATTTTTGACTATCTGCATCTTTAATATGTGTTACTTCTGTCTTAAAAACAAACTGATTAAGACACACAGCCGCAACAATGACACACACTATAGCGATTACAATAGTAATAATTTTTCTTTTCATTGTTGTCCTTTCCCTTGTTATAAAAGCGGAACTACTATTTGGGTAGTTCCGCAATTACTTATGTGATTGATTATAAGTTACGATTATTTAAAGTCTGCGTCCTTAAATCCATAATATTCTTTTAAAGCGTCTTTCAACTGTGACTGTGCAGTATCGATACGTTTGTTGCATGTCTCATTCCAGTCTGCCAATCTTGACTTAACATTATCTGCCCAGTCCTTATCAGTAAACCATGCGCCTGCAACTTCTTCCTGACCACAGTTAACCCATTCGTAAAGTGTATTGGTTGTATCTCCGTTTTCTGAAATTGTACTCGTCCAGCACTTGTCAATGTAATCCCATGTCTTTCCATCCTGCCAAATCTTAAGCACTTCCTGGAAACCTTCTTTGTCTTTATATACCTTATGAGCGTCAAGGCTGTTCCAGATTTCCATCTGTGCGTCATAATCATCTCCGGATACCACTGGGAATGAATCTCCTGCTGCTGATTTCAACTGTCCATTATCTGACCACTGCTGGTCGAATACTGCCTTTCTTGCAGCTGTACTTGCTGTCCAGAATGAAGCAAATGTGTATGTAACATCGAGTTTAGCCTTTTCTTCATCACTCCACTCAGCATTCTTATCGTCTAATGCATAATTATGAAGACAAATTGGATCCATAATTAATTTAATAGTATTCTCACAGTAATCTGTTGATGGATATGGGTAAATATCCCAATCAGATGATTTGATGTATGCATCGCTATCCTTTGCTGATTCATCAGCACCTGCTGTAAGGAACCAAGGGTCTTCAAAGTTAACCAATGCTCTGTTGTTTGTGAAATAGTACCAGCTATATGCTGAACATTCTTTTACAATATCCTTTGTAATATTTCCTGCGCCTGCTGCTACGTCAATTGATTTTTCAGCCCACTTAGGGAAATATTTCAAAAGTGATTTTACTTCGTCACTGTTCAAATCAACCTTATTATTTTCTGTAATCATTTTGTTAATTGTGTTCGTACCAAGGTTAACAATATTTACAGGAGTACCTTTGGAACCCCAGAATGACTTTCCATCAGCCTTTGATACAAAACGTGTATATTCGTCAATTGTCCAGTCAGCCTTTGGAACGTTAATATTATTGTCCTCAGCTAACGCTTTATTAATCCAGATACCACCCGGAATCGTATATGATGGAAGACCTGCCTGAAATCCATAATAATTAAGATTATTCATGAGTGACTGATTATATTTCTTGTATGTTTCGTCGTCTTTATAAACAGACAAATCGGCAACTAAGCCTTTTTTAATATCGTTTGTCACATTTGTTGAACCCCAGATATCCGGATACTTTCCGTACTTAGCCTGGAAGTTTTCCATTTCCTGCTCCCAAGGTGATGTGTTGTACTGGTCAGGGTCACCGACTTTTGACCAAAGATTAATTTTAATGTTCGGATATGACTCGTGGAATTTCTGTGCCACTGCATAAACCTGTGCTACATTACTTGCAACAATCTTCTTAGGGTCCGATAACTTCTTACCTGCCGCGCTGTCAGGATTTCCGATATCCTCATAATATTCTCCATCACCAGACCATACCATAATAGATACTTCTCCAGTTGTATCTTTTGCTAATCCTGTTGTAATTCCTAAATCGTCTCCGCTCTTCTTATCTGAGCCTTTCTTATCGGAATCACCACATCCTGTTAATACCATTGACGCACCAAGTGTCAATGATAAGGTTAAAGCTAATGCTTTACGGCCTAATTTTTTCATTCTAACATCCTCCTTCATTTTGAAAAAATTTATTCACCTACATTAGAATCCACATAGTGATATTCTTAAAACGATTTTATCACAAGCATATGTACAAATCAACTGTTAAAAACGATTTTAGTCTATTTTTTCTTGTTATATTTTAACAATGTGTAATGCATGGCTGTCATATAATTTTACTATTTTTCACAAGCTTTTTTTGTATACTTATTCATAATCACAATATTTTGTGAAACGTTTTTATTACAAATACATGATATTGGGAATATGATAAAAGGGGACAAAAAAAAGAACCTACAACTAGGTTCTTTTTTTCTACATTTCTATTTAGAATTATTCAGCATCTCTTTTTCTTGCGAAAACAACGATAACTGCACCTGCAATAATTGCTGCTGCTGCACATGCAATTGGTTCAAAATCACCTGTAGCAACTGTAGATGAGTTATTGTTTGCCGGTGTTGTTGTGCTTGTACCTGCATTTGTAGCCGGCTCATTATTCGTTGCACCTGCTGCTGCTAATGAATAATCACTACATGTCACAACTGTAGATTTTCCAGCTGCGTCTCCATCTCCATCACTGATAGATTTCTGTCCGCCTTCAGCCCATTTATAGAGTTCTTTTTCGTCATCTCTATCACCAAAGTCTCCACCTAAACCGAAGTAGATTGAATTTGCGTCGCATTTTGCTGTAAATGTTTCATCTACAGTAACGCTGCTTCCTTTCTTTACTTTAACCCATTTAGCAAAAGCAATGTTATCCTTTGTTGCAATCTTAATAACAACCCATTTATCTAACTTACTTGACTTTAATGTACATTTCAGTGTATACTGCTCACCTTTTTTAATGCTGACCTTTGAGTCGCCATCCTGGAATACCTGATATCCCCAAACGCCGCCCCAGCCGATTGTATCCATCGTAGCTGTCCAGCCTGTTGCTGAGTTTTCTTTAAAGGAACCTTCTGATGCCTCATACCAGACATTTCCTTCAGAGAAACCTATGTAATGTCCCCATGTGCCTGCTGCAAAACAGTTTGCACTCATACCAACTGTAAGTGCTACTGTAGCTGCTAATGCGGCAATTCTTTTTAATACCTTCATTTTATTTCCTCCTCTTATATGCGAACTTTTATCGTTCAATATATAAAATGAGTATAGCACGAAGACTATATTTGTTCAATAAATAAAAACATTTTTATTATCCTTTCTAACAATTTTTACAATATGTTTCGTGACATTCTGTACACTTTTAACAAACATAATATTCAAATATTTACAATAATATGTTAAGATACACCTTATGTAGTTAAATTTTCCAGAAAGTCCGGTAATCCGGTGACTGTGGTAAATTTAACAATCACAGCAATTACCAAAGTAAAACAAACTTGATACTAATTTGTATTTTCTGGGAACAAAAGACTTATTTTAGGGAGGTTATTATGATTCGTCTTATTATTCTTGTTATATTTCTTATTATTTATTTTTTAATTTCATTGCCGATTCAATTAGCAGAACTAATTATAGAAAAGTTTAATATGGATTTAAGAAATAAAAGCAGTCTTTCATTTGTAAATTTTGGTCTCAAATGTGTCTGTATTATATCGGGTGTCAAATTAGAAGTGAATGGATATGATAATATTCCAAAAGACCAGGCTGTCCTGTTTGTGGGAAACCATAACAGCTTATATGATATAATAGTAACTTATCCGCTGATGAAACGCCCTACCGGATTCATTGCAAAGAAAGAAATTAAAAAAATACCATTCCTAAGTTGGTGGATGTATTTTGTAAACTGTATATTTTTAGATAGAGATGACCCGAGAAAAGGACTTAAGTCTGTTTTGGATGCTGCTGATTTGATAAAAAACGGAGTATCTATTTTTCTTTTTCCTGAGGGAACCCGCTCTAAAGATGGAAAGCTACACGAATTTAAAGACGGGGGATTTAAAATTGCCACAAAATCAAAATGTCCGATTATCCCTGTCGGCATAACCGGTTCTTCAGATATCTTCGAAAGACAGTTTCCACGCATAAAATCGGCAAAAGTAACTGTCACTTTCGGAACACCTATATATACCTCCGATTTATCAAGAGATGAACTTAGGAATATTTCTGACCATGTGCATAAAGAAATATCAGATATTATATAAGAAAAAGTGATTTTTACTTCCAATATTTTATTGTAAATTCAACTATTAAATGATAAAATATCACAAGATTACTAAAAAATATGGAGGTACATAATGAATATTTTAAATAATGTTGCACCACTTGTGGCACTTAGTGGATTGACTATCACTCTGATTGTCATTGCCGCAGTTTTATTGATTGCCGTTATTGTTCTTTATTTTTTCGGAAAAAAAGCAGAAAAAAAACAAGCGGAACAAGAGCAGGTCATGAAAGAAAACGCACAGACTATCAGCCTGTTTGTTATTGATAAGAAAAAACTTCGACTGAAAGATTCCGGTCTCCCAAGTATTGTCTTAGAACAGACACCTAAATATGCCAGACGTGCAAAATTACCAATTGTAAAAGTAAAAGCCGGTGCCAGAGTAATGAATCTAATCGCTGATGCCAAAATCTATGAACAGATTCTACCAAAGCAGGAAATTAAGGCTACTGTTAGTGGTATCTACATTACTTCTTTTAAAAGAATCCGTGGTCCTGTATATGAACCACCAAAGAAGAAAAAAAGATTTAGAAGAAAATAAGATGTATATAAAAAATCTCCGATAATAAAACGACTGTTTATCATCGGAGGTTTTTTATATACGACTATTCTGTTAAGTTTATTAAACTTTTATTTTTTCCCAAAAAACTGTTTTGCTATCCAATGTGGTGCTATTTTCAATGGTGAATCTTCACAAGTATCCCATTTTGAATATGTAACTTCACAATATGAATTGCCACTTGCATCATAATTCATTCTAAATCTCACCCCTTGGTCTGAATAGTAGATTTTCATCACCAGCGGAAATTCTGTTAAAAGCTTATCAATATCATCTTTTATTGTTGAAATGTTTTCTATTTGTGGCATTCCATTAATGTTGCCATTTTCTTCACACTTTATTATTCCACTTGTTTTCGCTTTCGCATATTTGGTAAAATACGTTGCAATGTTACAAATCTGCTCTCGATAATTCATAAGTAAATCATTAATATAAACATTATTTCCCTTATAATTCGGAAAACTTTTCGGATTTGCATAATTTATTATATTTATTTTTACTTTTTTCATTTTTCCATTATGTGCTATTACAAAAAGATAGCATTTTCCTTCTTTCCCAAAAGAACTTATTCTACCATCTTTATTTACACGCAATAATGACTTATCGCTGCTTTTCCATCTAACTCTTTTGGAAAAAGGACGTGCCTTTTTATTTTTTACATTTTTATCTGCAAGTATTATAGTTTCTATTTTTGTTGTACTACAAATCCCCACACAAATTGGATTGTTTTCAACAATATCAATCTGTTCCGCATTGACTAATTTACTTTTATCTCCATAAGTTCTAGCGCTTACCCAATAAGACTTTTTACTTATTTTTTTCCTGCCATTATATATTTTAAAAGATGCTACCCTATATTTATAAACCTTATGTAGTTTTAATTTTTTATCTGTCCAATTAGTTTTTCGATTACTATATATTGTTTTTATATTTACATACTTTCTTTTTTTATTATTATACCTATAAACTCTATAACCATCAGCTCCTTTGACCTTACTCCATTTAATTTTTAATTCTCTATTTTGATGCCTAACTACAGTCACATTTCTTGGTGATTCTTTTTTTATAGTTTTAGCAGAAGTGACTATGTTAAAGCTTAGACAAGTTATTGCCATAAATAATATACTAAAACAACACAATATTCCTTTTCTGAAACTCATTTTTCTTACTCCTTTTTCTTAATTTTATAAGTTGCTGTTCCAGTACCACATAACCCTAAAAAGAATATAACTATTACTTTTTTAAAATCATACCCTGTTTTAGGTGAAATATAATAACTTGAATTAGATTTTATTTTTTTCCAGTGTGCATATAAAGTTAATTGACTGTATGCTTCATCTTTTTTGAAATCCCATTTTTTTCCTTCCTTAACCTTTGTATACCATCCAATAAAAATATACCCCCTCTTTTCAGGGTTAACCGGTTCATTAATTTTCTTTGTATCAATCCACAAAGTTAGGGCTGGTTTACCATTTTGAGAATCAAATATTACTTTTTTTTGTGCAATATTTTTCTCTATAGGCTCATCTACAACTGCATAAACAGCATATAATTTTATATCATTTGTTATTAAAAGAGTAAAGTCATACTTTGTTAATTTTCCATCTTTTTTTATCGCCCAATAAACAAATTTCTGCTTTTTCTTTCCTTTATATTTTATTTCATCTTGACTAACACTTAATTTTTCTACCACTCTGTTATGTTGAACATTTACAACATTTGTAGTATTACGCTCTTTATCTATAAACGTTACTTTATGTAAAAGATGCTCAATTGTCTCATCCTCTCGATTCTGTTCATCATTCTGAATCATTGTAGTTTCTTCACTTATTGACACTGCCTCAGTTATATTATCTCCCCCATCAGCTAACACATTTTTTGAACCAAATGGTAAACATGCTATGAAACATAATAAAATAAAATATCTTTTCATTTTTCTTCCCTACTTTTTTCTATCCATATTATTTCCAATTCTCGTATAAACCGATATAAATAATTTCTCTGTGTAAGTTATCCCCTCTTTTGTCTTTACTGTAAGTATAACCAATCCACTGCCTTCTGCCAATGCCTCTACAATACATTTTCCCTCTGTAGTGTTTTTAATTTTAAAACATGACGGATTACTGCTTATATAACTGCTGCTTTTTGCACTTCCCTCTTTTAAAACAAAACGTAACTCTTCCGTCTCCTCCCCCAGAGCAACGGCTTTGTGATGTCTGGCTGTATTACTATCTCCCATACAGATTTTCAAAGTATTATCTGCAGCAAACACTTTAACCCCTGATATTTTATTTCCTGGTACCCCTAACAATATTAACGCCATCAGCACCGCTACTATTTTTTTCAATTTGTTCATCATATTTCCCTTCTCTGTTCGTTTATTCCTGTCCAACCTATTATGTAGATTTAACTCTTATTTTCTCTCTGTCACTTTCCCAACAACAAGCGCGACTGCAATGACTGCATGAGCCATCATAATACATTCACTTAAGTTTTCCGTTCTAATAATTATGCATATGATGGCTGCAATCAATTCGATTCCCCATATAGAAACTACTTTTTTCTTATAAATACGTTTTTCCATGTCATCAAGCGGTTTATTTTTCGCCGCAACAGGCGATAATATCCAAATAATAACCCCCGATAATATAAATAAACCCGATAGAACAGAAAAGCTAAAATTAACATTTCCTATTACTGAAAGCACTATCGTAATCATAAGTAACGTACTTATATAGCATTTTATGGGTGTAGAAGCATGACATCCCCCTGTATATTGTCTTAATGGTATAAACATTAAAATAAAAACCAGACATTCTATCACTTCATTGAAAAGTATCCCTATCAACATCATAGATATAAAATCAATGCATCCTGTCAGCAGTAAATTGATACCGTAGAAATATATTTCCCATTTATCACACTCTACAATTTTTTTATTCACTAACCCTATAATGACTATTTTTGATATTTTATTTAACATCCGTATTTTTAAGTTTTTTCAATTCCCCTGGTAATTCCGGTTGGTGGAAAAACCATGCGCATACTCCGTTTACATTTTTTCTTGCAGTTGTATATGCAACATCTGCTACAAACTTATCAAACATGTTTTTTTCTTTTTTCATCATCATTTCCTCCTTCTCTTAAGTCTTTCAGCAGATAAACAATATCACATTTTATTCTCCAATAATCATACTTGTAATATTTTATATATACTTTTGTAATAACTTACAGTTTCTACTGCAAAAAAATGTCAATTTATTGTTTTTTCCTCGTCGCTTAAACAAAAAGAAGCTCTTGAAAATAATTCAAAAGCTTCCCTAACTAATTATTGTATATTATAATAGTAACATCAAATTTTACATCATTATATGATACATCCATGACACCTTCGTATTTTTCAACAACACTCTCCACACTTTTTAACCCTATACCATGCATTTTCTTGTCTTCTTTTGTGGTTGTCAGTTTCCCTTTCTCTTTATTAAAGTTATTACTATGGCTATTTTCTACATTAATATAAATACTATTTTTATTTAACTTTAACTGAAAACATATATATCCTTTTTCACTCGTTTTGACCGCTGCTTCTATTGCGTTATCCAACAAATTTCCGATAATAATTACGATATCATCATTCTCAATTATAATATCCGGCGGAATTGATATATCTGTTCTTATGTCAATTCCCTTTTCATGGGCAAAACTCAGTTTATAATTCACAATACTGTCTACAGCAACATTTCCACTCTGACAATAGGTATCTGTCTTACCTATTTTCCCTGACAAATCACTTATATATTCATTTAATTCTTCTATTCTATTTTTCTCTAATAACTGCTTTATTACAATAATCTTATTATTTAAATCATGTCTGAATTTTCTTAAATCACCATAGTTCTTCTGTAACAGCTCTGACTGATTATGATAATAAGTTCTCTCCCTCTTAATTAACTCACTTTTCGTTCTCTCGTCAAACAGCCTTGTAATCGAATCATATAGATACACAATTATAAAATTCGATATCAATACACACGATAAGGAAATCATAGAAAATACATAATTAACGTTCTTCTGACGAAAGACCATTGTGAGTAAAATTACAGATGTTAACAAAACCAATACAATAGCTACCGTAAACAATTTTGGTATTTTAATATCCGATGATAGATTAATAAATCTCTCCACAACTAATAACAGAACACCAAATACAATCACATTCATCACAGGTATTGCCACATCAATATTATCCACAGCTTTTTCTGTCACACTATAATTAGATAAACCAACAATAAATGCTACAACTGCCTCCGAAAGAAATAGGAATATATAGCATAAAATTGAGACAATTATTTTCTTAGACACAGTCGCATTATAACACATCGTGATTAGTAAAAACAAAATAAAGCACGATAGCAAATTTATAATCGGATACGATACAAATAACATTACAATAGATGTTAGAAAATATCCCAAACCATATAGTATAACTGCATTTCTTCTCTTAACACATACTTTTCCCCACACCGTTCCCAAAAATTTATATATTATGTATATCTCAAACGCATTTGTCATCAATATAATAAGATTATCAAACACCTTTTTCCTCTCTCTTCCTTAGTATAGCAAATTTCTTTCTTATTTCTTTTCTTCTTGACTGGCTTATGGAAAACTCTTTCCCATCCATCATTATCAGGCTCTCATATTTCATCCGGGAAATATAATTATAATTTACAATAACCGATTTATGAATAAATAGAAATTCTTTACCGTCTAATTGCTCATATACCTTCTCCATACGTCCGTAAAAAATATCCTCTTTATCTTTTGTTGTAATTTTTATCCTTCTCCCGTCCTTTTCAAAATACAATATTTTTGAAAATTCAACCTTATAAAAATCGCAGCCTTTTTTATATGAAAAAGTAAAATGCTTTTGAGAGTTTACAGTTAAACACTTATTTATAACTTTCTCTATGCTTTCTTTTGATATCGGTTTCACCAGAAAATTAATTGGTCTATAATCAAACAATTCCATTGCATATTCCTTTTTAGAAGAAATATAAGCTATTTGAACTGCTTCATTCCTCAAATTCTCTCGAATAAATTTCCCCACTTTCACTCCGTCCAAATCCGGCAATTCAATATCTAAAAAAATCAAATCGTAGTTTGTTTCTTTTAATTCCTTACATAATGCTTTTCCTGAATCAAATATATCAATATCATAAATGATTCCTTTATCTTCTGTATTTTTAGTCAACAAATCTTCAAGCTCTATACAGATATTTTTCTCATCATCACATATAGCTATCTTCATCTGTATCTTTCCCTTTACTCTGTTACTTTGTTTATATCAATTTCAATTTTGCTATCTGACACCTTGCTGTTATTCGCATATAACTCATAATCAATTTTCAGATTTACATTTTCTTCCTCCTCCATAAGATTAATGTCCTTTGTGAGAACCTCCACCAATAAATCCCCAAAAGGCGTACTATATAACGACTGATTGTTTTCCCCTTTAGCAAATTTCAATCTTCCATTTACAATACCTTTTCTGAGAACTTCTGCACATGTATCGTTAAACTTTATTGTATTTTTCGTCTTTGAGCCACTCTCCTCATCAATATCATCATAAATTACATAATGTTTATTATTTCTCATATAATATTTTCCCGGCGCCATCATCTCTACACTATCCCCGGTATTTTCTACAACCTGTAACCCCGAAATTTTTACAATCACATTGTTATTTGTCATTTTAATATTCCTCTATATTTATCTGATTTGTCATATCCACATCAAAAGGCATAATAGAATCTGCAAAACTCTGAAATTTATCCGCCGCATCACTGACAAAAAATTCATAAGTCGGATTTGCGTTAATACTTGCCCTTATATTATTTCGCGTTAATAATTCTCCCAAACTAATTGCCGTCTCATATGCAGGATTCACGAGATTAACATCAGGTCCCATAATTTTACCAATTGTACTCCTAAGCAGCGGGTAATGTGTACACCCAAGAATCAAACTGTCTATGCTCTGTTCCTTTAATTCATCCAGATATCTCCTGGCAATCTCATCTGTCACCTCATCGTGCAGCATACCCTCTTCTACAAGCGGACAAAAAAGCGGACATGCCTTTCCTATCACAATAATTTCCGGGTCTATCCCCCTGATATATTCGGTGTATAATTTACTTTTAATGGTTCCTTCTGTGCCTATAATTCCTATACGCTTATTTTTTGTATTTTCGATAGCAGATTTTGCACCGGGCTTTACAACACCAATCACCGGTATATCAAGCTCCCGCTCTATCGTATCCAAAGCAAACGCACTTGCGGTATTACACGCTACAACAATCGCTTTTACATCTTTCGTTTTCAGGAAGCGTACTATTTGTCTCGCATATCTTATGATTGTATCCTTTGATTTACTGCCATAGGGTACTCTCGCAGTATCTCCAAAATATACAATACTCTCGTTGGGAAGCTGCCTTGTTATCTCTCTCGCAACCGTTAATCCTCCCACACCCGAATCAAAAACTCCCACGGGGGCATTATTATTCACCACATGCATAATACATCTTCCTCCTTTTACTTAGGCTTTATTTTACCTTTATTACCCTCATATTTCAATAGAATTGTATAAAAAGATTTTTAGCGGTAATAATCTAAATACAACACAATCAAAGGAGATTTAAAATGAAATATAAAAAAATGATACTTATTTTGGGAGTTTTTATAACAGGTATTTCCGGATTTATTTCTTATAAAAATTTAGAAAAAACTGCCGCTGTGAATAATTTGTCTAAAAGTGCCATCCGCTTTCATGTATTAGCAAACAGTGATACAAATGAGGACCAAAACTTAAAAATGAAAGTAAAGGAAACAGTCGTTGATTACATATACAAAAGCACAGGCGATTTTGACTCTGTAGAAGAAACCAAAACCTTTATCACAGCAAATGACAGCAAAATAAAAAAGCTGGCTACTGATACCATCCATTCACTCGGATATGATTATTCAGTAAATTCCAGCTTTGGCAAACAAAATTTTCCTGTGAAAAGCTATGGAGATATAGAGTTTCCGAAAGGAGAATATACTTCATATACTCTATCTATCGGAGAAGGTAAGGGACATAATTGGTGGTGTGTACTCTATCCTCCACTCTGTTTTGTAGACGCTTCTACAGGTGTTGTTCCAGACTCTTCCAAAGAATTGCTTAAAGACTCTATGACAAATCAAGAATATGGAACTATCGTAAAATACCGCTTTAAATATTTGACATTTCTAAATAAATATTTAGATTAAGATAAACTAATTTACAAACTCAGTAAGATATAATTGTTCTGTCAATTTATTATCTTCTAATTGTTTTATAACCAATTTTGCACTATGAAAATCATCAAATAGCCCAAATACGGTAGGACCGCTGCCGCTCATAATCGAGTTAAGCGCTCCTCCCTCCAGCATTACATCCTTTATTTCCTGAATAATAGGATACTCCGGAACTGTCACATCCTCCATTACATTATTTAACAGTTGTGACAGTTTCGGTAAATCCTGTTTTCTTATTGATTCCGCCATTTTTTCTATATCAGGTCTTTTCTTTATACTGTCCGGTTTTATACGTCCATATACATAAGCAGTAGACACTGACACCGGTGGCTTTGCAATAATCACATGACATTTCGGCGGTGCCGGCAGAGGTGTAAGCTTTTCTCCTATCCCCCTTGCTATGGCAGTACCTCCCATAACACAATACGGAACATCTGCACCTAACTTCACTCCACGCTCCATTAACTCTTTTTGCGTAAGTCCCAATGCAAACATCTGATTAATTCCTTTTAATGTGGCTGCACAGTCAGCACTGCCTCCTGCCATTCCCCCTGCAATAGGAATGCGTTTGTTTATTCTAATCTCAACTCCCTGTGTAATTGCGAACTCGTCAAACAGCATTTTCGCTGCCATATATGCCAGATTATCTTTTCCGTTTGACAGCACCTCTTTATCTGTTACAACCCTGATTTCATTACTGCTTTCTGTCTTAGTAATTATAATATCATCATAGACATTGACTGTCTGCATAATCATATCAAGGTCATGGTATCCGTCCTCTCTTTTTCTTATAACATCCAACCCCAAATTTATTTTTCCATATGCTTTTAATTGTATTTTATTTTGCACGCTATTTCTCCTCAAATACCAGACTTCCTCTAAAGTATACTTTCTTTCATCTCTATTGACAAGATTTAATCAAAAGAAGTCTGTCTCCCTTTTTAATCTGCTGCGACTGTAGTTCATTTACCTCAACTATTTTATCAATAGTTGTATAATTTTCTTTTGCCAGCTTCCACAGTGTGTCTCCCGACTGTACAACATAACCTTTCAGTACCGGAGCGGCATTGACTTTTTCCATGTCAATTGGTTCCTCGTTGATTTCCGAAATAAACGCACGTTTCTCTTCTTTAAACACAATAACCTCAAGAGCTACAACCGATTTAATCTCCACTTCATCCGTACTTAGCATGTTAGCGCTGACCTGCTCCACACGCCAATTAATGTAATACTTATCATCATTTGTAATTCCCTCTGCATCAATACGATGCTCAAAATCAACCTCTTTGCATTCACAGCATACAGGATTACTATCTTCCGAAGATATATACATAATACATGCCTTTATTTTTCCTACCGCCTTAAGACCATTATCACTGACAATAATATTTTCTATTTTAACGTCCGCACTGCTATTGCAAATCTGTAAAATATGCCCTTTCTCCTGAGCTATATTTAACTTCACAGTATTTTTTGTTCTAGATGCATTTTTTACCAGAAGTTTTTCAAACGTTCTCTCTCCCATAATTGGCACAAGATTCATATCCGGTGCATAAACATCTTCTAACACATCCAGTTGTTTCTCCTCATATGCTTTCATATTTAATTTAAGCAAGGCATTAATATTAATATTACGAATCTCATTATCCTGATTCATCTCTGCGTCAACCGTTACGTTATGAAGCTCCGAACTAATATAGGAAATCAAATCTTCTCTTGCTTCTCCCATCTCTACTGTCCCGCCAAAGTTTATGCTGGTATCCAGCCACTGTAAAGGAGCATTCTCCTCTTCCGGACTATACATAAGAAATACATTCAATTCACCATTTATATGTATTACACCATCTAACATTTTTGTATTAATATTTTTTACTCTGATATCTTTCCATACAATCTTATCGATTGGCGGTTTTCCGGACGGGACAGAAAGCTGTTCATGAATGCGAAATGTATCTGTCTTATCAGCTACAACAGATATTCCTTCCAATTGATTATATCGTGTCATCATATTATCTCTTGTAGCTCCCGTTACAGTTTCCAAATCTTCTAACCTTTCTACTGTAACATAAGCCATAATCTGTATTTTATATATGTAATTTCTTGAATCAATTAATTTCACGGAAGATGACATTACAACAAGTCTCACATCTGCATTACAGTCTTCCTCAAGCCCTGCAATTTTAATACTTTCTTCAAAAGGTATCTCTCCCTCAATACCATTAATCTGCTCCGGATTATCTGTATAATATAACAAACCATACGATACTGTTCCATTCATAATAATCTGATTATTTCTCACAGATACATTGTCCGCAGTTACCGTCTCATTTTGATTAATAATACTGCTTATTTCCGGATTTGCCTCTGTTATCCGTTCCTCATGGTTAACATAAAATGTTTTGACTTCACTTTTAATAATTTTACTCATATGAATATTACTTTTTATTAATTCCATACTAATCCCCCTAAATTCTAATTTCCTTCTAGTAAAACCTAAATATCTATTATAACATATGAACTATGTCCACTGTTTTATTCACCAAAAATAACATTCTTATCATTGTATTCCATTTTTATAACAATTACCGGATATGTTTCAACCTCGGTGTTCGTGTATTCTTTTGGTCCCTGAAATTCAGTTTTTACAAATATCGCATTTTTTGTCTCATACAGATTTTTAACCGTAATACTATATCCGTCGTGTTTTTGTTTTCCATACCCGATAACTATATATGTATACTGCTCATCTGAGTATGTTACTTTAAACTCTCCTTCCTTTCTCTCTTCTATAATCTGCTGTATCTCCTGTGGTATTTCATTTTCTGCCACCACAGTAAAATCTATATCATTTGTTTTTTTATTATTAATCTTTTCAATTCCACACGCAGATGTGATGGCGATACAAACCATTAAAGTTATTATCAGCTTTGTTCTATTTTTCTGCATAAAAAACACCATAATATATCCTTATTAAAATATATTATGGTGTATTATTTTTATTCCACTATTTTATAGCATAGAATTTACCATGTGAATCATATATTCGCCAAGTTCTTTTTCTTTTGTCTCTGCATCTGCAAAATCTTTGCCCTTAACGCCATAGTAAAACTTGAGTTTCGGTTCCGTTCCGGAAGGTCTGATACAAACCCATGCACCATCGCTCAAATCATAATAGAGAACATTTGATTTTGGAAGTCCTGTGGACGTAACCTCTCCTGTCTCCATATTTTTAATTGTATCTAATTTATAATCTCTTGCCGAAAGAACCTTATATCCTGCAACTTCTGTAGGAACATTTTTGCGAAGCTTCTCAATGGTATTCTGTATCTTTTCAATTCCCTCTTTCCCTTTTAATGTAATAGACTGAACACCATCTCTCCAATATCCATATCTCTCATACATTTCAATCATCTTATCCCAGAGAGACATTCCTTTTGTCTTATAGTAGGCAACAGCTTCACAAAGTGCCATTGTAGCAACAACCGCATCCTTATCTCTGGCATGCGTTCCAATCAGGCAGCCATAGCTCTCTTCAAATCCAAAAGCATAATGACCTTTTCCAGTAGTCTCAAAGCCCAAAATTTTCTCGCCAATATATTTAAACCCTGTAAGAACTTCAATCAGTTCTACATTATAATAATCTGCGATATCATTTGCAAGATTTGTTGTAACAATCGTCTTAATCAATGCTGAATCTTCCGGGAGCTGTCCTGCTTCTTTCATTTGACTGATTTCGTATTCCGCCAAAAGACATCCTGACATATTTCCAGTAAGCACATGATAGTCCCCTGTCTTTTCATCCTTCACATATACACCCAATCTATCCGCATCCGGGTCTGTGGCAAGAAGAATATCTGCTTCCACTTCATTTCCAAGCTTCATAGCAAGCGCAAACGCTTCCTCTGCTTCAGGGTTTGGATAGCTGACCGTAGGAAATGCCCCATCAGGAAGTTCCTGCTCTTTTACTACATAAACGTTTTCAAAACCTAATTCTTTTAATACCCTTCTAACCGGAATATTACCTGTTCCGTGAAGAGGTGTATAGACAATTTTTATATCTTTCTGTACTGCGTCAATTGCATCCTGATGCTTTACCTGCGACTTTAAAGCTTCAATATATTTATCATCAATTTCTTTGCCAATCTGAACATATAGTCCTTTTTCCAAAGCCTCTGCTTTATCCATAGTTTTTACTTCACTGTAATCATGAATCGCTGAAACGGCGCTCATAATTCCGGTGTCATGCGGAGGCGTAATCTGTGCGCCATCCTCCCAATATACTTTATATCCGTTATATTCTGCCGGATTATGGCTCGCTGTCACATTAATACCTGCAATACATCCCAATTCTCTTACTGCAAATGACAACTCCGGTGTTGGACGAAGTGAGTCAAAAACATATGTCTTAATTCCATTTGCATTCAAACAAAGTGCTGCCTCATCTGCAAACTCAGGAGACATATGTCTGGAGTCATAAGCTATAGCCACTCCTCTGTCCTGCCCATTCATTTTTACTATATAATTCGCAAGTCCCTGTGTTGCTTTTCTAACAGTATAAATATTCATTCTATTTGTACCTGCTCCTATAACACCACGAAGTCCCGCTGTACCAAATTCTAATTCTGTATAAAATCTGTCTTCGATTTCTTTTTCATCATCTTTAATTGCCCTTAATTCAGTCTTTGTTTCGTCATCGAAATATGAACTTTCAAGCCAGTCATTATATAACTCCTTGTAACTCATAACAAACCTCCATTCAATTTTTATGCTATTGGTATTTTAATACAAACCAAAGGCAATGAAAAGACTAAAAACAAATTTTTGTAATTTTTTACAAGTTTTTTATAAAATTCCATCTGAGATTTTCCTGTTTACTAAACTTAATCAGTTTGTCTTCGTTCTTCTCAGAGTACCATGCCTTATTAGAATTATAATAATAATTAATTATTTTCCAAAACTTTTCCGGATAACTCAACATAATCTTTAAGATATTATATTCACTGTCTGTTATACTTCTACAGCCATCATATGCCTCTATAATCTTCTTACCAAGCTCTACATCCCAATCATTTTTCTCCATTGCCTTTCTCAGCCAATCATATAAATCCTGTATTTGTGGAGCATAATTTACTTTTAACATATTAATCATAATAACTTTTTCCCTATCGAATAAAATATTATGATAATTATAATAACCATGATTCAGTGTTTTGCTTTCTACTGCTCCGGCATACTTCTGAGCATAATCTGACTTTTTCAATTTATTGGCTGCCTCTTGTGCCTGTAGGTCATATTGTTCAATAATATTATGCAATGACATTTCAAAATAATTCTTATTTTTTCTCTTTTTTATATAATTTCTAATTGTAATTATTTCCTTATTGTGCCGCTCGAATACATCCTGCATATTTTTTCCCGGATGAAATGCCCTGTATTCTTCCAGCAATTCCCTATTGTTTTCCAAACAACAATGAAACCTTCCAAGATTTTTTGCTCCGGCTAACAAATGACTTTCATTTCCCACATTACATTCCTCTGCGTGAAACCACCTTTTTAATATGTAGGTATAGCCATCCTCGCTCACGGAAACAAAATTTCCATCCTTATTGGGAACAACATAATCTGTAGTAAATCCATTCTTTTTTAAATGATTATACAACACTTTCATTGCAGCCATTTTTTCATTACTGTTATTGTATTCCTGTAAGATATACCTCCCACTATCCGTGTCACATCCATAGTTCCCTTTAATTCTGTATGTTCCATTTATCTTTAAATCATACTGCTCTAATACTGTTAACGATTTTTCATTCATTAGAAAAGCCCCCTATCTCTTGCCAGAGTCCTAATGGCAATTTTAATTCTTTATGCGTAACTATGCGAAATATTTCGCTTAATCATTTAAAGATATGAGGCTTTTTTATTGATTAGAACATGTTTCTTGCAATCTCAATCAGTCTTTGTCTCTCGTTTAACTCGGGATTCTGTATCACACGTTTCAACAGTTCATCTAATATATCTCCAATTATCTGTCCTTTCGGTACACCAATCTCAATCAAATCCTTTCCTGAAATTTCCATCTCTTTCTTTGAGGTACATATGTTATTATCCAAAATATATTGAAACTGTTCACATGTATAGAGATATCTGTCAAACCCTTTCTGCTTTCCATATTCACTTTTTCCTTGAAAATCGGCATATGCCAATTGAAGATACTCTTTATAAATATCTTTTCCGATACGATTTACACTTTTCCTAACGGAAACAGGCTTCATTTCCCCTGAAGCAGTTCTATCATCGTGACACTCGACAAGACGCTTTACAAACTTAATCGTTTTATTGTCCATTTTTAGTCGTTTCATAATCCCGGGAACCATTTCGCTTCCTTTTTTAGCATGTCCATAAAAATGCATTCTCTCCGGTTCGCTCTTATCGTAAGTAATAGAATCCGGTTTCCCAACATCATGAAAAAGTGCCGCCCATCTCATATCCTTTGTATTTGGTACATTCTCCATTACCTTTATAGTATGCTCTCCCACATTATATTTATGATAGGGAGTGTTTTGCGGACATTCCATCATCCTGTCGAACTCAGGCAGAATTACCTTCGTTATTCCGGCATAATAAGCTGTAATCAGCTTGTCAGGGTGATTTGATATGATTAGCTTTTCCAATTCCACTCTGATACGCTCTGCACTAATATTCTCCAGCGTATTTGCTAATTTTCTAATTGCTTTCATTGTCCATTCTTCAATTTCAAAACCAAGCTGAGCGGAAAATCTGACAGCTCTCAAAATCCTAAGAGCATCTTCACCAAAACGCTCCTCCGGCTTTCCCACACATCTTATTATTTTTCTTTCAATATCTCCAAGCCCGTCAAATGCATCCACCAAACCAACAGTAGGATTATATGCCATTGCATTAATCGTAAAATCTCTTCTTCTCAAATCTTCAATAAGGTTTGAAGTAAACTCCACGCTGTCAGGATGACGGCTGTCATTATATTCCCCGTCAATTCTATATGTGGTTACTTCATATCCCACACGGCTCATCATTACAGTTACAGTTCCATGTTCTATCCCTGTATCTATTGTTTTATGAAATAACTCCTTCACCTGACATGGCAGTGCAGACGTGGTAATATCCCAATCCTGCGGCTTACGTCCAAGTATTGTATCCCGGATACACCCACCAACCGCAAATGCCTCATGACCATTTTTCTCCAATATACTAATTATCATCTTTACATTTTTGGGAATACTTATGTGAAATTCTTTATTACCTTTATAATCATTCATATGAACCCTCTAACTCTATAATGCTTTATTCATTATATCCAATGCTTTTTTTAATTTGTCTTCTGCCACCGCAGAATAATTAATAATAAATTTGTGATAAAATTCTTCTAACTCATTATAACAATAATCCGAAACACTTGATATATTTATATTATTATCCCTCAATATTTTTATAAACTTTTCATCATCTATCTCTTTCTTTATTCCCAAAATAAAATGTAAACCAGCATTTTCTTCCTCAATTGTCACTTTAGAGTAAATTTCTGACTGTTTAATTGCTCCGATAATTCTATTTCTGTAATCTCTATAATAATTTCTCATCCTATTGATATGTCTCTCATAATACCCTCTTGCAATAAAATTTGCTAAAGTATATTGTTCAAAACTGGATACCGTCCCAGAATAAAACCCCAATTTTTTATGATATATCTCCATCAATACATCCGGCAAAACCATATAGGCTATCCTTATAGATGGGGCAAGCGTTTTTGAAAATGTATTTGTATAAATTACATGCCTGTTATCCATTCCCATCATTGTCGGAATTGGTTTTCCTGAAAATCGAAATTCACTGTCATAATCATCTTCAATAATAAAAGCATTATTTTCCGCTGCCCATTTCAACAAAAACTGTCTTCTTGGTACCGGCATTACCCGGCCTGTCGGAAAATGATGTGATGGAGAGATATGTACTGCCCTTGCGTTACTGCCCACTAAATCTTTAGGGTGAATCCCCATTTTATCTATTTTTAAATGAAGACACTTTACACCATTACTTTCATAAACCTTTCCAATTTTCTTGTAACCCGGGTCTTCCAGCGCAATAATGCTATCCCGCCCTAATAACTGTACAATAATACTATAAAGATATTCTGTTCCGGCACCGACAATAATATTATCAGGATTTACTTCTATTCCCCGAAAATGTTCTAAATGGTCTGCAATTGCATGTCGCAATTCATAAACACCATTCGGCGCAGGACTCGTCAAAAACGAATTTTCTCTGTCTAATAATGTTTGTCGCATAATTTTTGACCATGTAGCAAATGGAAAACTGTCATACATAATATGATTTGAATTAAAATTTACCAGCCACTTTTCTGTTTCTTTTCTTTTTGGCACTTTCTCTTTTTTTTGTCTCTTTTCTTCACCGGAATAACCGACACTAATTTCACTGGCAAAATAGCCTTTTTTCTCTAATGTATAAATATACCCCTCAACAATCAACTGTGCGTACGCATTTTCTACAGTAATTACACTGATATTATGATTTTTTGCCATTTCGCGTTTAGATGGCAATTTCTCTCCTGCTTTTATTTTTCCCAATAAAATATCATTTTTAATACACTTATATAAGTATTCATAAAGAGAAGTTTTCCCTCTGTTTTCAAAATTGTATGTAAGCATCTTTACTTCCATCTCCTATACATTTCTGGTATTATAAAATAAATGTGATATGATAATAGTAATAATACCATGAAAAATTATACTGGAAATAAATTTAATTGTAAATAACAACTAAGATTATAAATGTCACAATTCTTGTGACGGAATGGAGTTTATAATGAAACGAATTATGAGTATTCAGGATATTTCCTGTCTTGGAAAATGTTCGCTAACTGCTGCACTTCCTATTATATCTGCAATGGGTATTGAGACATCTATTGTTCCCACTGCCGTTTTATCCACACATACCCAATTTAATAATTTTACTTTTCATGATTTAACGGATGACTTAATTCCAATCAAAGAACATTGGGTCAGGGAAAATTTTTCGTTTGATGCAATATATACCGGATATCTTGGCTCCGAAAGACAAATAAATATTGTTTCAGATTACTTTAATACGTTTAAAAACGATAAGAATTATATTATTGTAGACCCTGCAATGGCAGACAATGGTAAGATGTATACCAGTTTTGAACCGGATTTTGCTTTGAAAATGGCTTCTCTCTGTAAAAAGGCAGATATTATTCTCCCAAATATCACTGAGGCATGTTTTATGTTACAGGCAAAGTATCCGGGGGAAAATGCCTGCATAGATGAAATCAAGAATCTACTGATGGGGCTTGCAGAATTTGGCTCAAAGATTGTAGTAATTACCGGTGTTAAGACGGCACCCGGTCATTTTGGTTTTATTGGTTATGATACCCGCTCTAAAAACTTTTTCAGCTATGGAACAAAAGAAGTTCCTATGAAATCCCATGGCACCGGAGATGTCTTTGCCAGTACATTTACCGGGGCGCTAATGAACGATTTTCCTATATTTGATGCATTAAAAATTGCTGCTGATTTTACCTATGCATGTATTAAAAATACTTATCAGGACAAGACATCTGTAAATTATGCTGTTAACTTTGAGGCAGAAATTCCCTTACTCCTAAAATTGATTCACAAATCGATTGGTTAAAGTATTTAGAACAGATTTTCCGATATCCTTTAACATTTGACTTATTAAAAGCAATTTGATAATATAAAATTGAAAAAGGTACTACCAATAGACGGTTAGTCCAATTTTATGTAATTACTTAAAAAGTAATCGCCACAAATTTTTGCACTGATTATGGCGGTTACTTTTTTAGTGTCTTGATATACTCTATTAAAATTGCAACTATGATTGAAATAACCATAAATACAATAGAAAGGATTTCAAAATCGCTCATTAAGTCAAGTCCCCCTTTCCCATATTTCCTTTCACAAGGATTTCTATGTAATCAGAGGATTCAGTTCCTCTGCCAGAGGACTAACCGCCTACCGTTTGGGGTAGTACCCAAAAATAATTCTAACAAATTACTCCTTAAAACACAAGTTCATATCTATATTTATTTTATATTTTCATTTTCAAACAGTATATTTCCTTGTTTTGATAAATTACTATCCTATATGAGTAATTTTTGTCTTCACATATATTCTCTCCATTACACAATAACATAATTATGCCATATAAGATAATAATGTCTCCACCTTATCCGTTTTCTCCCAAGGTAAGTCCAAATCATTTCTTCCAAAATGCCCATATGCAGCCGTCTGCTTATAAATTGGTCTGCGTAAATCTAACATCCTGATAATTCCGGCAGGTCTCAAATCAAAGTTATTGCGAATAATTTCAACCAATTTCTCATCACTGACTTTTCCTGTTCCAAATGTGTCTACCATGATAGATGTAGGATGTGCTACACCAATAGCGTAAGACAGTTGAATTTCACATTTATCCGCCAAACCTGCTGCCACGATATTTTTTGCCACATATCGCGCTGCATATGCAGCCGAACGGTCTACCTTCGTGCAATCTTTTCCCGAAAATGCACCACCTCCATGGCGTGCATATCCACCATAAGTATCTACAATAATCTTGCGCCCTGTCAAACCACTATCACCATTCGGACCACCGATTACAAATCTTCCTGTTGGATTGATGAAAAACTTTGTTTTTTCATCAACCATGCTTTCAGGTAAAATTTCATCAAAAACATACTTTTTAATATCCGAATGAATCTGTTCCTGTGTTACTTCCGGATCATGCTGAGTAGATAGAACTACAGCCTCTAATCTTACCGGATTTCCCTCCTCATCATATTCTACTGTAACCTGTGTCTTTCCATCCGGTCTGAGGTAAGGCAAAGTACCATTTTTTCTAACCTCAGTTAATTTGAGAGCTAACTTGTGTGCTAACGCAATAGGATAAGGCATCAATTCTTCTGTTTCATTTGTTGCATATCCAAACATCATGCCCTGATCCCCTGCACCGATTGCATCAATATCTGAGTCGGACATTTTATTCTCCTTTGCTTCGAGAGCCTTGTCCACACCCATTGCAATATCGGCTGACTGCTCATCTAATGCGGTAATAACCCCACAGGTATCACAATCAAATCCATATTTTGCTCTATCATATCCGATTTCCCTGATTGTCTCTCTGACAACCTTCTGGATATCCACATATCCCTTTGTCGTAATTTCTCCCATTACAAGAACAAGACCTGTCGTAATGCTTGTCTCACAAGCCACACGGCTCATAGGGTCCTGTGTCATTAATTCATCTAATATAGCATCCGATATCTGATCACAGATTTTATCCGGATGTCCTTCAGTTACTGATTCTGATGTAAATAGTCTCTTTTCCATCTTTGTACTCCTTTACTATTATAATAAATAGTTCGCTCGCGAACTCTCCCGCGAGGCGCGGGTTCGCATGAACAACTACCTTTTCGCGCCTCTGCGCTCCTGCGGAGCATTTTTATTATATAGGAAATTCGAAAGAATTTCCTATATAATAAAAAATCCGCTGAACAATCAGCGGACTTGAAATTCAAAGTATCAAATCCTCTTATTGCTCAAACTTATGCGTCTGCTCAGGTTGGCACCTTCCATACTTGTCGGGGTTGCCGTGGTTTCACCGGTCCTTGTACCTCCACCACTCTGAATAAGAGAAAATATTTATTCTTTTACCTATACTACTATTATAAATACCATATGTCAAGAAAAAACGGATTTCCGGTTATAAACTATGAAAATCCGTTTTTATATGTTAATTATTTTTTCGTCTTAATTGATTTTTTCCTGGAGTATTTGCTATATACCCCTTCCCCTCTGTCATCCTTCTTGATAGCGTATACTCTTACATAATATTTCTTATTCTTTTTTAACTTTTTCAAAGTAACCGTGGTCTTCTTTGTGTATATTTCATCAGAATTTGAAAACTTTTTGCTTGTTGCATACTCTACTACATACTCTTTAGCTCCTTTTACTTTTTGAATTTTTACAGTAATAGTAGCCTTTTTCCCTTTTACTTTGTTTGCTTTCAGTTTCTTAATCTTTGGTGCCTTAATAGTTCTGGCTTTTTTTACAATCTTTTTAACGGTACCTATTGTCTGTCCCTGCTTTGTTGTG
Organism: uncultured Eubacterium sp.; assembly: GCF_937958975.1. GTDB lineage: Bacteria > Bacillota > Clostridia > Lachnospirales > Lachnospiraceae > Eubacterium_G. Next base: position 40,504 of record NZ_CALGRE010000041.1, on the reverse strand, counting down.
GCAAATATCGTATTATTCTTTTTACCCACAACTATGGTAAATACTGCTTTATTTGGATTCTGGCTGTCAATTTTACCATTTGTATTTACTATTTTATTAGGAAAAACAATAGAATACGTTATTTTTAAACCATTCAATGATGCGCTTGTAACTCCAAACTGTGAATATTCCTCCAACATTTCCTTATTGACTGACGTATCTAAAATATCATAATAAGTATCATTGGTAGCATATCCATTCTGATAATCTGAAAGAGCCTCATATGCCAACTCTTTCTTCGTATATTTTTCTGTATCGGTCAACTGATAAAATTCTTTCCCATTTACATTTATTTTCTTAGCTCCCATCGCAATAGCCTGTGTATTAACAAATGTTTCTGCTTCACCTTTCGTATAACCTCTTGCGACAAGTGCTGCTACCACTGTATCTTTCTCTATCGTTGCTACTGTTTTCAAAATCCCTGTACCGTTTGATTGAATCGTCAATGTATTATCAAGCGTTGCACATCCTGTCAATACCATAACAAGCACAAGCATTAACGAAATAATTTTAATTTTCTTCATTTAGTTCCTCCTCTTCTTCATTGAAACACATGTATTCTTTCATAATGTCATTATAATACAATCACATTAATATCACAATATTCCATAAAGATTATTATCTTTACTGATTTTTTGAATTTCTAAACTGAACCGGTGTCATTCCATATTTTTTCTTAAAAAGCCGGTTAAAATGTTCCACATTCTGATATCCCACTTTCTCAGCCACGGTCTCTACCGTCATATTGCCACCTTTTAAAAGCGTTCTTGCCTTTTTCATTCTAACATTCTTAACCAGCTCTCCAAAGGTTTTTCCTGATTTCTCCTTAATATATTTGGATAAATAAGGTTTGGATAAGTGAAACTGCTCTGATAATTCATCTAATGTTACTGTCAGATAATTTGTATGAATATAATTCATAATTTCTGTGAGCCTCTCGTCCTGACACTTTTTCCCACCTAAAGAATGTACAAGCTGGTTTACAGCCACTGTCAGAGCATGAATAGAGGACTTAATAATATCTTCGTCAAGACCCACACCCCAATACATTGTCCCATCACAGCTAATGCCAACATAAGAGACAGCTTTGGAGGATGAACCTCTCGATAAAGAGTGCTCCTCATACACAGACAGTTCATAACTTACATTAAAATATTGTTTAAATGCATTACTTACAGCATCTAACCTTCCATTTCCTGTACTCTTGACGATACGGACACCATCATTTTGTGCGATTGTGACCTCAGCCATAATACCATTCTTCTGCTGGAAATGTGCTTCCGGTACAGAAAATGCACTGTTATCATTAATATATTTATCTTCAAATATCTGATAAATCCATGCAGGGGATAATTCTTTATGTTTTACATCCGAAACATGTTTTATGGAATATCCAACCTCTTCTCTCATCTTATCAGGAAGGTCTAATCCAAAATTCTGTTTTAAAATATAACTTACGCCACCCTTACCTGACTGGCTGTTAATTCGAATCACATCTGAGTCATATGTTCTTCCAATGTCCACAGGGTCAATCGGAATATAAGGTACATTCCATTCGTCAGACTCACTTTCTGCCCTGCATGCCATTCCCTTGGCAATCGCATCCTGATGAGAACCTGAAAATGCAGTAAACACTAAATCTCCTGCATATGGCTGACGTGGACTTACCTGCATTCTTGTAAGCCTCTCATAAACCTTACATATCTCAGCCATATTGCTGAAATCTAACTCCGGATTCACTCCATGAGAAAACATATTCATTGCAAGCGTTATAATATCCACATTACCTGTTCTCTCACCATTTCCAAATAATGTTCCTTCTATTCGGTCAGCGCCTGCTAAAATACTCAGTTCCGCTGTCGCTACACCACATCCCCTGTCATTGTGTGGATGAACGGAGATTGTCACGGCATCACGGTACTTCATATTCTTATGCATATATTCTATCTGTGTAGCAAATACATGAGGCATCGCATTCTCTACGGTAGCCGGAAGATTTATAATTACCTTATTTTCCTTCTTTGGCTTCCATACATCCAAAACTGCATTACAAACCTCTAACGCATAATCCATTTCTGTTCCGGAAAAACTCTCCGGACTATATTCAAAAGAAAAATTGCCATCTACCTCATCTGCTAATTCCTGTAATAATTTTGCTCCGTCAACAGCTATCTGCTTAATTTCTTCTTTACTCTTCTTAAATACCTGCTCACGCTGCGCTACCGATGTAGAATTGTACAAATGAATCACTGCATGCTTTGCACCTTCTACGGCTTCAAACGTCTTCTTAATAATATGTTCTCTCGCCTGTGTCAGAACCTGCACCGTCACATCATCCGGTATCATATCCTTTTCAATCAAAGCACGCATAAAATTATACTCAGTCTCTGACGCAGCCGGAAATCCTACTTCTATTTCTTTAAATCCGATATCCACAAGCATTTGAAAAAATTCCAATTTTTCATCAAGACTCATTGGCTCAATCAAAGCCTGATTTCCATCCCTAAGGTCGACGCTGCACCAAATAGGTGCCTTATCAATATACTCTTTTTTCACCCAATCCATCGTCGGCGTAGGTGGCATAAAATACTGTCTCTTATACTTCTTGTAGTCCATCATAATAAAAATCTCCTTTATTTATTTTAACAAGTTTCTAATAACTCTCCGATTTCTACGGAGTGTTTTCACTATATAACTAAAAACGTCTCTGTGCTTCCATCGGAAGCACAGAGACGTAAGCTTTACTTGCGCGGTACCACTCTGTTTCATGTAATAAATACACACTCTTTGAGGATGCATATACATCCCTCCTTTTTAACGGTAGGCACCGTCCTGACCTACTTGCCGTTTTCAGCCGGAAGCTCCGAGGCGAGTTCATTAATTTACATCTGATATCTCACACCAACCGATATCTCTCTGGAATCTGCTCCTCAACTACTATTCCTCTTCATAGCCTTTAATTATTTTTAGGATGAACATATATTATCATATGCATTTTTACTTTGCTAGTGACAAAATTAATCAGTTTAATTGATTTTTTTTATCTCTTAGCTTACTTTTAATATAAATTTTCTTTCTTCTTTTTCAGAATCCACTTTTGCAATCGTAGCCCCAAGTCCTGTAAGCTTTTCTTCGAATTTTTCATATCCACGCTGGATATACATAATATCATCTACTACTGTAAATCCCTCTGCCGCAAGACCTGCAATCACAAGAGCTGCGCCGGCTCTCAAATCGGGTGCTTTTACCTTTGTTCCCTGAAGGCTTCCAACACCGGAAATAATCGCCGTTCTACCTTCAACTTTAGTAATTGCTCCCATTCTACTTAATTCTGCTACATATTTAAATCTATTTTCAAAAATACTTTCCGTAACCGTACTCGTTCCATTTGACAATGTCAAAACTGCTGCCATCTGCGGCTGCATATCTGTTGGGAATCCGGGATATGGAAGTGTCTTAATATTGGCACACCGAATAAAATCTCCCGCCTTAACTCTTACAGAATCATCATACTCTATCACCGTACATCCCATTTCCATTAATTTAGAAGAAATACATTCCAAATGTTTCGGAATAACATTTTTAATCAATATCTCCCCACCTGTTGCCGCAGCTGCGCACATAAATGTTCCCGCTTCAATCTGGTCCGGAATCGTAGAATATACTGTACCATGCAGGTTATTTACGCCGGTAATTCTAATCTTATCCGTACCCGCTCCTCTTATATCCGCACCCATACTGTTAAGCATGTTTGCCACATCAACCACATGAGGTTCTTTTGCCGCATTTTCTATTACTGTCCTTCCCTCCGCCATGACTGCTGCAAGCATAACGTTAATCGTTGCTCCAACAGAAGAAACGTCAAAGAAAATATGACTACCCGTTAACATATCCGCCTGTGCGTTGAGCATACCGTGGTCCTGAACCACATCTGCTCCCAGCGCTCTGAATCCTTTTAAATGCTGGTCAATTGGTCTCTCACCAATTACACAACCACCCGGCAATGCAACTTCTGCTTTTCCAAACTTTCCAAGTAAAGCGCCGAGAAGATAATAAGATGCTCTTATTTTTCTCATCTGTTCTTCTTCCACAACGCAGGAATTTATTGTTTTACCATTTATTACTACACAATGTCTGTCTATTCTGTTTATTTTTGCCCCAATAGTTTCAATTGCATCTATTAACTGATTAATGTCACTGACATCAGGTAAATTTTCTATCGTTACATCCTCGTCTGCCATAATTGCCGCCGCTATCAGTGCCAATGCTGCATTTTTTGCTCCGCTGATTTCGACTTCACCATTCAGTGCTGTTCCACCTTTTATAATATATTTCTCCATTATCCACCTCGGGTTATATGTAAATTCAAAAAACTTATATTCAATCAAATCACCGGAAACGGCACAACCGCATTCCGGAAATATTTTTAAGCATACTTTTATTAATTATAACACAATATCTGCCTTTGTAAACAGAGGAAAGCACAATAACAAGAATCTTTTATTTTAATTGGACAACGAAACCATTGTGTCTATTTTATAGTAGTATTCTATGAAAGTATTCTGATATTGTTACCTTTCCTCAAAAATTCCTATTTTTTAAGTATCTTCAGCGGATTTATGCGCACGCCATTTTTTACGGCTTCAAAATGCAGATGTGGTCCTGTACTATCCCCGGTATTGCCACTAAGTCCTATAATTTGTCTTTGAGACACCCACTCTCCTGTTTCTACCTTTAATTTCGACAGATGTGCATATCTTGTCTCAATACCGTTTCCATGGTCAATTAAGACATTATATCCATAGCTCTCACTGTAATATGCCTTTTCCACAACTCCGTCCGCTGCTGCCTTCACCTTCGTTCCAAGCGGTACCGCCCAATCATGACCCAAATGAGTTGAAGTTCTTGAAACGGTATCACCAAAAAGTGATGTGGTTATCCCATTTTTCACAGGCAAAATAAAAGAAGCCTCTGATGTCTTCTTCCCACACTTTTCAGTCGAAACCGTTTTTTTCATTTCTGCCTTTGTAAGCACTTTCTCATCCTGTATTTTTTGTGTAAGATATTCATCTGTAGCTTCTAAATGATTTATATTTTGTGCAGCAATAAAACTATATGCATATATTTCCATTGCCATCTGCGAAAAAATTACAATCACCATCATTAGTATAATTAATACTCCAAGGACGAAAATATATCTTTTCCGTCCTATTAAGTGATGTATCATTTTAGTTCTCTGTCTCCTCCAGTTTTTCAATTATTTTTTGCACCGTTTTGGGAATCGTACTATGGTGCTCACTTACTATTATATCCGCATATTTCTGATATAACGGTATTCTTTCATTATATAGGCTTTTCAATGTCTGCCCTTCTTTTAAAACCACTCCACGCTTTTCCAGACTGCCAAGCCTTTTAGAAAGCGCAGCAAGTTCTAATTCTAAATAGACAACTGTGCCTATTTGGGACAAATGCTCCATTGCTTCTTTTCCATATACGACACTTCCTCCTGTTGCAATAATTGCCCTATGTATATTCAAAGACTTATTCACATCATTTTCAATCTGAACAAACTTATCAATTCCTTCCTCCGCTATAATATCTTTCAGCAGTCTGCCTGTCTGCTCCTGTATTACCAAATCCGAGTCAACAAACTGATATCCCATAACCTTTGCCAGCACTACTCCTATAGTGCTTTTTCCCACTCCCGGCATTCCTATTAAAATAATATTATCTTTGTTTCCTTTCATAAATTTCAGTCCTCCTATGTCAATTTACCTTACTTGTCATCCTTTAAAAATCGCGCCCTATATACTGCATCCTCGCCATATTTACCTTTTATCGCATCCAATGCTTCCTCCAATTTTTTCATCTTTTCTCTTGTAATTCTATCCTGCCCTGAACTATAATCCGACTTCGTCTTATTGTCAATACTCTGCATCATGTCCATAATAGATAACTGTTCAGGTTCACCGGGTTCCACCAGATTGGTCGTTCGAACCCCCAACAATCGAAATGGCTGGCCTGTCCATAACTCTGTGAACAATATTTTAGATATATTATAAATATCGGTTCCCGAATCCGTAGCTCTGTCAAAGGTCGTCTGTCTGGAAACTTTTCGAAAATCATTATATTTTATCTCAACAACAACCGTTTTTGCAAGCTGATTTCCCTTTCTAAGTCTGCCTCCCACTTTTTCTGCCAACCACAATAATATTTTTTCTGCCTCATCCATATTATCGATATCTTTGGACAAAGTGGTAGAGTTTCCAACACCCTTAGATTCTTCCTTTTCCGTATTTACTATGCTGCTATCTATTCCATTAGCGTACTCCCACAAAATTTTTCCATGACTTTTTAAATGAGATTCTATAATGCCAACGGGGCTTTTTGCCAACTGACCAATTGTAAAAATACCTAATTTATGTAATGTCATTACACTGGATTTTCCCGCCATAAACAAGTCCTCAACAGGCAGTCCCCACATTTTCGTCTGAATCTCATCTCTATACAATGTATGTACCCTGTCAGGTTTCATAAAATCCGATGCCATTTTTGCTAAGACTTTCACATCTGATATTCCAATATTCACTGTAAACCCCAGCTGTTTTTTTATTTTATCTTTGATATCAACTGCTGCTTCTATCGGAGAAGTAAATTGATTACTAATTCCCGAATAATCCATATAACACTCATCTACACTCACCTGTTCTAAATCAGGCGTGTAAGTCCTAAGCACACGAATAAATCTATCACTCTGTACATGATAGTAATCATGCTCCGGGGGAACCATCTCCAATCCCGGACATTTTTTTAATGCATTTACGACCGGTTCTCCGGTAACAATTCCATATCTCTTTGCCGGAATTGATTTCGCAAGAACAATCCCGTGCCTGCTCTGTTTATCCCCGCCGACGATACATGGAATCTCCCTTATATCTTTTCCGTAACCCTCCTCCAGCATTTTTACAGCCGTCCAGCTGAGATATGCCGAGTTTACATCAATATGAAAAATTAAATTATGATTCATTCTAATTCTCTTCCGGATAATACATGCCCCACTCACGCCTAATCTGAGTCATAATATCCATAACATCCTTTGTATATTCCAGAAAAATACCACTCCTATCACCATTTATGGCATTTTCCATATCTTCCATTTCATATTTAAGAGCTTGTGCGTTGTCACCTGCTTCTATTTTTTCCGTCTTTCCATCTTCCGTATAAGTAATCACAGCTTCCCACGCCCTCGGATATTCCATAATTTCTATATACCCCTTGTCACAAGAAACCATACCACGTTTTGGCTGTTTCGAATGAAGTGTCAATGCGACAGTTGCCATCTGCTTTTTATCATTTTGTAAAAGAATTGTAGCCTGCTCGTCCACCCCTGTAGGTGCATATTTTACCTGCGATATTATCTCCGTAGGCTTCTCTTCCATAAACCACCTTACAAAAGATATTGCATAAACACCGATATCAAGCATTGCTCCTCCGGCTAAATTCCTATTAAAAAACCGGTTGTTCATATCGTATTCCTTATAACTGCCAAAATTCATTGTAATCATATTGACTTTTCCAAGCTTACCACTATCTATAATTTCTTTTAGTTTTCTATAAACAGGCATATGGAAAATTGTCATCGCCTCAGCTAAAATCACATCATTTTCTTCTGCCAATCTAATTGCATCATTTAACTCATCACTATTTAAGGTAATTGATTTTTCGGTAAGAAGATGCTTACCATTTTTTAATGCCTCCCGCATAAAATCTATGTGTGTATTGTGAGGCGTAGTGATATATATAACATCCACAGCCGGGTCTGCAAACATTTCATGAAAGTCGTCATAAACTTTTTTTATTCCATATTTCTCTGCAAAATCTACTGCTTTAGACTGTGTTCTGTTTCCCACAGAATAGATTTCTTTTCCGGCACTCGTGAGCGCCGCCGCCATTTCATTTGCAACAACTCCGGTTCCTAAAATTGCCCAGTTTATTTTCTTCATAAATACCTCCAAGATAACAAAATTAACTCTATCGTCTCTTTTTCTTTTTCCGAACAGAATATCCAAACCTTCCTATCTTCTTCCCGGTTCCATAATATTGTCCATGAGAATATACCAAGGGATGTGCTTTGGACAAATCAAACTTGCCCTTATTATCCATATATTTTTTATCAGCATGTACACACAATACTTTCGCTAAAAACATATCATGCGTTCCAAAATGGGTAATCTCAACCACTTTACATTCTATATTGACCGGGCTTTCCTGAATCAGAGGCGCCTCCACATATTTTGCCTCCTCTTTTGTTAAGTTCATAGATTTAAATTTATCTTCATCCCTGCCGGATTTTACTCCACAGTAATCTGTAGCAAATGCCAATTCTTCTGTGGTCAGATTTATCACAAATTCCCCGGTATCCTTTATCATATCGTATGAGTGTCTCGACGGTCTCACAGAAATATAAACCATTGCCGGGTCAGAACATACCGTCCCCGTCCATGCTACTGTAAACACATTATCATTTCCCTTTCCATCTGTAGCAGTAACCAGAACTGCCGGAAGTGGATACAACATATTTCCCGGTTTCCATATATCTTTTGCCATAATGCACTCCTATCTAACTTTTATTCCTGATTCTTTATATTTTTATTTTTTAATTTAATATCCGTCAGCGATATATCATCGCCCTTTCGTGAATAACTTAAAGTCATTTCACACTTACACTTTCCGGAAATGCGATACATATAACTTGTATACAGTGCTGTCTCCGTAGATGCCACATAATCATAATTATATGTATATTTTAAAGTATAAACTTTTCTCTTAGCGTTATACGCTAAGTTATGCTTCAACCCCTTTATATTCATATCAATGACTTTATAATTGTCAATATTCTTTGTTTCCGGCCAATAGACAATTTCTTCTGATTGTTCTACGAGACTCTGCACCTTTTTGCGCAGCTTTTTATTATTTTCAAAGCATGTGAGAAGCTTCGAGCGTTTCGGCTCCCTCCCCCGCACAGCTTTATAGAACTGCCCGATAACCTTATTTCCATGACCTGTGATTTTGCTGGAATATTCATCGCTTGCCGTATATGATATCTTTGTCATATCGATTTCAACTCCGGACTTTTTCAGACTTATATTATCATTCATGGCATAATACTTATTTGTTGCCGAAACTTTATAATTACCAAACAATAGGCCTTCAAACTTATATACTTTTGTATCATTTTCACCGGCACTGACATCAACCATATCTTCTTTAATTATTTCACTATTTAATTCCAGTCTGTTTCCATTTGGAATAATTACCGAAAATTTTTTTACAATCATGCTGTCAATATTGACGGAATATTCAGGAATAATATTGACTCCATTTCTCACACTATCAACATAAACAATAAAATCCCGATTTTCATTTGTGCCGGAGTTTTTGCATTTTATAGTAATATATTGCTTACCTCTTTCCTCGTCCACATCCAAAATTTCATAAGAGTCAATCACATACTCCTGACGCATTTTTTTCATGCTGTCTATATACATTTTTTTGCTAATATAATACCCTTCCTTTTTCGTAAGGCAATCGTACATTGTATCGTAATCCTGTTGAACAAATGCCCTAAAATACTGTACAGCTACCTCCGTAGGGTCTGATTCATGGTCTATGTATGCAAACGCAGCGCCAATGCCCATACATATAGCAATAAACACTAATATAAATATAAATGACACAATTCTGCTGCTCCGAATTTTTTTGAGTTTCTCTTTCATGCCAACTCCTTTCCCGCTGATTTACATAGTAATAGTTCAGGCTAAACTGTTACCTCATGTATTTAAATGTTACCTATTATCCTTGATTTTTGCAAGGCTTTTATGTATCATTTATTTATTAATCGAAAGGAATAATGTCGGATTTTTTTACCCGGCAATTGATAGTTATGGACAATAAAACCCGATTTAATCATGCACTCACTGCTCTTGTAGCATTTTCCGCCACAAAAGGCAACGAGATTACAATGGAAGATGTCAAAATGCACTTTAAAGATATTATAGAAGACGACAGCCAATATCAATTTATATACGATTATCTTTCTATCAACAAAATTAGAGTAAAAGGATTCACTCCTACTTTATTTTTTGATGATACCTTGGAAGATGTTTCTTCTAATGTACGGTTATCGGACAAAGAATTTTCCAATACTCCACATAAACTTAACGAATCAGAAGAAGAACTTTCTTTTATTGAAATGTATAAGTCTGATATGAAAAATATTATTCCACTATCTGTTGATGAAAAATTGGAATTAACCGAAGCTCTTTTATCGGGAGATACATCCGTAACAGAACGTCTGATTGAAGGGAACTTATCTGTAGTAGCACAAATTGCGGAAAACTATCGTGGACAGGGGGTTACATTCGGAGACTTAATTCAGGAGGGAAATATTGGTCTCATGCTGGCTATATCAGAGTTTCATAACAACTCCGGTGACTTTGATACTTTTATCCGTAAAAAAATCAGCATAGCAATCGAAAATACAATTAATGAACAAATTAATTCAGACCGGGTGGGACAACATCTGGCAGATAAACTAAATATATTAGACAAAACTACAAACGAATTAAGCGAAAAACTTGGACGTGTCCCTGATATTGAAGAATTGTCAGAGGCAATGGGAATTGAGCAGGAAGAAGTATCGCTGTTATTGAAAACATCATTGGATACATTATCCATTCATGAAGATACAAATATTACCCATAATGAAACTTCGGATAATTCTACTCCTGATTTAACAACTCCTTCCAGTGGCACAGACCCACTTGTTTGGAGACATGGAAAAAATTAGCATTATATAATGGCAACTAAAAAACTTCCCATCTCTCATTTTTAAAAGATGGGAAGTTTTTACACTATTATATATATTACTTTAACATATCAAAAGTACCAATTGCATACTTCTTTTTTCCGGCATACTCGCTATACTTTAAACCTTTCTGGGCAGTTCTGTCATGTAAATATATTTTACCATTAAACAATATTCCATCATCGGAACCAAATTCAAAATAAATATACATCGCATCTTTTACTTGAATTGCCTTAATTTTCTGAGAAGACGTGGCTGATTTAACACCCTCTTTTATCCTCTCTCCTTCTACATCTCCAGAAAAGAAGTATCTAATATCCTCTTGTCCAAAATTAAGAAGACTTTCAGCATTTCCGCCTCTTGTCTCTAATTCTCTCATATCATAATCTGGATTCGTAACTTTGATGCGCAGACAGCCTGTTGTCATATCTTCCTTAAAATAATACTGGTCCATTATCATTGTATAACCATTTATCTCAATCTTCTGCTCTCCAATTTTATAATCTTTTATTCCAAACTGTTCATCCAAATTTAGGATATCGGGAAAATATCTGCTTTTCACATAATTATACATAGGGTTCTTTCCATATATATAGGTGATAACATTCAATACTACAATTGCAATAATAATGATTCCAAATGTTAAAAATCTTTTCTTTTTCATCCTGTATTTTCTCCATTATTTAAAAAATAATTATAACTTTTTCTTCGTTTATCAATTCAACTGATTGCTCATCTTATTTTTTTGAATCCTTCTCTTTTTCATGATATATATTCCGACCATATCTGCTAATAGCCATCCAATCGGTATCGCCCACCATATCCCATAAACTCCAATTACATCAACAGCCGCTAATACATAAGCCAACACGACTCTTGTTCCAAGGGATATCATAGTTAAAACAAATGAAACCATCGGTCGATTGACGCCTCGAAAATATCCATATAACAAAAACAAAACTCCGATTCCAATATAACAGGCACCTTCAATTTTCAGATAACTGTTTCCTATATTGATAATATCAGCTTCTGCACCACTCACAAATATTGCCATAAGAGATTTTGCAAATATAAAAACAAAAATTGATAACAATGCACAAAATGACACGGACATAACAAATGCACTCTTTGTTCCTCTCTTTATTCTCTTCAATTTACCCGCTCCGAAATTTTGTGAGATAAACATCGAGTACGCATTTCCAAATTCCTGTGCCGGCATATACGCCAATGTATCTATTTTTACTGCTGCTGCAAAAGCCGCCATAACAGAAGTCCCAAAGCTGTTTACCAAACCCTGAATCATCAAAATTCCAAAATTCATTACTGATTGCTGTCCACAGGTAACCATAGAAAACTGTATTATTTCTTTCAAAGGTTTTTCTTTTCCTATAAAACTCTTTATAGAAAATCGCAAATCTGCTCTCTTTATGTATGTATAAATCCCCAAACCTATTCCCGAAAATGCCTGAGCAGTCACTGTAGCTATGGCAGCTCCCTTTAAATCCCATTTCAACCCTAAAACAAACCATAAATCTAATACAATATTCAACAGGGACGCTATTGCCAAAAATATAAGAGGAACTACTGAATTTCCAATAGACCGCAATACATATGCATAATAATTGAATAAGAATATAAAGAAAATGCCTACGCAAATAATTTCCAGATAATTTCCTGTCATCTTTTGCAGTTCACCCGGAATATTTAAGAGTCGGATTATCAACGGTAGACATAGTCTTACAACTATTGTAAGTATCAATGTTATTCCACCAATAAATACAAATGCCGTGTCCATACAATTTTTCATTTTATTTAAATCTTTCTGTCCAAAATAGTAGGCAAATATAGCCCCGCTCCCCATGCATAATCCAATAAAGACCGAATTTAAAAAGGTCATTAATGTATATGAAGCTCCCACAGACGCTAATGCCTGTGCCCCAATATATTTTCCAACAACCCAAGTATCTATTATATTATAAAACTGTTGTAATAGATTTCCTAAAATCATTGGCATTGAAAAGAAAAACAGTGTCTTTGCTATATTATTACTATTTGTCAAATCAGTTGACATAACTTTTCTTTCTGACTTCACTTAAGCACTCCTCACCTTTCTTTGTTTTCTATTCATACTATATCATAAATAACTTATCTTTTGTTGCTGTCACATAATAAACAAGTCAAAAAGACTGGTGTTACCACCAGCCTTTTTTTCATGAGATTAAGTAAATATATATTTAAGAACAAAGTTCTAAATATCACTTTCAATTACCTTGTATTATTTTTCTGTTGTTAATGCTCCATACCCCATTTCTCCGGTACGAACTCTCATAACGTCTTCTACATCTGTTACAAAAATCTTTCCTGAACCTCTGTGTTCTGTTCCAACTGCCTTTCTGGCTGCCGCAACGACAAGTCCCGGGTCTACTGTTGATACTACAATATCAACCTGTACCTTTGGATAAAGATTCATGCTTGTTGGCACACCTTTGTATCTTCCAAGATGTCCTCTCTCAACACCACAACCCATTACCTGACTTACCGTCATACCAGTAACACCGATAGCTGCCATAGTATCACGAAGTACACCAAACTTGTCTTCCGGACAGATAACTGTGACTTTTGTAAACTTACCTTCTGCCTTTGCACCGAGTGCCAACTTAACCGGCTTAATATCTGATACATCCACTGCATCTGCAACCTCTCCATTGTAAGAAGGTGTTGTTGACATAAAGTCTGCATATGCTGATGATAAACCATGCTCTGAGATATCCATACCGAGTATTTCATCCTCCGCTGAAGCTCTCAGTCCAATTGTATGCTTAATAATCTGGAACACAATTGTCATCATTACTGTCGCATAACATACAATAGTAATCATGCCAAGCGCCTGAATACCAAGAAGTTTCAAACCTCCTCCATAAAATAAACCTGCATAATAAGAACCGTCTACAAATGCTCCCTCGCCTTTACCTGTTGCAAATAAACCAACTGCTAAAGTACCCCAGATACCATTTGCCATATGAACACCAACAGCTCCTACCGGGTCATCTATATGTAACTTTTTATCTAATAATTCTACAACTAAATCCACAAGAATACCTGCAACCAGACCAATCACTAAAGCTCCGCCTGCATCTACGGATGCACAAGGCGCCGTGATTGCAACCAAACCTGCGAGAGATGCATTCAGACACATACCAACATCAGGCTTTCCATCTTTTATCCATGTAAAAATCATACAAGCAAACGTTGCTGCTGCCGCTGCAATTGTCGTTGTAAGGAATACAGAACCTAAACTTTCAACCGTCGTTGTAGCCGCTCCGTTAAATCCATACCAACCAAACCAAAGAATAAATACGCCTAAGGCTCCAAGTGTTAATGAATGTCCCGGTATTGCATTTGATTTTGTCTTTCCTTCTTTTGTCTTACTATATTTTCCAATACGCGGTCCAACTATAATAGCACCAATTAGAGCTGCAGTACCGCCTACCATATGAATTACTGTAGAACCTGCAAAATCTACAAAATGTAACTGAGCAAGCCATCCCTGTGAATTCCAAACCCATCCTGCTTCAATTGGGTATACAACTGCGCTGATTGCAGCAGAATAAATACAATAAGCGCTAAACTTTGTTCTCTCTGCCATTGCACCGGAAACGATTGTTGCCGCTGTCGCACAAAATACTAACTGGAATACAAAACTGGAATAATCAAAATTAGAATAATTTGTAAATATTCCCAGATTTGGGAGACCAATTATTCCTGCCACATAATCTTCAGACATCATAAGTCCAAATCCTAAAATAATAAATACGACAGTACCTATACAAAAGTCCATTAAGTTTTTCATAATAATGTTACCTGCACTCTTTGCTCTGGTAAACCCTGTCTCTACCATTGCAAATCCACACTGCATAAAGAATACCAGTGCTGCACCAATCAAAAACCATATGGCGAAAGGCACACTTGCTGCACTCTCAATTGCGCTTGTTAATTCCTCTGTCATAATTTTTTCCTCCATTCTTTCAGTCCTAATTAATTTTTGAAATACAAAAAGGGAGTCAGACTATAACGTCTGCTCCCTTGCATTTCGTTCAACAAAGATTAGTATAGCATTTAAATTATGAATTGCAATAACTCCTTCTTGTTTACTAAAAATATTAACCTTAAAATTAATTTACTTAATCTTAAGGTTAATATAATAAATCATTTTATTTAAATAATTCGTTTTATGTTATATTTGAA
This sequence comes from uncultured Eubacterium sp., assembly GCF_937958975.1. Lineage (GTDB taxonomy): Bacteria > Bacillota > Clostridia > Lachnospirales > Lachnospiraceae > Eubacterium_G. The sequence goes on along the minus strand of NZ_CALGRE010000041.1, from coordinate 25,353 downwards.
TTATTTCAATAACATTTACTTCATAATATTTTTAACCTGGGTATAAATACCCTCTCCATCCAGCCCAAATTCCTTTAACAGTTCTAATGCCGGACCGGAATGTCCAAACACATCCTGTACGCCAATTTTCGTAACAGATGTCGGGCACTTTTCACATAGACAATCACATACTGCACTTCCAAGACCACCGATAACAGAATGTTCTTCTACCGTAACCACTTTTCCCGTTTTATTTGCTGAATGTACAATAATATCTTCATCTAAAGGTTTGATTGTATGTATGTTAATCACTTCTGCATCAATACCATCTAAAGCCAACTTCTCGGCTGCTTCCAGTGCAAAAGAAACCATAAGACCTGTAGCTGCAATTGTAACGTCATTGCCTTCCCGCATCAATTCTCCTTTTCCGATTTCAAACTGATAGTCTTCTTTATGTATAACCGGTGCAGCCAAACGTCCAAATCTCAGATATACCGGTCCCTCCATCTCATACGCAGCCTTTACCGCTGCCTTAGCCTCAATATCATCACAAGGATTAATAATCGTCATTCCCGGTATTGTTCTCATCAGTGCCAAATCCTCATTACACTGATGGGTTGCTCCATCCTCTCCCACGGAAATACCGGCATGAGTTGCTCCAATCTTTACATTGAGATGTGGATAACCGATTGTATTTCTAATCTGTTCAAAAGCTCTTCCCGCCGCAAACATTGCAAAGGTACTGGCAAAAGGTATCTTACCACATGTGGATAAACCTGCGGCAATTCCCATCATATTGGCCTCTGCAATACCACAGTCGATATGTCTTTGTGGAAATTCTTTTTTGAAAATGCCTGTTTTTGTAGCTGCTGCAAGGTCAGCGTCAAGCACAACCAAATCATCATGTTCTCTCGCAAGTTCCACGAGAGCATTTCCATAACTCTCTCTTGTCGCAATCTTCTTTACTTCTGACATAATGCTTCACCTGCTTTCTCTAATTCTTTTATTGCTATGGCAAACTGCTCGTCATTCGGTGCTGCACCGTGCCAGTTCACCTGATTTTCCATAAATGATACACCTTTTCCTTTGGTAGTATTCATAATGATTGCAGTAGGCTTTCCTTTTACAGCTTTTGCACAGTTTAATGCATTCCTGATTTCATCAAAATTATGTCCATTGATGACCACAACGTTAAAATTAAATGCCTCAAATTTCTTATCAATAGGATATGGAGAGCAAACTTCTTCTATCGTTCCATCAATTTGCAAATTGTTATTATCTACTATCACTACAAGATTATCCAACTGTCTGTGACCTGCAAACATAGCTGCTTCCCAGACCTGTCCTTCCTCAATTTCACCATCTCCAACCATTGTGTAAACTCTATATTCTTTATTGTCCAGCTTTCCTGCAAGAGCCATTCCCACTGCTGTAGAAATTCCCTGTCCTAAAGAACCGGCCGACATATCCACACCCGGTGTATGTTTCATATCCGGATGTCCCTGAAGATATGAATCGGGTTTGCGGAGCGTAGTAATATCTTCCTTTGGAATATACCCTTTTTCTGCAAGTACACTATAGAGAACCGGTGCTGCATGCCCCTTTGACAATACAAATCTGTCTCTGTTCGGATTCTTTGGATTTTTCGGGTCAATATTCATCTCTTCAAAGTAAAGATAAGTCACCATATCTGCTGCTGATAGAGAACCGCCCGGATGTCCGGACTTTGCACTATGAAGTCCTGTGACAATATCTTTTCTTACTTCATTTGCAATTTTCGCAAGCTGTAAATTTTCCATTGCTTCTTCCTTTCCTGTTAAACATTAAAATCTGATTCCATCAATATGTCATAACCTTCATCATCCTTCTTTGATGAGAAGATGCCTGTCAATTTTCTTCCCAGACGCCCTGATTTGGCAATTGCTTCATCGACAATAGACTCGACATCATTTCTGCCAATACCTTTGTTCGTGCCAAAGAAATCATCAATCGCCTTATAAAATGCCAGATTTGCCAATTCATCTAAACGATATCCTTTTTGACCTGCATAATTCTTTCCGTATTCAACCCACTCCTTAATATCATATTCTCTAATTCTAACAACATGATTGAACACCTGTGAAACTCGTGGAGATTCTTGTAATATTCTTTCCATTCCATCTGTCTCACCCTCTAATATAATCAACATATCATCTGTAAACATACCTGATACGTCAATAATTTCACTTAAAGTCATGGCTCCCAGTTTTTCAGCATTTTCAATAATTAAATCACTTCCAAGCAGCTTATTTAATGCATTTCGAAAACCTCTTCGATTCAAAGCTTCCGCATTTATTTTTGCCAGTTTTCTGTTTCTCCTGCCTCTCTTACTATTTACCAGTTTAATTATTTCAATCGCAAGCGTTGTCTTTCCTGTCTTTTCATTCCCCATAATGATGATATTCCCCTCTGAGGATTTTCCATTTGGGGTATAGTTTGTAATTAATTCCTGAAGAACATCTTTAATATTAGATTCAAAACCTTCTACATTTAAATAGTTTTTAAAAGTTGTCAATTCTTCGTCTGTCAGCACAATTCTCGGCTCGATATCCAATCCCTCTTCATTTAGGTCTTCTTTTGTATCTGCAAAACTATTTTCCTCTAATTTTTGTTTCAGAGATACAACTTCATGAACAGCAGGTTGTTTTTGCTCCGGTAAATTACTTTCTTTATTTTCTTCTATCGCAACATCCTCTTTTAACTCTTGCTGACTTTCAGTTTTTTCTTCCAGTTTTCCTTCTTCAACAATTCCGGCTCCGGCAATAATCTCAATCTTTGCAGAAGGATTATCCTTTACTTTTAAATTCGAACTTATAACAATATTTTCCCCGACTTCATGATTCACAGCAGATTCAAAAGACAAATCAAACACTGGAACTTCAGAATCTTCTGTTTTATCTTTCTCCTCTGTTATGCCTACAGAAGGCTGCTCCTCATTATCTTTCCTGTCATCCACAAACGTTTTTGGAATCTCAAACCTCTGTGTGACATTTATCTCTTCATCTAAAGAAATTTCTTCCTTTAACTCAACCGGTGTCTCATTGATTTCCTCATTTGTTTCATCTTTCAAACTTTTCTCTTCGTCACTAATTTCTGCAACAGACTCCGGTTCTTCATTTTCTTTTTCTTTTAATGTCTCATTTATCTTTGTACCATGTTCCGGCTCTTCTTTCCCCCCACTTGCTTCATCTATAATATTTACCGCCTGCTCTACAGTCTCTGCTTTTAATATTCCCCGTGACTGCAATTGTCTCAAAATATCGGCAACTCCGCCAATATCATTTATTTTCTCTGCAAATTCTTCTTCTTTCTCATTTTCCAACTGTTCCGGTAAGATTTCAACCTCTTCTTCCTCTATCACTTCTAACGGAACCTCCGTTTCAATCACCTCTTGCTCCTCACTCTCGTCCGGCTGGAAAATAATTTCTTCCATTTCACCGGCATTGTTTCCAAAAATCTTCGTTTCACCAAAGTTTTCGTCTGCTTTTTCTGTCGGCTTTTCATCTATTTTCTCTAATTCTTCTGCGACATCTTCGTTTTCCTCAAATATTTCTTTCATCCCATCCGCTACTACTGCCTGAATATCCTCGTCAGCAATCTGTGGTTCAATTTTCACTTCCGGAATATCCTGAATCATATCAAGATTTACTTCAAACGGAGTTCTCTTTTTTTCTTTTTTACCTTCTTTTTCCGCTTTTACTTTTCTTTTATTTTCATCGTATTTTTCCTGCTGTACAGGAGTAAGAGGACTATATTTCTTCTTTAAATCCATTGCTCTAAATACATATTTTCCCTCAGAAAACCACAGACTAATCTCATCACAAATATCGACACACTTTTCTTTATCTTCTACTTCATCGTAGAGTTTAGCCAACTCATATGCCCATTTTTCTTCCATATCGAGATTCACATATTCTTCCAGAATAGTAATCAATTCTTCTATAGGTTTTCCCTGTGCTTTTGCCATTCTATATTTCAGAACATATCTAGATGTATCTCTCGGCGCCATCTCAATAAAATCCTCATAATAATCCCTTGCAAGCGCAAACTCCTTTGTCTTAATTGACAAAAGACAGAGTTTATACGCAATATGACGTCCGGTATTTGTATTCTCATATGCAGCCAAAAGAACCTTCTTCGCCGAATCATAATCATGATTCACTTCGTACGCATCTGCCATAAGACATAAAAAATTATTATCTTTAATTTTTTTTAAATCTAACGCCTCTGCAATTTCCACAGCCTTGTCAAAATCCTTATCGTGCATCGCTCTTTTTAATTCTTCAATTTTTAGCTTCTGCTCATTTTTATCCATTTATATTCCTCTTAATAATTCAACAACCTATTTATATTTCTAAATTCCCAATTGTACTTTTTTCACTGTTATACCGTAACTCTTCCCTGCAATGCTCTCAGCAGGGTTACGTTATCGATACATTCTAAATCCCCACCTACCGGAACTCCACTGGCAATCCTAGTGACCTTAATACCAAGAGGTTTCACAACCTTGCTAATATACATCGCCGTTGCTTCACCCTCCACGCTGGAATTTGTCGCAATAATTACCTCGTCCACATCCTCCTTTAATCTCTCAAACAACTCCTTCAGACGAATATCATTCTGACCGATTCCTGCCATCGGGTTAATAGCTCCATGAAGTACATGGTATACACCATTGTATTCACCAACTTTTTCATATGCCGCCATATCTTTTGTCGTCTCAACAACCATAATCGTTTTATGGTCGCGCTGACTGCTGCTGCAAATAGGACATTCCTCCTGATCTGTAAGTGTACAGCACGTCTTACAATATTTTACATTTTCTTTTGCATTCATCATTGCATCCGCAATATCCTGCACCTGTTCCTTTGGCATATCCAATATATGAAACGCCAGTCTTCCCGCTGTCTTTGCACCAACTCCGGGAAGAGATGACAATTCTTCAATTAACTTTGTAATATATCCACTGTAATAATCCAACGTCCTACCCTCTCTTAATCAAGATAAAACCTTTTAGAACAGTCCTCCCATTCCTCCGGTAATTTTAGACATCTTCTGTGTTGACATTTCTTCCATTTTTCGAATTGCCTCATTAACTGCCGCCATGACAAGGTCTTCTAACATTTCAATGTCATCCGGGTCAACAACTTCCGGGTCTAATTTTATTTTTGTTATTTCTTTTGTGCCGGCGATTGTCACTTCGACCGCTCCGCCGCCTGCTGTAGCAGTATATTCCGATGCCTCAAGCTCTGCCTGTGCTTCCTCCATCTGCTTCTGCATCTTCTGTGCCTGCTTCATTATATTGTTCATATTACCAGGCATACCTCCTGGAAATCCACCTCTCTTTGCCATTTTAAAAATCCTCCTGTACTACTTCCATATTTATTTTTTTAAGGACAACTTCCTGAAAATAATCTCCAAAATTCTGATTCCCCTCAAGCATTGTCATCTCAACTTTTACCTGTTTATTTATCTCTTCGCTAATGATGTTATTCAGCATTTCTATAATTTCAGGCTTATTACACCTCTCATAGCTGATATCACCGGCATTAAAGACCATAAGCAAAGTATCATTGCCCTTAACGCTAAATCTCGCATTATCCAAAAATGTTTTGTATGGGCTTGATATATGTCTTTTTACTGTTCCCCAGTTATCTACTACATATTGAATATCCGCCGGTACCGGTTTATCAAATACCTTCTTCGGCTTTTCAGATACTGCCTCCTCCTTCTTGGCAACCGTCCCTTTTGCAATAATGGCTCCACTCTCAATTTTTTTCTCAAGAATAGAGATTCTATTCATTAACGAGCCGGAATCGTTTTCCATTGCCGGTTTATTTAATTTAATCAGGGCTATCTCAATCAAAACTCTCTTTTGTGATGAATATTTTATCTGTCCAGCCAATTCAGAGAAGACTCTGATGTATCGCATAATAACATCTGTCTCAACCATCATGGCTTCCTGTTTTAATGCTACAATCCGTTCTGCCGAAGCATCAATTACATCCATTGCTCCATCAGAAGTTTTTATCAACATTAAATTTCTTAAGTACCATATAAAGTCATTAACAAACTGCCCCAGCTCTCTTCCCTGCATTACCATCTCATCTAATATGTGAATACAGGAAACAACATCTCCATCTATTACACTTCTTGTCAATCTGCTGAACACTTCATTGTCTACCGCACCCAGCACTTCGAGAACATTTTCGTATGTCAATTTCTGCCCCAAATAAAATGCAATACACTGGTCTAAAAGACTTAACGCATCACGCATAGAACCATCGGCTGCCTTCGCCACATATCTTATGGCTTTTTCTTCTACCTCAATACCTTCTTTATCCATTAATTCTGAGAGTCTCGCAGCAATTGTATCAATTGTGATTCTCTTAAAATCGTACCGCTGACATCTGGACAATATGGTTATCGGTATTTTATGAGGCTCCGTTGTCGCTAAAATAAACAATACATAGGACGGCGGCTCTTCCAGCGTCTTCAGTAATGCATTAAAAGCGCCAATGGACAACATATGCACCTCATCAATAATATATACGGTATATTTTCCATTCGCGGGTGAATATTGAATTTCATCTCTAATCTGACGGATATTATCGACACCGTTATTAGATGCTGCATCAATTTCTACTACATTCATAGCTCCGCCTGAGTTTATAGCCCGGCATGTATCACATTCATTGCAGGGGCTTCCGTCAACGGGGTGTTCACAATTAACCGCCTTTGCAAATATCTTTGCCACACTGGTTTTACCTGTACCGCGCGTTCCGCAAAAAAGATAAGCATGTCCTATTCTGTTTGCATTAATCTGATTTTTTAACGTCTGTACAATGTGGTCCTGACCTTTTACCTGTTCAAAAGTCGAAGGTCTGAACTTTCTATATAATGCTGTATAAGACATGACCTCTCCTTTCATTCACTGAAAACACAATAAAAAGCACAATTCTAAACGTTTTTATGCTCATTTGGGCGCACTTCACCCTTTTGCACCTTTGGATTTATTATAAACAAAAAAAGTTTTCCACGCAAGGTGTTGGAAAACTTTTCTAATTTTTTCTATATTTATATCAAAACACAACATTTATTTCATCGTCTTGTTTATGCAGTAACTATTTTAATCCTCCATTGCTTGTCGGAACATAATAACCTACATATTTCATCCAAACACCTCCAATTTTATGGGTGTTTTTACCTTTTTTCCCTGAATAAATTAAAATTCTTCTCAACCTACCTGTAGAACAAGCATTAACAATAACCCAAGAAAGCCCTTTACTTGATTTAGAACTAGCCAACTGTCTACCTAAATAATTATTTTGAATATCCATCTTAGTATCATCGTTCTGTTCATCAAAATTATATCCTGTTCCTAACCCTTCATGGGCTAAGCCCGCTCTCCATGCAAAATCTTTATCAATTTTTTTGGTCATAAGAGCCGACCAATATGCATGACGATATGCATCACCATTACCTAGCCAACGAACACATTCTTTGTACTTTTTTTTAGTTGATTCCAAAGCATCATTAGCACACTCTTTCGCTTTTAAAGCTTTCATCGGATGGGCTGTATATAACTTAATTTCTTCTGTAGTTAATGATTCTGCCTGTACACTACATACACAACACATACTTATAATAGATGATACAATTAAGCAGATTATATATGAAGTTGTTTTTGTTTTCATTCGTCTTCCCCCTTATTATTCTTCACTCTCGTGAAACGCTTTCTCTTGCTCCTTTATATTTTTTTCTTTCTGTTTATTATTAACCTTACTATATATTTTTTTACAAATTTGTTCATACTCTTCCTGACTTATTTTTCCTGCCTCTATATCATTCATCGCCTGAATCAATTCATTATTTAATTCTACATATTCATTTTCTTGCTCACATGTAATTGTTTCATTAGGCACAATTTCTTGTTGATAAATTTCTTTTAATTCTTTGGAGTTGTTTGCTGAAATTTTAGTGGCAATTCCCGCTATAGTAAATCCAGCCACTAAAACAATAAGACTTGCTAAAACTATTTTTTTCTTCACTCCATTTCCCCCCTTTAAAAATAATATTAATGTATATATTAACATGATTATTTGAATATGTCAAATATACATCGTAAAACCATATATACAAATATGATATATTATTTATGTCAATTATCTCATTATTATCTGATTCCGTCTCTATTTGGGGTATTTTCTTCATTTTATCTCACTGACTTAATCCATATTTTCCTATTACTACTATTGAATGCCTACTAGAATTCACATAATTAATCGGACTTTCATCACAATATATGCAAGTTCCATGTGTCACAAACATTCTGTTTCTCCTTGTAACTGTTCTGTATGATAAATGATACACTCCCCAGATTATAATATCTCACATTAAGATAGTAAAAACCCATCAACTCACCATACACTCCCGATGAATAGCACACCTCATTATAGAGATACCTTTTACCATTTTACTGCTAAACTTACTTAATTCTAAATCTTACAGTCTTAACATATTTTAGTTTATATTTTCCTTTAGACAGATTATGACCTAAAAACCTTTTCCATTTCACTTTCTCTATACTCTTACTTTTTTTCCACACTATCTTAGCAGTAAGAGTCCTAATAACATCTTTTTTCCATTTTACTTTTTTCCATTTATTATTAACACGTTTTTTTAAAATGAAATCTTCAGTAAAAGTAAAATCTTTACGCCCACTATTTATAAACCTAAGTTTAATTTGCTTTTTCGATACAGATTTTATCTCTACTTTTATATTCTTTTTATTCGTTGTTAACGAAACATCATCTGCCTTTCCGTAGACATATTTAATAGCGCTATTCGTAAATACCAAACCACTAAATAAACAGATGATTAATACTATACTTAAAACTTTTTTCATTTCCTTCTTTGATAACATATTATATAATGTGTTATACTCTCCTTTTTTCTCTTTTGGCTTCTTCCTTAGAAACTTTTATATACAAAAAAACTTGCCCTGAAAAATCTACTATATATCATCATTTTTAATATATGACAGATTTTCCGGTCAAGTTATAAAGTTCTTTGTGATAATTATAGTTAAATCTATCATACCATTTCCCCTTTTATACATTTTACCAGTTAATATATAAAAATACAATCTTTTCCACGTTTAGTATTTCCCCATTTTGAATTTGTCCCGACTTTACATTGACAATGAACCTTGTGTATCTGGATGTCACTCCTACTCATCTCAACCGCAGACCTCGCCTTATTTGTATAAAAAGAAAAAGATTCGCATATTTGTGTTTGCACAAAAATATGCGAATCTTTTTCTTTTTATACATGACTCATTGTCATTGTTTATTAATCCGTGCGGTTTGCTTTGTGAATATCCCATAAGCGTTACCTCTACAGTTAACTCGGTCTAGGCGCCCTCATGTCACACGAAGCGGTCTGCTTAGTGCTGCTTCATTCCTGACCTGACACGGTTCACAGGACTCCGTTGCATAAGACCCAGACGTCAACATCACTTATAAAGGGCTGCCCTACAAGATAAACCCGAGGCAAACCATCACCCCTGCTATAGCGGATTGCAGGTACAGGGCGCCGCTACCTCCCCGGCTACACGGAAGTGTTATAACATATTTATTTGTCAGAAATAAAGTATACCCCAACGGCTTTTTCTTTGTCAACCATGATTTCTAAGTTTTTTAAAAAAGTCTTTTAACAGAGCGCTGCATTCTTCCTCTAAAATCCCCTTTTCAATTTCTACCTGATGATTAAATTTATCAACCTGCAAAAGATTCATAATGGAGCCTGCACATCCCGCCTTTGGATTCATGCACCCTATGTATACTTTCTTAATTCTTGCCTGAACAATAGCCCCCGCACACATTTGGCACGGTTCGGTTGTCACATACATCTCACAATCATCCAAACGCCAGTCATCCAGTTTTTTACTCGCTTTTTTTATTGCATTTAATTCTGCATGACTCAGAGTATTCTTGTCAGCCATTCGCCGGTTGTACCCTCTTCCAATAATTTTATCCTTATAGACAATAACACATCCAATAGGTACTTCTCCTATATCCCATGCTTTTTTTGCCTGTTTTATTGCCTCTTTCATATATTTTTCTTTCATCTTTTTGCTCTTCTTCAACCTTAATTTTTATATATTTACTCAAACATACTGAACCCTGTATTTTGCCTGTCTTTCTTCTTCCGCGTCAGCCCTAAATTCACATCCTGCATATTCATTGCTAAATATGTATATTCCGGCAATTTCCTCCATCGAAAACCCATTCTCCTCCAATTCTGTTTTATTAACAGTCACACTGTATCTGCAATTCTCCACCAGAGGATTTACTGTTCCGATTTTATATCCTTTTTTACTTCCATATCTATATAAATAAATATTTATATATTCTGCCAGATAACCATTTGGGATTTTCAATGTCAGATTAAATTTACATTTATCCTCTTTCACTTTACATTCTACAAATCCAACATTTCTAACTTTTCTTCCGTTTACATAATAATAAATATACAATAACTTTCTATTACTCAATCTTGCCTCCTAATGAACTCTACAAACATAGTTTCATGTCTATTTAGCCCATAAATTCAAGGTTGAAAGATTATCTTTCAACCTCGCTAACTCCTTCTCTGAATTATATGAGACAATATAACAATTTATTACTATTATTTAAAATATTTTGAAATAGTCTTCCAAATGCTATCCTTTTCCTGTCCCAGCGCCCAATAAGCCGCACCACCCAATTTATATTTATTCATCAGTTCCAGTCTTGCAGCAACAGATGTTTCATCCTCTAACCATATCATATAAGTGGAGCTTCCTTTTGCATAAGTTACAAAATTCTGACCTGTTGTCTCATCGTAAGCAGGTTTAACGCCGGCATCTTTGTATTCATTTTCTGCTTTTGCCATACCTACCGCAGAACTCGAAAGATAATAATTTCCATTGACAGCATCCTCTATCAATTTCCCGGAACCGTCATCTTCCTCAGTCTCACTTTTCATTTCCCATATTCTTGTATAAAAAGGCATGCCGTTTATAATCCTTTCGGCGTCTCCGGTTTCCTCAATCGTATCTTTAATAGACTTTTCTGCATAGGATAAGGACGATACGGAACCTGCCTCATCACTGCCTACTGTATGCTCATCATAGTTCATTATAATAATATAATCAGCTATTTTTAACTGCTGTTTTCTGTCGTAATATTTGCTCCACTCTGCCGGTGCATAATTATCAATAGAAAGCACTTTTTTCGCCTTTCTGCACTCAATCGATAATTCTCTCAAAAACTGAAGATAATCATCTGCTATTTCTTCTGTAATATACTCAAAATCAATGTTTACTCCATCTAACTCATAACTGTTTAAATAGTACATAATGTTATTCACTAATTTTTTTCTCAACGCTGTAGAGGTTAACACTTTCTTTGTCAACTTTTTGTCTGCAAAATCATTTACCAGCGCCCAAACCTGCATCCCCTTTTTATGTGCATTCTCTACATAATTAAAATCTGCAAGTGTAGATAAATTGCCGTTTTTGTCTGCCAATGAGAACCATGTCGGCGAAATAACATTGATTCCCTTTGTATTGGCCACTAATTCATCCAGATTGTTATTTGCAGTCTGATTATATATCTGATTCCACGCAAGGCTTACCTTTGTATCTAAAGTTACATGTGTATAAGTGTCATCATCATTTTTAAAATTTATTTCTTCCTTACTCTCACCATCTAATTTTTTTACAGGTACATATCCGATATAACCATTTTCTGTCCTTACTTTATTCCAGTTTTTGCTCGTCTCAATTACTGTTACTTTCGTATCTTCCGGAATTTCAGTAACAATCAAATTTTGATAATCACCCTTTGTCCTCATTTCTATATCGTCATTAGTTGACATAATATTTCTCTCGCCACTTCGATAACGAATACTCAGTAACGCCGGTTTGTCATCCTCAGCCTTACTCAACTTATAGTCAATATCGATAAACTTTTTAACCAACTGTATATTAATATAACACTGCTTGTTATCCTTAATACATGTCGTATATTCAATATTATCATCATTTACAACATTTTCATTTAAAGGCATTTCATAAATCGTTGTAGCATTTGTAAATAAAAGCTTTTCACTCTTAGCGTCAAAATAAAATCTATCATCTATATTATCTTTTATTGTGTCAATATTAACAAACACATCTACATCCTTCATAATCGCAAATTTGTCACTATACTTATCCTCTAATGCCACAGCAACAACTCTATCACCACTTTTGACTGTATATTCAACGTCCTCGCCATTTTCATTTTCATATGTGAGTCCCATATACCACTTCAAATCTACTTTACCGTCATTCGTTTTCTTAAAGAAATCACATCCGGTTGTAAAAAAAGCAGCAGCGACTAAAATCGTTAAAGTCAAAATTCTTATGTTTTTTCTCACTTAGTCTTCCTCCTAAACATACTAATATTAGTATCATAACACAAAAAAAAGACTCCTGCACCATCAAAATAATGGTACAGAAGTCCACACTCATGGGGAAACCATAATAAATATATGAATTTCGTGATATATTGAAATCCAGTTATTGTAATGCTCATGTTTCCCGCATTATTCTTTTTTCCCAAACAAATTATAACATATTGTTTTTATTTCATCAACAATTAATAATATATTATTTATTGTATCCCACATAAACAGAATATCTTTTCATAAAAAAATTATGTAAACCAGCGTACTTATACTTTTTAAAATTATGTAATATTTTGTACATTTTTTCCGTATATATATTATACTTGTAAGATATTACTAACTTAAAAACTTTACACTTTGAAATTTATTGGATATACTAATATAAGAAATAGCTTTTAAGCTATTACTATAACGAATCTATTTGAATGAGAGGTGATTTTTATGAAAATTGAAAAAATCAATGAAAATCAGATTCGCTGTACCTTAACCAAAGAAGACCTTGAAGACCGTGATATAAAAATAAGCGAATTAGCTTATGGAACCGGTAAGACAAGGGAACTTTTTCAGGATATGATGCGTCAGGCTAATGACGACTTTGGATTTGAAGTAAATGATATTCCATTAATGGTCGAAGCGATTCCTGTCTCTCCCGAAAGTATTATTTTAGTTATTACTAAAGTAGATAATCCGGAGGACACGGAAGAACATCTTTCTAAATTTTTCTCAAAAGAAATGAAAGATGAAATAAAAGAAAAATTTAAAGACAGTATCCTTTCACATTTTGATGACTCTGAACTTGAAATTGAAGACTTTGAGAATATCAACGAACAATTTAAAGAGAATGACAAGACTTCAAACTCTGATGCCGGTCAACAGGAAGACTCTTTATTATATAGTATTTATGCATTTAACAATTTAAATGACATTATTTCTGTAGCAAGAATGATTGCCCCATTCTACAAAGGTGACAGTTCAATTTATAAATCTCCATTTGATAATAAATATTATCTTTCCCTTTGTATGGAGATTGAAGAAGAGAAAAACCTGAACCGAATTTGTGGTATTTTAACCGAAAACGGAATAAGGGAAACACCTACCTATGTAAAAGAGTTGTTTTTTATGGAACATTATGACGAAATCATAGCCGATAAGGCAATTGAAAAATTAGGTACACTATAATAAGTGAACTCAAAAATAAACCAATATACATATATTGGTTTATTTTACAATACAGAGCAGGCATATAAAAAGCCCTGCTCTGTTTCATTCTCTTTTTATTTCATACATTAATATGGCTGTCGCAACTGCAGCATTTAGTGACTCAACTTTCCCTTCCATTGGAATTTTAATTAATCTATCCGCTTTTTGAGAAATCTCCTGACTCAATCCCCTTGCTTCATTTCCAATCAACAAGGCACAATCCTGCTCAAATATTCCTTTATTATACTCTTTTCCTTTTAAATGTGCGGCATATGTGGTAATTCCGCAAGCTTTCAATTTGTCTACTGCATCCGGAAGGTTATCCGTAACAGCAAAGGGAACCCTAAAAATCGACCCCATTGTTGAACGTATCACTTTAGGATTGTAAATATCCGCACTATCATTACTTAAAATAATACCGGAAATACCTGCTCCCTCTCCGGTTCTAACAATCGTTCCAAGATTTCCCGGGTCTTGCAGCCTATCAAGAACAACAATACAGCTTTTGTTCTTTTTTCGATTATTAATAATATAATCTACCGTATAGTTTTTTTGTCTGACTACCGCCAATATTCCCTGTGGTGTCACAGTATCAGAAATTTTCTTAAAAACATTATCACTAACAACCTTATAATCTATATTTTTTAAAATATTTTTATTTTGTTTTTGAAAACTTTCCGAGACATACACATCTGCCAAGTCTTTCTTTGGTACTTCCGAAAACATTTTAATGCCTTCTACCGTAAATAATTTATTGGTCTTTCTTACCTTGGATTTCTCTTTTAAAGCGATAATACTCTTTATCTGCTCATTGGCCGCTGATGTAATTATCATTTATGTTATAACCTTTCCTTTACATTATGTAAACTATTTCTAATTATTATTGACGAAGTTTAACATAATCCTTTCCATAAACTTCTTTTAATCGTTCCACAAAAGCCTGTGTCGCATCCACTCTATATTGAACCGGCATGACTTTACTCTGTCTCTCTTTTGCAAGAGCAATCATTACTTTGTCGTTACCTTTATTCTCAGACAAAATTTGCAGTAATTGCGGCTCTCCTGCAATATAAGCGTCTTTATCCGGGAATGCAATCCAAAGTTCTGAAAAAACCTGTGAAAATTCTGTTATCTCATTTGCGACAACTTTTCCTGCCGCATTCTCTTCCACATTCGCCTCACCTTTTACAAAAATCTTTTTGCCCTCAACAATCTGCTCCCTGTATCTGTTAAACTGTCTTGGAAAAACGACAACTTCCACTGTTCCCACAAGGTCTTCCAGTGTCAAAAATGCCATCTGGTCCCCTTTTCGCGTAAATTTTCTTGTAATAGCCGTAACAATTCCACCTACTTTAACCTGGCTTTTATCTCTTACTTTTGGCACTTCTCCCTCTTCCGGAATACCAAAATCAATCGTCATATTTGTAATGACACGTCTCCATTTTTCTTCCATATCCTGCAACGGATGTCCACTGGCATATATTCCAATAACCTCTTTTTCAAATTCTAATTTCTGGTCACTGTCATACTCTCCCACATCAGGCATCTGTACTTTATAAGTCTGCTTATCTTCTTCATCTGCAAAATCAAACAACGAAATCTGTCCCGCCATTGCATCTTTCTTTTCCTGATTTACACTATCAATAATTTGAATATAAACCATCATCATCTGTTTTCTCGTTGCTCCAAAAGAATCAAAAGCTCCCGCTTTGATAAAATTTTCTATTGCCCGTTTATTTACCCCAAGAGAAGCAGTTCTCGTAATAAAATCCTCCAAATCCTTATATTGACCATGACTTTCACGCTCTGAAACGATATTGTCTATAATAGCCTTGCCTACATTTTTTATGGCAGTAAGACCATACCTTATACTATCTCCTTTTGCCGAGAAACCACTTTCACCCTCATTGATATCGGGTGGAAGAATTTTTATTCCCATGGAACGACAGGAATAAACATATTCTGCGATTTTACTTGTCATATCCATAACAGATGAAAGCATTGCAGCCATAAATTCAGCTGTATAATAATATTTCAAATATGCAGTCTGATATGTTACAACCGCATAAGCCGCAGCATGAGACTTGTTAAATGCATACTGTGCAAAATCCGTCATCTCATCATAAATCTTATTGGCAACCTGTTCACCAATTCCATTATGAATGCAGCCCTTAATTCCCTCTGACTCGTCACCATATACAAAGATTCGACGCTCTTTTGCCATTACATCTGCTTTTTTCTTAGACATTGCACGCCTTAGAAGGTCGCTTCTTCCGAGTGTAAAACCTGCCAAGTCGCGAACTATCTGCATTACCTGTTCCTGATAAACAATACATCCATAAGTTGGTTCGAGAATGTGTTCTAACTGCGGACAGTCATAAGTAACACTGTCGGCATTATTTTTTCCTTCCACATACTTTGGAATAAAATCCATTGGTCCCGGTCTGTAAAGAGAAATTCCCGCAATGATATCTTCAAGGCTTTGAGGTTTTAATTCCTTCATAAAGCTTTTCATTCCGGCGCTTTCTAACTGGAAAATCCCCTCCGTATTTCCGGTTCCGATATACTCCAACACTTTACTGTCTGAATAATCTATTTTATTTAAATCAATATCTTTACCTCTGTTCTTCTGTATAAATCTCAGAGTGTTCTGTATTACCGTCAGGTTTCTAAGACCCAAAAAGTCCATTTTGAGCAAACCTAACTCCTCAAGAGTTGTCATAATATACTGTGTGGTAATAGAACCGTCAGATGCTTTTGATAACGGAACATACTCGTCAACCGGCTTACCACATATAACAACACCTGCTGCATGCATAGAGGCATGTCTCGGCAAACCTTCCAGTCTCCTTGACATATCAATAAGATATTTGACTTCCTCGTCACTATCATACAAGTCTTTTAATTCCCTGTTTTGTCTCAATGCAATATCCAATGTCATATGTAAATCATTTGGTATCATCTTAGCAATGGAATCCGCCTGTGCATATGGCATGTCCAAAACTCTTGCCACATCACGGATAACTCCCTTTGCCTTCAAAGTACCAAAGGTAACAATCTGAGCCACATGGTCTTTTCCGTATTTTCTTCCCACATAATCTATAACTTCCTGTCTTCTCTCAATACAAAAATCCACGTCAATATCGGGCATAGACACACGCTCCGGATTCAAAAACCGCTCAAAAATAAGATTATATCTCATAGGCTCAATATCAGTAATTTCCAGACAGTAGGACACAAGGCTTCCCGCTGCGGAACCTCTTCCCGGTCCCACTGCAATTCCGTTCGATTTGGCATAATGGATAAAATCCCAAACAATCAGAAAATACTCTATATATCCCATATTTTTTATTGTATTTAATTCATAATCTAATCTCTCTTCTAATTCCCCGGCACTCAGTTTACAATATTCATCTTTCTCCCCACGAAAAACAGGATATCTATTATGTAAACCATTCACACACAATTCTTTCAGATATGTCCAAGGTGTATATCCATCAGGAACAGCATAATTTGGCAATTTTGTGACACCAAATTCAAACGTAACATTACACCTCTTTGCAATTTTTTCAGTATTGCTCAATGCCTCAGGAGCATATTTAAACAATTCCGCCATCTCTTGTGGAGATTTTAAATAGAACTGTCCGCCCTCATATCTCATTCTGTCTTCATCAGCTTTTTTCTTACCTGTCTGTATACATAACAATATATCATGGGCTTCCACATCATCAGCGTATGTATAATGAACATCATTTGTGCAGACGCAATCTAATTCTAATTCCCTGCTCAATCTTAAAAGCTGTTGATTCACAGTTTTCTGCTCCGGAATACCATGGTCCTGTAACTCTAAAAAATAATTTTCTTTTCCAAAAATATTTATATGCCTGATAGCTGCCTCTCGTCCTGCCTCATAATCTCCTCTGGCAAGGTATCTCTGAACTTCTCCGGCTAAGCAGGCACTCAATGCAATAATACCTTCATGAAATTGTTCAAGAACTTCATAATCTACTCTAGGCTTATAATAAAAACCGTCTACAAAACCCTTAGATACAATTTTGCATAAATTGGCATACCCCTTATTATTCTCTGCAAGCAAAATAAGATGATAATATCTATCATCACCTGCATTTGCCTCCTTATCAAACCTGGAACCGGGTGCAACATAAACCTCACATCCAATAATTGGCTTAATATCATTTGCCAGAGCTGCACGATAAAAATCAATTACCCCATACATTACTCCATGGTCAGTAATTGCAAGGCTATCCATCCCCAGTTCTTTCGCTCTTTTTGTTATCTCTTTAATTTTGCTGGAACCATCTAACAGACTATATTCTGTATGTACATGTAAATGTGTAAAACTCATATGAACCTACTTTCTTATAATATCTTAGTATAACACATTTATAAAATATTTGGTAAATAATCACCGGAAACGGCATTGACTGCATACAAAAACCCAGGTCATAAAAGACCCGGGGTTTTAAAAAATTATATAGAGAAAAACATTCAAAGATAGTTAATACGCTAATTTTTTATACTCATTTTAAGCACTTTCCAGCGCCGAGTTCTCTGTGAATAAGATTTCACGTTGTGGCATCCCCCCTTAACAGAAAATTCTTATTCTCTCCGTTCAAAGCTGCTACTCTTCCTTTTTGTCCTTGCTTTGTTAATATGATTATGTAATTTTTTCACTACTATTTCAAGTATTCATTTTTTTATCTATTCATTGATTTTTTAGTTTTACACCACAAAATACTATTTTCTTCTTAATTTTTCATTATACTTTTACAAGCACCTGAAGCGGTGTCGGCCACATACAAAAAAGAAAGGATAATCTCAACATCATCCTTTCTTCTTTTAAACACCTAAATCTGTTTCTCTACTATTTATTTCCTAAATATTTTTCAATACTTTCTATTGCCTGGACTTCATCTCCACCCTCAGCAGAAACCTTTACCGTCTGCCCTGGAACAATACCAAGTGCCATCATCCCCATAATACTTTTTGCATTCACTTTTTTGGTTTCATATTCAACGTAAATCTTGCTCTCAAACTGGCTGGCTACCTGTACACACTTTGCTACCGGACTCGTCTCAGTCCCCTGCTTGATTTCAATTGTAATGTCCTTTGTTGTCATTGTAATACTTCCTTTCCCGGGGTTATCCCCTTAAATCATCCGCAATTTGGCAAATTTTTCTTAAACGATGGTTAACCCCCGATTTTCCTAAAGGCGGCTCTAACATTTGCCCCAATTCCTGCAACGAAGCATCAGGATTATCAATCCTGACAATGGCGATATCCTGTAACTTTTCAGGCAGATAGGATAATCCTTTCTTTTCGATTATCATCTTAATATCTTCTATCTGTCTAAAAGATGTGGAAACAGTTTTCTTAATATTTGCAATTTCACAATTATTTTGTCGGTTGTAATAATTACTCATATCTTTCAAAATACGAATATTTTCCATTTCCATCAAGGCGACATGCGCTTCCATCACATTTAAGACGTCAACTATGCCTTCGCCTTCCTTGATATATACCACAAAATTACCTTTTCTTGCAACTGTTTTTGCATCAATCGCAAAACTTTTGAGTAAATTTATTATTTGCTCCGACTTTTTATCACTATTGCATTTTATTTCAAAATGATAAGATTTCTGTGGATTAGTTATGGACCCTGCCGCCATAAAAGCACCTCTGATAAATGCTCTTTTACAACAATCTTTCATTATTACAACGTTATTCGTTATAGAAAAATTTTCCTCAATATCTCCATTTTCATTTATTAATTTTGTTGCCTGTAAAACCTTTTTTGCTTTCTCATTATCCTTTATGCTTATAGTATATGTCTGCTGGTTTTTTGAATATGCATTGTTCCTGCAAACAATTTCTGTCTCAAAACGAAAAGTTTTCCATAAAAGTTTTTTTAACTTCTCGGCGGTCGCTCTTGTCTCTGTGCGAAACCTGACAGAATAATTATTATTTTCATCAATCGAAACACTTCCACACATAGATAATATAGCAGCAATCTCAGCTATTTTACAGTGCATCGCACTACTTATATGTATGGATAACTCATCTTTAACTTTCCCGGAAAAACTCATATTATTTCACTTTCTTCCAACCCAAACGTCATCTCAAAATATCCCTGTGGGAGATTCTAATTCCATAGACAGCATCACTATTGTTCAGCTGCTGATATAGTTCTTTTGCCACTGTAACCGACCTGTGATGTCCACCTGTACAGCCAATTCCAATTACCAGCTGATTTTTCCCTTCGTCAATATAATTTGGAATCAAAAACTTTATCATATCTGTAAGCTTAATTAAAAATTCCTGTGACACAGATGAATTTAATACAAAATCCTGAACTTCTTTCTGCTCTCCTGTCTTATGTTTTAACTCCGGAATATAATACGGATTTGGCAAAAACCTTACATCAAAAACCAAATCACAATCTGCCGGTACGCCAAACTTAAACCCAAATGACATGATTGTGACAAACAGGTTTCTATAATCCTGATTCATCACAAAAATTTTTTCAATTTCTGCTCTTAAATCTCTGACGAGAAGTTTACTCGTATCTATAATGAAATCAGCCTGATTTCTTAAAAAATCCAGTTTTCTGCGCTCTGCATTGATTTCATTCTCCACACTATCAGCATCCCCCATTGGATGGCTGCGTCTTGTTTCCTTAAATCGTTGAATCAATGTACTATTCATGCAATCTAAGAACAAAATTTCATAACCCTGTTCTTTTTTTCTCATACTTTCCAGGATTCTGTTCACCTTATCCAGATTGTCACCACTTCTTATATCTACGCCAATCGCAACTTTATTTTTTTCACTGGTCTGACTAAATAATAAATCAGCAAAGTTTTCTATTAAATCAATCGGCAGATTATCTACACAATAATATCCGTTATCTTCAAATATCTTCAGAGCGGTTATCTTTCCTGCTCCCGACATTCCTGTAACAATCACAAACCGCATTACACGTCTCCTCTACACTGCTGCCAGCAATTTACACTATTTTCACTTCCGGTTCCAATTTTACATCGAATTTTTCTTTTACTATTCTCTGCACATCTTTAATAAGCGTCAGGATATCCGTGGCTGTAGCATTTTCATAATTAATGACAAAACCACAGTGCTTTTCAGAAACCATTGCACCTCCAACACGATATCCTCTTAATCCTGCATCTTCAATCAATTTTCCTGCAAAATACCCCTCTGGTCTTTTAAATGTACTCCCTGCACTAGGATACTCCAACGGCTGTTTTGCCTTACGTTTCTGCATAAGCATTTGCATAATCATACTAATCTCGCCTGAGCTTCCCATAAATAAGGAAATGCACATCTGCAAAACAATCATTCCCTCTTTTGCAACCCTGCTCGTTCGGTATCCAAACTCTAATTCCGAGGCATCTATTTTTCTAATATTACCATCCCGGTCAAGAACTTTAACCCACTTGATAACATCCTTCATTTCTCCACCATAAGCGCCTGCATTCATTATCACGGCTCCACCTACATTTCCCGGTATTCCATGAGCAAATTCAAAACCGCCAAGGTCGTTCTCCATCGCTGCCATAGCCACCATAGACAACTTTGCGCCTGCATCTGCGACTATATCCTCGCCAATAACATCAATAGACGAAATTCTTGAGTTTACTTCAATAATTACTCCCTGATATCCCTCATCTCTGACTAAAATATTACTTCCATTTCCAATAACCATATATGGATATTCGTTTTGTCTGCATATTTGAATTACATCCACAAGCTCGCTGATAGAACCCGGTTCAACATAAAACTCAGCTTTTCCTCCACATCTGAAAGTACAGTGACCCGCCATAGATTCATTTGCCTTTATATAGTTTTCTCCTACAATTGCTTTTAATTTTTCAAACAAATCAAAATACCTCTTTCTTTTTCATTCCAACAATATTGATTTTTACTGCTTTACCACCAACGCTGCTGCTCCATACATTCCCGCATCATTTCCCAATTCCGCCAAATGCACAGCGGCATCACCACATGCAGAAAAGCAGGTTTCTCTATATGTATCTTTAATGGCGTCAATAAGAAACTGACCGGCCTTACTGACACCTCCACCAATAATAAATGCCTGTGGATTGATTGTAACCGCAACATGAGACATTGCTTTTCCAAGATAGTCTCCCATCTTCTCTGTTACCTTGACAGCTCCCCTGTCTCCATCCTTCGCCAAATCAAAAACATCTTTTGCTGTGATATTATCCCCAAAATCTCTCATCTTTGTGTTATCGTCATTTTCTGCCATATATCTTTTTGCCAATCTAACCACACCGGTCGCTGACGCATACTGTTCCAGACAACCATGTCTTCCACAATTACACTGTTCCGGCTCTCCATCCTGCATATGCATATGTCCGATTTCACCGGCGCCACCATTATATCCCGTAAGAATATTTCCATTGATAACAACTCCTCCACCTACGCCGGTACCAAGAGTAATCATTACAATATCATCATAGTCCTTTCCGCCGCCTTTCCAGGCTTCACCTAAGGCTGCAACATTTGCATCATTTCCCGCCTTCACTTTTATGCCGTGAAACATTTCAGAAAGCTTTTTCTCCACATTAAATGTTCCCCATCCTAAATTAACACACTGTAATACTGTTCCATCCGAAAGAACAGGGCCCGGAAGTCCGATTCCAATTCCCAAAATTTCATCTAATCCTATTTTCTCTTTTATCAATTTCGCTTCCAATGCTTCGCAAATATCTGCCAAAACATTTTCCCCAAAATTTTCTGTCCTTGTCTTGACTTCCCACTTATCAAGCAACTCCCCATTTATCTTAAAAAAGCCAATCTTAATCGTAGTTCCTCCTACATCAACTCCAAAACAATATTTCATCCTTCTATATAAACCTCCTATAGTATTTTACTCTTGCTCAAAGCCTTTCATCATATTTTTTTGCACACGGTTATATAATTCCTGTGCAGCATTGTAACCCATTCTCTTTTGTCTGTGATTTACCGCCGCCGATTCTACAATAACCGCAAGATTTCGACCCGGTCTGATAGGAATTGAATGACAGACTACTTTGTTCCCAAGAAATTCAATATAATTGTCATCAAGTCCCATTCTGTCATATTCCTTTTCTCTGTCCCACTCTTCTAATTTTATTACCATATCAATATTCGCAGTATCAAGAATACTTTCCACACCAAACAGCGCCTTTACATCTATAATCCCAATTCCCCGCAACTCAATAAAATGTTTTGTGATTTCCGGAGATGTGCCGATTAACGTTTCGTCGCTGACACGTCGTATTTCAACAACATCATCGGTAACAAGACGGTGTCCTCTCTTTATCAATTCAAGGGCAGCCTCGCTTTTTCCAATTCCGCTCTCTCCCATAATTAATACACCTTCGCCATAAACATCTACCAAAACACCATGTCTTGTAATGCAAGGCGCCAATTCCACATTCAACCATCTGGATAACTCTGCATTAAACCTTGATGTAGCAATATCTGTAGATAAAATAGGCACACCATTTTTTTCTCCTATTTCAATCATATCTTTATCCGGCTTATTGCCTCTACAAAGAATCAGACAAGGGATTCCACTGCTCATAAGTTTCTCATAAACCCACTGTCTGTTCTTTCTTACCATATTGTTTAAAAATGCACATTCAACATTTCCGATAATCTGTACACGTTCTTTGTCAAAATGTTCAAAAAATCCTGCCAGCTGCAATGCCGGTCTGTTCACTTCGGGAATTGTAATCATGATTTTATCTGTATCAATCCCTGGCGTATGATTTGTAAGACTATAATTTTCTACAATCTTTGTAAATTTGATGCTGATATCTGACATATCTTCTCCTTCCCATCACTTTTATTTCGATGCTCTCTTCTGTCTGATATAATATCATTTGCACTTTTCTTTGTATACATTAAATTTATGTCTTATGAAAAAATTCATATACCTTCTTTGCTACGTTCTCATTCATAGACGGTGCTGCTGCCAATTCCTCCACTGTAGCTTGTTTTATATTTTCAATGGTTTTGAACTGTTTCATCAACGCTTTTCTTCTGGCCGGTCCTACTCCGGATATATCGTCCAAAATAGAATGAACCTGCCCTTTATTTCTCAAACTTCTATGATACTCTATAGCAAACCTGTGCGTTTCGTCCTGTATTCTCGTAATCAGCTTGAATCCTTCCGAATGTGTATCTATTGGTATTTCTATATTATTAAAATACAATCCTCTTGTCCTGTGATTATCATCTTTCACCATTCCACAAACCGGAATATCAATACCAAGATTATCGAGTACACGAAGCGCCACATTTACCTGGCCTTTTCCACCATCCATCATAAGTATATCCGGAAACTTGCTAAAACTTCCAAGTTTATAATCACTATCTTCCATATCCAGTCTTTTGCGCTCCTCCAGTCCATGTTGAAAACGTCTCGTCAAAACCTCTTCCATACTGGCATAATCATCCGGTCCCGTCACAGATTTAATTTTAAACTTTCTATAATTATTGCGTTTTGGTTTTCCATCCTCATAAACAATCATAGATGCCACTGATTCATATCCATTTGTATTGGATATATCAAAAGATTCCATCCTGTGGATATTACTAATCCCAATTAATTCCTCAATTTCCCGAACTGCACCTATTGTACGTTTCTGCTCTCTTCTATATTTTTCTTTGTTCTGTTCTAATAAATTTCTGGCATTTTTTGCCGCTAACTCAACTAATTTTTCTTTATCTCCCTTTTTAGGATGTATAATTTTTACGGTATAATTCTGGTTTCTGCTCAATAATTCACTTAAAAGTTCCGGTTCCTCCACTTCTTCCTGAACCAATAACTGATGCGGAATAAATGGTGTTCCCACATAGTATTGCTTAATAAAACTCGTCAGAATATCCTTTCCCGTATCACCCACAGCTGTAGTGAGATAAAAATGCTCCCTTCCGATAAGTTTTCCATTTCTCACAAAAAATACCTGTACCACAGCGTCATTTCCTTCTTCTGCATACGCAATAATATCTCTGTTTTCGAATTGGTGAGATGTAATTTTTTGGTTTCCGACAACATGATTGATACTGTTAATTAAATCCCTGCATTCCATTGCCCTCTCAAAATCTAACTCCGCAGAAGCTTTCTGCATTTTTTCTTCCAACTCTTTTATGGTATCTTTATAGTTTCCCTCTAAAAATTTAATTGCTTTATTTATATTTTCTCGATAGTTCTCTTTTGTTATGTAACCCTGGCATGCTCCTTCACACTGCCCGATATGATAATACAGACAAGGTCTGCCGTTTATTTTCGGAGTTTCTTTCTCTTTATTTTCTATAATGTTTATTTCAGAAAAATCTAAAATTGACTTATTGCAATTTCTGATTTTGTACATTTTTTGAAGCAGCTCTATCGTATCTCTGACAGCTCCTCCACTGGTAAATGGTCCAAAATATTTATTATTATCTTTTTTCATTCTTCTGGCAAGAACAATTCTAGGATAGTCCTCACTGACAGTTACCATCACATACGGATAAGTCTTGTCATCCATCAACATGGTATTATATTTAGGTCTATACTCTTTGATTAAATTGCACTCTAAAATA
>NZ_CALGRE010000040.1 GCF_937958975.1 uncultured Eubacterium sp. | reverse complement strand
TATTCATCGTTTACGGCGTGGACTACCAGGGTATCTAATCCTGTTTGCTCCCCACGCTTTCGAGCCTCAGCGTCAGTAATCGTCCAGTAAGCCGCCTTCGCCACCGGTGTTCCTCCTAATATCTACGCATTTCACCGCTACACTAGGAATTCCGCTTACCCCTCCGACACTCTAGTTCGACAGTTTCAAAAGCAATTCCGGGGTTGAGCCCCAGGCTTTCACTTCTGACTTGCCGTACCGCCTACGCTCCCTTTACACCCAGTAAATCCGGATAACGCTTGCCCCATACGTATTACCGCGGCTGCTGGCACGTATTTAGCCGGGGCTTCTTAGTCAAGTACCGTCATTTTCTTCCTTGCTGATAGAAGTTTACATACCGAAATACTTCTTCCTTCACGCGGCGTCGCTGCATCAGGGTTTCCCCCATTGTGCAATATTCCCTACTGCTGCCTCCCGTAGGAGTTTGGGCCGTGTCTCAGTCCCAATGTGGCCGATCACTCTCTCAAGTCGGCTACTGATCGTCGCCTTGGTAGGCCGTTACCCCACCAACCAGCTAATCAGACGCGGGTCCATCTTGTACCACCGGAGTTTTTTACACTGTATCATGCGATACTGTGCACTTATGCGGTATTAGCAGCTGTTTCCAACTGTTATCCCCCTGTACAAGGCAGGTTACCCACGCGTTACTCACCCGTCCGCCACTCAGTCATATGAATCTTTATTCCGAAGAACTCCGTCTCATATGCTTCGTTCGACTTGCATGTATTAAGCACGCCGCCAGCGTTCATCCTGAGCCAGGATCAAACTCTCGTTTAAAGTGTTTGTTCTGTCAGAATGACGTTAGCCATTCATCCATTACTGTTGTTTTGGAAATCGTTTCTTCGATTACTCGAATTAACAATGTTCGCTCTGAAAATTTATTTTGAATTTTCAGGGATGGTTGCTGTTCAATTATCAATGTTCTTGTTTCTTTTTGTCGCTCTCAGCGACAGCCATATTAATATATCATGGCTTTTTCTTTTTGTCAACATCTTTTTTAACTTTTTTTAAAAAAGTTTTTTGTTGACCGCACTGCCGTTTGGCGTGTGCAAGAGATATATTATCACTTTATAAATATCTTGTCAACAACTTTTTTAAAAACTTTTTAAGTTGTATAACAATCAATTATTGGCATAATAAAACCCTGTCATATGACAAGGTAATAAAACGGAGAAGGAGGGATTTGAACCCTCGCGCCGCGCAAACGACCTACACCCTTAGCAGGGGCGCCTCTTCAGCCACTTGAGTACTTCTCCATGCCTGAATATAATATATATTCTCTTAACAGCACTTTAACAGTGCATTGATTATTATAATATAGTAGTTTTTATTTGTCAAATATAAATCACACTTATTTTTAAATTTTTTCATTTATCTTATGATTTATTCTTTTTTTCACTATATCTGCTATTTCAATTGTCTTCATGTCTTTATATTCTTCATAATATAAAGGATTTAAATAATGTATTTGTACTTTAACTGTTTTTGTATCTTTTATATCAAAAGGTTTAAATGAATCTATTAATGCTACAGGTACAATTGGTGCTCGTGCTTTTACCGCACTTTTAAATGAACCGCCTTTAAAATTTCCCGGTATATTACCATTTTTACTCCTTGTACCTTCAGGAAATATAATATAATTTCTTCCCTTTTTTATTTCTTGGGTCATTTCTTTTATTATTTGCATTCCCTGACGTGCATCATTTCTGTCTAAAGCTTTTGCATCTAATGCCTTTATTGTCTGTTTTAATAAAGGTACTTTTTCTAAATCTTTTCTTATAACAAAAGATGCCGGATTCTCATGTGTGTCACATATGAGTAAAACATCAAATAACCCTTGATGATTTGGGGTTAATATATATCCATTCTCTTTTGGAATATTATCTAATCCTGTACATTCTATTTCTACATGTGCATATTTATTTACTTGTTTACATACATTCCTGACAATTTTATATCTTTCCTGTATTGTATATTTCTGACCATTTCCTGCTTTACCTATTTCATAAAATAACCATGGAACTTTATAAAATCTTCGGGTAAATAAATATACAATTCTATTCATCTTCATTTTATTTTATCCTTAAGTTATTATTTTATTCTCTATATTTCTCAATTGATGTTTCATATAAGTCTGTTCCTTCACTATCTATAACTACTATAGAAGGAAAGTCTTCAACATATAATTTTCTTATTGCCTCTGTTCCCAAATCATCATATGCAATCACTTCACTTGACTTTATACATTTAGATAATATTGCTCCGGCTCCACCTACTGCTGCAAAATATACACTACCATTTCTAATTATTGCATCTTTTACTGATTTTGAACGTTTTCCTTTTCCAATCATACCTTTTAATCCCAAATCTAATAGGTCTGGTGCATATTTATCCATTCTACTTGCAGTTGTAGGTCCGGCAGAACCTATAGGTCTTCCCTCTCTAGCAGGGGATGGTCCCATATAATATATGATGTTATTATTCATATCAATTGGAAGTTCCTGTCCTTGTTTTAATGCCTCATACATTCTTTTATGTGCCGCATCTCTCGCTGTATAGATTATTCCCGTTATATATACATAATCTCCTGCTCTTAATTCTTTCGCCTGCACATCACTCAATGGAGCATTTATTTTCTTATTCATTTCAGTCTCCTTTATCTATATATTGTAATTTTGTTATGAGTTTCTTCCTATTATATAAGTTTCAAAATAAAACGCTATATATTGTGTTTATATATTACTTTAATTCTAAATATATACTATAAGATTCTTGTAACATGTCTGTTTACATGACAACATATATTTATAGCTACTGGCAATCCTGCTATATGAGTTGGATATGTTTCAACATTCACAGCAAGTGCTGTCTGTGTTCCACCAAGTCCACCCGGACCTATTCCTAATTTATTTATTTTTTCTAATAATTCATCTTCCATTTCTTTTACATATTCAATTTTTGAACTACTATCTGCCGGTCTTGTCAACGCCTTTTTTGCGAGTAATGCACACTTCTCAAAAGTTCCACCTATGCCTACTCCTACTACCATTGGAGGACATGCATTTGGTCCAGCATCACTTACTGCTGTGAGTACAGCTTCTTTTACACCTTCTATTCCATCAGCCGGCTTTAACATAAATACACGACTCATATTTTCACTTCCAAATCCCTTTGGCGCTAAAGTTATTTTTATATTTTCTCCAGGTACAATACTATAGTGAATTACAGCTGGAGTATTATCTTTCGTATTTTCTCTTAAAATTGGGTCCTTTACTACTGATTTTCTTAAGTAACCTTCTACATACCCCTGTCTTACACCTTCATTAATAGCATCTTCTAAATTATCGCCTTCTATATGTACATCTTGTCCTATCTCAATAAAAACAACCGCCATTCCTGTATCCTGACAAATTGGTATCATATCCTCTGCTGCTATTTTTAAATTTTCATCTAGCTGTTCCAATATCTGACAACCTAAAGGAGATTTTTCATTTTTTCTTGCATTGTCAAATACTTCTATCATATCAGGTAATAAAAAATGATTCGCTTCAATACACATTTCTTTTATTTCTTTTATAATTTCATTTGTATTTATAATTCTCATTTATTTTTTCCTCTCTTTTTATTTTAACGCATGAAAGGCGACTTTATTAGCCGCCTTTTTTATTATTTTATTCTGTTTCTGAAGAATTTTCTGTTTTATTTATATCAATATCATCTTCTGATTCTATCAATTTTGCTTCTTCTGCATCAGCTTCTGTCACGCTTTCTTTTACTTTTGTAATACTTGCTACAACAATATCACTGTCATTACCTGTATTCATAAGTTTTACACCAAGTGTAACCCTTCCTAAAACAGAAATATCATCAACAAACATTCTTATGATAATACCTTCGTTAGTAATCATCATAATCTCATTTCCATCATTTACAGCTTTTGCACCTACAACATCACCTGTTTTATCTGCAATCTTATAACATTTTACACCTTTTCCGCCACGATTTTGTAGTTTAAATTCACTAAAAGGAGTACGTTTTCCCATACCATTTGCAGAAACAATAAGAATACATTCACCCTGTGACTCTAATTGCATAGAAATTACTTCATCACCTGAATTTAATTCAATTCCTCTTACTCCCATAGCTGAACGACCCGTTTCGCGTACATCTGTCTCACGGAATTTAATTCCATGACCTTTTTTTGTAATTAACATAATATTATCTGTATTATCTGATATCATTACATCAATCAATTCATCATTTTCTCTAAGAGTAATAGCCTGTATTCCACTCTTTCTAATATTTGTATATGCATTTACAGGTGTCTTCTTAATAACACCATTTTTTGTAGCCATAATAAGATATTTATCGTCTTCAAATTCACGCATTTGAACCATAGCAGATATTTTTTCACCAGGCTGCAACTGTAAAAGATTTACTATTGCCATACCTCTTGCTGTTCTTCCTGCTTCCGGTATTTCGTAACACTTAAGTTTGTAGATACG
Organism: uncultured Eubacterium sp.; assembly: GCF_937958975.1. Lineage (GTDB taxonomy): Bacteria > Bacillota > Clostridia > Lachnospirales > Lachnospiraceae > Eubacterium_G. The sequence continues at coordinate 84,776 of NZ_CALGRE010000040.1, read as the reverse complement.
TCCCGTATTTGTAAGGAATAATATATAATCATGGGTGGATAACATAAACATATCTTTCATAAAATCGTTATCGATAGTCTGCATACCCTTTATTCCTTTTCCACCACGATTTTGTGATTTAAAGTTATCTACAGTCATTCTCTTAATATAACCTAAATTTGTCATTGCAACGACTGTATCTTCTTCCGGTATCAAATCCTCATCAGACAAATCACCTATATTTAGACCAATTTTTGTTCTTCTCTCATCTCCAAACTTATCTCTAATTACTGTTATTTCTTCTTTTATAACAGTTAATAATTTATTTTCGTCAGCAAGAATTGATTTTAAGTATTCTATTTTTGCCATCAATTCATTATATTCAGCTTCAAGGTCTTCTCTTGCCAAACCTGTCAACTGACGAAGTCTCATATCTACAATAGCCTGTGCCTGCGCGTCGGAAAGACCAAATCTTTCACATAAACTATTTTTTGCGTCCGCTGTTGTTCTCGAACCTCTTATAATTTTAATTACTTCATCTATATTATCTAAAGCAATTAATAAACCTTTTATAATATGAGCACGCTCTTCGGCTTTGTTTAACTCAAATTTTGTACGTCTTGTTACAACATCTTTTTGATGTTTTAAATATTCATCAAGCATTTGAAGAAGATTTAAAACTTTTGGTTCACCATTTACCAAAGCAAGCATAATAACACCAAAAGAATCCTGCAACTGTGTATGTTTATAAAGCTGATTTAAGATTACATTAGCATTGGCATCACGACGGACTTCTATAACTACGCGCGTTCCTTCCTGGTCAGATTCATCTCTCAAATCCGTAATGCCGTCTATTTTCTTTTCTTTTACTAAACTGGCAATCTTCTCCACCAGCTTTGCTTTATTTACCATATATGGAAGTTCTGTAACAACAATTCTGCTCTTACCATTTTCCATTGTCTCGATTTCAGAAACAGCCCTTGTCTTTATTTTTCCGCGACCTGTCCTATATGCTTCTTCTATGTCTCTTCTTCCTAATATAGTAGCTCCTGTTGGAAAATCAGGTCCCTTAATAATCTCCATAACCTCTTCAATCTCGGTATCTCTATTTTCATCAACCTTATTATCTATTATCTTTATAATAGCGTTGATTGTCTCTTTTAGATTATGAGGAGGTATATTCGTAGCCATACCTACTGCAATACCACTTGTACCATTTACTAAAAGATTTGGATATCTTGATGGAAGTACCGTAGGTTCTTTTTCCGTCTCATCAAAGTTTGGCACAAAATCAACGGTATCTTTGTTGATATCTGCAACCATTTCCATCGATATTTTGCTTAAACGCGCCTCTGTATAACGCATTGCAGCAGCTCCATCTCCATCTTCAGAACCAAAATTACCATGACCATCAACTAATGGATATCTTGTACTCCATTCCTGTGCCATATTAACCAAAGCTCCATAAATAGAACTATCACCGTGAGGATGATATTTACCCATTGTATCACCTACAATACGGGCACACTTTCTATGCGGCTTATCCGGTCCATTGTTCAATTCTACCATTGAATAGAGAACACGTCTCTGAACCGGTTTTAATCCGTCTCTTACATCCGGTAAAGCTCTCGCTGCTATAACACTCATTGCATAATCAATATAAGAGGTCTCCATTGTTTCTTTTAAGTCTACTTCATGAATTCTGTCAAAAATCTTATCATCCACTTAAATTTCCTCCTATATGTCTAAGTTCTGTACAAATTTTGCATTTGCTTCTATAAATTCTCTTCTTGGTTCTACTTCATCACCCATCAATGTAGTAAATGTCAAATCCATTTCTGTTAAATTGTCTTCATCTATCTTTACTTGTTTTAAAATTCTTGTCTTAGGGTCCATGGTTGTCTCCCATAACTGAGAAGCATCCATTTCACCCAGCCCTTTATAACGCTGAATTTTATTTTGATTATCACGCCCTATTTCTGTGAGAATTCTATTTAATTCTTCATCACTGTATGCATAATAATTTTTCTTATTTCTTGTAATCTGATATAGTGGTGGCATAGCGAGATATACATGTCCGTCTTTTATAAGTTCCGGCATAAACCGATAGAAAAATGTAAGCATAAGGGTATCAATATGAGCACCATCTACATCGGCATCCGTCATTATAATAATTTTGTTATATCTTAATTTTGATATATCAAAATCATCATGTATACCTGTTCCAAACGCTGTAATCATTGCTTTGATTTCAGCATTTCCTAAAATTTTATCAAGACGTGCTTTTTCTACGTTTAGTATTTTTCCACGAAGCGGTAAAATAGCCTGTGTAGCACGAACTCTTGCTTTTTTAGCGGAGCCTCCGGCGGAATCTCCCTCGACAATAAATATCTCACAATTTTCAGGATTTTTATCTGAACAATCGGCAAGTTTTCCAGGAAGAGAACCTACATCTAAAGCTGTCTTTCTTCTTGTTAAATCTCTCGCCTTTCTTGCAGCATCTCTTGCTCTTTGAGCTAAAACTGCTTTTTCACATATAATCTTTCCGACTGCCGGATTCTGTTCAAGAAAATATGTGAGCTGTTCACTTACCGTATTATCGACAGCACCCCTTGCCTCGCTATTTCCAAGCTTTTGTTTTGTCTGACCTTCAAACTGAGGGTCTTCTATTTTTACACTGATAATGACTGTCAAACCTTCCCGGATATCCTCCCCTGAAAGATTATCTTCACTATCCTTAAGTAATTTATTTTTACGGGCATAATCGTTAAAGGTTTTAGTCAATGCCCTCTTAAAACCTTCTACCTGTGTACCACCTTCCGGCGTATTAATATTATTTACAAAGCTGAACATATTTTCGTTATAAGAATCATTATGCTGCATAGCAACTTCAACATATACATTATTTACTGTTCCCTCACAATAGATAACGTCATCATATAACGATGTTTTTCCTTTATTCAGATAAGTAACAAATTCTTTAATACCACCTTCATAATGAAAAGCTTTTTCTTTTATTTCTTCATCTCTTACATCTCTTAAAACAATTCTAAGATTTTTTGTTAAAAATGCTGTTTCCCTTAATCTTATTTCTAATGTTTTATAATCATATTCCGTTTCCTCAAAAATAGTATCATCCGGAAGGAAAGTTACCTCAGTACCTGTAAATGAATTATCACAATTACCTATAATCTTTAAAGGTTCAACAACTTTACCATATTCATAACGCTGCCAATGAATTTTACCATCTCTACAAACTTTTACTTCAAGCCATTTAGAAAGGGCATTTACTACGGATGCACCTACTCCGTGAAGTCCACCGGATACCTTGTATCCTCCACCACCAAATTTACCTCCTGCATGAAGAACCGTAAATACAACTTCTACTGCCGGTTTTCCTGTCTTTGTATTAATGTCTGTTGGTATTCCTCTTCCATCATCTCTTACGGTAATTGAATTATCTTTATTAATCTGAACATCTATTGTATCACAATGTCCTGCAAGTGCTTCGTCTACAGCATTATCTACAATTTCATATACTAAATGATGTAATCCTCTAGCTGATGTAGAACCAATATACATACCCGGTCTTTTTCTTACTGCCTCAAGTCCCTCAAGAACCTGTATCTGGTCTGCTCCATATTCATTCTCAACGTTTGTGTTGTTACCCATTCGTAACTCCTTTCCGTTTCTGCTAATCATTAAACTAACTTTTCAGCCACATTTCCATTTGTAACTTGAAATACTTTATTAATTTTAAATCTATTTTCTATAAATTCATCCAACCCCGTACATGTTATAATTGTCTGTATATTATCCAGACTTTTTAACAAATGATTTTGTCTGTCTGAATCTAATTCAGATAGCACATCATCTAATAACAATACCGGCTTATCATTTATTAAAGATTTTACTAATTCTATTTCTGCCAATTTCAGAGATAAAGCAATTGTTCTTTTTTGTCCCTGACTCCCATAAGTTTTAATATTTTTTCCTTTATTAAAAAAAACTATATCATCCCGATGAGGACCCACAGATGTAGTTTTATATTTTATATCTTTTTCTCTATTGAAAAGGATATTTTGATATAAGTCATCTGGCTCACTGTTCTTTTCATATACAACTTCTATTTCTTCCTGACCATTTGTCAGTTCATCATGAATTGGAATCAAAATATTACTTATCTCTTTTATAAATTGTTCCCTTCTTTTAATCACTTTAGACCCATATTCTGCCAATTGCATATCCCAGACATCAAGAGTCTGTTTTAATTCAGGTTTAAAATATAAATCTTTCAAAAGCTGATTTCTCTGACTCAAAACTTTGTTATAATTTACAAGATTATAAACATAAATTTTATCTAACTGACAAAGCTCCATATCTATAAATTTTCTTCTCTCCGAAGGACCATTTTTTATAATATTTAAGTCCTCCGGAGAAAATATAATAACATTAAAAATTCCAAACAATTCACTTGCCTTTTTAATCGGAATCCCATTAATAGCAATCCCCTTAGATTTATTTTTTCTAAGATGAATATCTATACGCTGTTCCCTGTTATTTTTATTTATATATAATTTTATATGTCCCTCATTACTGTCAAAATTTATAAGTTCAAAATCCTTATTACTTCTGTGAGACTTTGTAGTGCTGCACATATAAATTGACTCTAAAATATTTGTTTTTCCCTGAGCATTGTTCCCATATAAAATATTTGTTTTGTTGTCAAAATCAAGCTTTAATAATTTATAATTTCTAAAATTACTTAATTCTAATTTTGTAATTATCATTATTTTACTGTTACCACTGTTCCATCAAATTCAAAGTTATCACCGGGATAAAGTTTTTTTCCTCTTCTCGTATCTATATCCCCATTAACTTTTACCTGACCATCCTGAATTATAAATTTAGCATCTACACCGGAACTAACCAATCCCGCAAGTTTTAAGGCCTGACCTAATTTTATAAATTCATCCTTGATTGTAATCTCCATAATAAACCTCTCTACTGTACGACCGGAAGAACAATATAAATATAACTATTTTCCTCATCCCTTATAAAGCAAGGCGCCTTTGGATTTGTAAAGAAAATACTAACCTGCTCCTGGTCTAATACCTTTAAAATATCTATAAGAAACTTTGGATTAAAACTTATCATAATATCTGCACCCTCTTTTGAAATAGGTATACTCTCATCCATAGAACCTATAAATGTATTAATAGATAATTCCATTTCTGTATCTTTTATCGTCAAAAATACCGGTTTTTTATCTCCTTCTTTTATGAGAAGGGTAGCTCTGTCTATACAATCTGCCATTTCTTTTTTGTTAATATTGATTTTTGTTTTATAATCGTTACTAATCATTTTGTCTGTATCAAAATAATTTGTAGCTTCAATTAATCTTGATACAACAATAGTTTCATCAAACTCAAATAATATATGGTTGTTTGTAAAGTAAATATTTACGTCATCATCCACGCCACCATTTAAAATTTTACTTATTTCATTTAATGACTTTCCGGGTACTAATACTTTAAAATCACCATATTCTTCTTTTAATTCAATATTTCTGATAGCAATACGAAATTTATCTAATGCTACAACTTTTAATTTATTTCCATGTACTTCAAATAATTCTCCTGTGAGGAGCTTATTCTTTTCAGCGTCATTAATAGCGAAACTAGTTTGTCTGATAACTTCTTTTAAAGAAAACTGTGAAATTGTAATTTTATTATTTTTTTCAATGACGGGAAGATAAGAAAAATCTTCAGCAGATTTTACAAGAATATTAAATTTAGCATTTTCACATGTAATGTTTGCTTTTGTTTCATCGTTTACTTCAATTATTACATCATTATCAGGAAGTTTTCTTACAATTTCTGAAAATATTTTAGCATCAATAGCAATACTCCCGGCTTCGATAATTTCTCCCAATACTTTTGTTTCTATGCCAAGTTCCATATCATTGGCTGTCATTTTAATAAATCCTTCTGTGGCATCAATTAAGATACATTCAAGTATGGACATTGTAGTTTTGGAAGAAACAGCTTTCATTACAATATTAATACCTGATATCAAATCTGATTTTTTACAAACTAACTTCATAAGTAATCTCCTTTGTTTAGATTTTTAAAAATAAGCTATAAATATATAAATAATAAATTAATAATAATAATAAGCAGTGTTAATATGTTAAAAAAACGTTTAAACCCTTATAAATAAAGGAGTTTTGAAAATAATAACTTGTTAATAAGTTAAAAATTATTAACATAGTATTAACGTAATCTCATAATGCAGAACAGTGTCGAAAAAAGTTATAAACACTCTATTAACATAAAATAAACATAGTTATTAACAATAAAAAACGTTTCATTAACAAAGTTATTAACATTTAGTTCGGGTTAATTTTTTTCTTAAGTACATCAATCATAGCTTTTACAGTAGGGTCTGTTTCGATTTCATTTTTGATTTTGTCGTAACCAAAACTTACTGTCGCATGGTTGGTTTTTTTTAATGCGGATGCAATTGTCGATAGCTTGTCATCCGTATAAACCCTGCACAGATACATACAAACCTGTCTTGGATAAGCAAATTCTTTGCTTTTTTTCTTGGAACAAATATCTGCAGGTGAAATTTGAAAATGTTCTGCTACTATATTAATAATGTAGTCACAGGTTATTTTATTTTCTTTATTTTCTACTTTAAGTGTTTCAGCAGCAAATTCTGCTGTTATTTCTGAAATATTATTAATTTTAGAAAATGCAATGACATTATTAAGAGAACCTTCCAGTTCACGAACATTGGAAACGAAGTGTGTTGCAATGTAATCTAATGCTTTTAAAAAGTTTACACTAAAGGAATCCTCTTTATTATCTGTTATGACGTATCCTTTGGATTCCGCATGTTTTCTTAAAATAGCCATACGTGTCTCGTAATCAGGACTCTGCATATCTACTGTAAGTCCCTGTTGGAATCGACTTTTTAATCTATCTGCAATGTCTTCAATCTCTTCAGGTCTTCTATCAGAAGTGATGACAATCTGTTTATGTTTTAAAAACAGGTTATTGAAAATATTAAAGATTTCTTCCTGTGTTCTGTCTTTGTTTGAAATAAATTGAATATCATCTATCAATAGTACATCTACGTTTCTATACTTATTTCTAAATTCAATAATTTCTTCCTGGTTAGTCTGTTTTCCACGAAGTAAATCGATAACTTCATTGGTAAAAGATTCAGTATCTGTATATAAAACTTTAGCGTTCTTATTTGCTTTTAAAATATAATTTCCAATGGATTGAAGTAAATGAGTTTTACCAAGTCCAACACCACCATAAATAAAGAGTGGGTTATATACTTCGCCCGGTGAGTCTGCAACTGCAAGAGATGTGACTTGTGCGGCAGCATTATTTCCTACAACGAATGAATCGAATGTATATTTTGAATCTAGATGTGCATCTAATACTCTTTTTTCTAAAGCTAATTCTTCGTTATTTACAGATGGAATAGATGTAACCTGTTCTTCTTTTATGTCACCTGGTAATATAATTTGTAGTTCGATATCTTCTTCAAGAGCAATTGAAATAGAAATTTGAAGAAAGTCAAAATATTTTTTATTTATATATTGAAGGCTGGCATTGCCGCTTCGTCCTGTAAAAACAAGAGTAACAATATTGTTTTCAAATGATTTTACTTTTAGGGGTAAAATGAATGTTTTGAAAGAAATGTCTTGGATATCATACTCTTGTTTAAAAAAATCCAATATTTCAGGCCATTTTTGTTCTAAAATATCTAACATAAAGTCCTCCTAAAATGATAAAAAGGCCAAAAGCCCATACAGTAATATAATACATCAAAAATGACACATTTTCAATAGATATATATTTATAATAGGAAGAAAGTGATACGGTAAAATATAACAACAGAAATAAAATAATTAATATTAAGATAATTTACATAATATAAAAAATAATTTACATAAAAGTGACAGTTATTGACAAAAATTAAATAAAGTTATTAACATGAAAAAATCAAAAATCAATAAATAAAGGAAAAATAATAAAAAAATAAGTGAGTTATTAACATTTTATTAACATTAGGTTGATAAGTTATGTAAATTATGAATAAAACTATGTAAACCTAATTGTATTGTTAATAAAAAATACTTGAAAATATATTGGAAATATGGTTTAATTAATGCTTGACTACGAATATTCTTACATTTATAATTGTAATGATGTTTTACTATAGAACAGAAAAGGAGGTGCCGTATTATGAAAATGACATTTCAGCCAAAGAAAAGACAGAGATCAAAAGTTCATGGATTTAGAAAAAGAATGAGCACAGCAGGCGGTAGAAAAGTTCTTGCTAGCAGAAGAGCAAAAGGAAGAAAGAAATTATCAGCTTAGGTCGCATTCAATGTGACCTTTTTTCTTTTGGAATTTTTGCAGGAGAAAATTATTATGAATAATTGTAAAAGAGATTATGATTCTTTAAAAAAATATAGTGATTTTCAGAATGTTTATTCAAGAGGAAAGTCGAAGGCTAACAAATATTTAGTCATGTATGTTTTATCTAATGATTTAGGAATGAACAGATTAGGTATATCAGTGAGTAAAAAAGTAGGAAATAGTGTAGTGAGACATCGCCTAACCCGCTTAATCAGAGAGAGCTACAGATTAAATAGCAGTATGTTCAATAGTGGTTTGGACATAGTCGTGGTAGTGAGAAATACTGCCAGGGACAAAAAATATAAAGAGATAGAGAGTGCATTATTGCACTTAGGAAAAATTCAGAACATTCTGATAAAGCAATAATAAAATTGTGATTCAGAATGAAATTCGTAACTAATTGGAAAAATAAGCGGATGCTGTAAAAAGTTTTATTTCTTGTTTATGGATTAGAGGAATTTTGTTTATGAAAGTTTTTAAATTGATATCCGGAATAATCAATTTTATATTGATTGGAATGATAAAATTCTATAAAAAGTTTTTATCTCCATTAAAAAAAACATGTCATTGCAGATATATTCCTACATGTTCACAATATGCAGTGGAAGCTTTACAAAAATATGGACCATTCAAAGGGTCTTATCTGGCTATAAAGAGAATACTCAGATGTAATCCTTTACATAAAGGTGGATATGACCCAGTTCCTTAAACATTAATTATAGGAGGCTTATTTGGAAAATTTTATATTGGCCACACAGACAGGTGGTATATTAGGACCATTTGCATGGATTTTAGGAAAAATTCTGGAAGTAATTTATAATGGATTTGCATTTTTAGGAATTTATAATATAGGTTTCTGTATTATAATTTTTACCTTGGTTGTAAGAATGTTAATGCTTCCAATGCAGATTAAACAACAGAAGTTTACAAAATTAAATGCTGTAATGACACCTGAAATTCAGGGAATACAAAAGAAATATAAGAATAGAAAAGACCAGCAGGCACAGTTGGCACAGCAGGAAGAAATAAAGGCTGTTTATGATAAATATGGAACATCTCCTACAGGAAGTTGTTTGCAGCTAATTATTCAAATGCCAATTCTTTTTGCTCTTTATAGAGTTATAATGAATGTTCCTGCTTATGTACAGCCTGTAAAGGATTTATATTTAAAGGTTCTTTATGGTTTAGATGTTTCACAGATGAAGCAGTTTTTTGGTATAGATAAAATTGCAAAAGAATTATCTACTGAAAAGTTAAATGGATGTATTGATGCTATGTCCGGATACTCAAGAGGAAGTGGTAGTGTTTCTCTTACAAAAGGAACTTCGCTGCAGACTATTTTAGATGTTTCAGATAAGGGTGTTGCGGATAAAATAGACAATATTAATAATTTTTTCGGATTAAATCTTAGTATGTCACCGAGCGCAATGTTTAATGCAGGTTTGATATCAATAATCGTTGCGTTAATTATTCCAATACTTTCAGGTTTATTTCAGTTTTTAAGTGTTCAGATTTCACAGAAACTGAATGGTGCTGCAATGAATGCACAGGACAATCCTATGGCAGGTTCTATGAAAATTATGAATTTTATGATGCCTTTGATGTCTGTATATATGTGTTGGATTTTGTCAGCAGGTCTTGGTTTGTACTGGATGGCGGGTTCTCTCATTATGATGCTTCAGCAGATTTTTATTAATCTATATATGAAAAAAATAGATGTAAATGACATTATAGAAGCAAATAAGGAAAAAGCTGCTGCTAAGGCAGAAAAACGTAAAGAAAAAGAAGGAATTTACAGAGAGAGGGTTCTTGAAGCGTCTAAGACAAGTACAAGAAATATTTCAGGAAATTCTAATATGAGCGCAAACGAGAGAGAAGAAAAAATTAGAAAAGCTAAAGAAGCTGCGGCAAAGAATAATAATTCTATGGCTTCTAAAGTAAATATGGTTAACGAGTATAATAAACGAAATGAAAAATAGAGGTAATAATAATGGAATTTAAAGAATATAAAGGAAAAAATGTGGATGAGGCAGTAACTAATGCCTGTGTAGAACTGGGGATTACAGCTGAAAAATTAGAATATGAAGTAGTTGAAAAAGGTGCAAGTGGATTTTTAGGCATTGGCAGTAAACCGGCAGTGATTAAAGCAAGAAAAAATCAGACAGCAGAGGATATCATAAGAAGCTTCTTAAACAAGGTATTTGATGCTATGGAGCTTACAGTAAAGCTTGATATTAATATTGAAGAGGCTGAAAAGGAAAATACAATTAATATTAATATTATAGGTGATGATATGGGAATATTGATTGGAAAAAGAGGACAGACTCTTGACTCTTTACAGTATCTTGTAAGTCTTGTTGTTAATAAGGAAAGTGATAAATTTAACAGGGTGAAATTAGATACAGAAAATTATAGAGAGAGAAGAAAAGCAACTTTAGAGAATCTTGCAAAAAATATTGCTCTTAAAGTTAAGAGAATTAAAAAGCCGGTATCTCTTGAACCAATGAATCCATATGAGAGAAGAATTATTCATTCAGCGCTTCAAAATGATAAATTCTGTACTACAAAGAGTGAGGGTGAAGAACCATATAGACATGTTGTTGTTTTACTTAAGAAATAATTAATAAAGTTTTATTTTAAGAGAAGAGGAATTATAGTGATATGATTCTTCTTTTTTTATTATTTCTTTTACTTAAAAGTAGTGATGTGGTATACTTTAAATTTAGTGTAGTATAAAATGTTTTATTAATATTTAATGATATAGGTGTTTTATGAAAGTTACAGAGACTATTGCGGCAATTGCTTCCTCGGCAGGAGATTCAGGTATAGGTATTATTCGAATTAGTGGTGATGAGGCAATTGAGATTGCAGATAAAGTATTTTGTTCGAGTAAAAATATAAAATTAAAAGATGTAAAAACTCATACAGTGCATTATGGACATATTGTAGATAATGATAAAATTTTAGACCAGGTTTTAGTAATTGTTTTAAAGGCTCCACACTCTTTTACAGGTGAAGATACAGTCGAAATTGATTGTCATGGCGGTATGTTGATTCTCAGAAAGGTTTTAGAATTTGTAATAAAAAGTGGTGCAAGAGCAGCAGAACCGGGAGAATTTACGAAAAGGGCTTTTTTGAATGGAAAAATGGATTTATCTCAGGCAGAAGCAGTTATGGATTTGATTCATTCTAAAAATGATTTTGCCTTAAATAGTTCTATGGAACAGTTAAAAGGAAAAGTTTCTAATGAAATAAAGGATATTAGAAGTGATATATTGTATCATATTGCATTCATTGAGTCGGCATTAGATGATCCGGAACATATTAGTTTGGATGGTTATAGTGAACAGATAATGGAAATGCTTGAAAAAAATATAATTAAAATAGACAGGATGATTCAATCTTTTGATAATGGAAGAATTTTGAAAGAAGGAATCAGGACAGTTATTTTAGGAAAACCAAATGCAGGAAAATCTTCTTTATTAAATTTAATGCTTGGTGAGGAGCGTGCAATTGTTACTGATATTGAAGGCACTACAAGAGATACTTTAGAAGAGAATATTAATTTAGGTGGAATTAGTCTTAAATTAATAGATACTGCAGGTATCCGAAATACTGACGATAAAGTAGAACAGATAGGTGTCAATAAGGCAAAAGAAATGGCAGAAGCTGCTGACCTTATTATTTTTGTAGCAGATGGTTCAAGAGAATTAGATGATAATGATAAGGAAATTATTCAGATTATAAGTGATAAAAAGGCAATTATTTTAATAAATAAGTCTGATATGAATACTGTAATTGATGTAGAACGATTGAAGATTGATTCAGGTAGAGATGTTATCTTATTTTCAGCAAAAGAGGGGGAAGGTATGGAGCAGCTTGAAACTGAGATAAAAAATATGTTTTATTCAGGTCAGGTTAATTATAACGACCAATTATATATTACAAACGCAAGGCATAAGGAATCATTAGATAATGCCAATCAAAGTTTATGTCAGGTAAAAAATTCTGTTAGTGATGGTATGCCGGAAGATTTTTATTCTATTGATTTGATGGATGCATATTCTGATTTGGGATTAATTATCGGAGAGAGTGTTGAGGATGACCTTGTGAATGAAATTTTTTCTAAGTTTTGTATGGGAAAATAGTTTTTTAAGAAGATAAAAGAGAGATTTAGTATGTTAAATGTTGTAGAAAATTATGATGTTATAATTATAGGTGCCGGTCACGCAGGATGTGAAGCGGCATTGGCTTCAGCCAGATTGGGATTGGATACTATAGTCTTTACAGTGAGTGTAGACAGTATTGCATTAATGCCATGTAATCCAAATATTGGAGGAACATCAAAAGGGCATTTGGTCAGAGAATTGGATGCCTTAGGCGGCGAGATGGGAAAAAATATTGATAAAACTTTTATTCAGTCGAAGATGTTGAATAAATCAAAGGGTCCGGCTGTTCATTCTCTTAGAGCACAGGCAGATAAACAGGATTATACAAGAGAAATGCGAAGAACTTTAGAAAATACTGATAATCTTACGGTAAGGCAGGGAGAAGTTTCTGAGATAATTGTAGAAGATGGAATGATTAAAGGTGTTAAAATTGTCTCAGGTGCAACATATTATGCAAAGTCTGTTGTATTAGCGACAGGTGTTTATTTGAAGGCTAAGTGTATATATGGGGATGTTTGTCAATATACAGGACCAAATGGTCTTATGGCTGCAAATCATTTGACAGATTCTTTAATTGCTAATGGAATTAAAATGAGAAGATTTAAGACCGGTACTCCTGCAAGAGTAGATAAGAGAACTGTTGATTTTACAAAAATGGAAGAACAGTTTGGTGATGAAAGGGTTATACCTTTTTCATTTACTACCGATCCGGATACTATTCAAAAAGAACAGGTTTCCTGTTGGCTTACTTATACAAATGAAGAAACCCATAAAATTATAAAAGAGAATATTGAACGTTCTCCGTTATTTTCAGGAATGATAGAGGGAACAGGACCTAGATATTGTCCTTCTATTGAAGATAAGGTTGTTAAGTTTGCTGATAAAAATAGACATCAGGTTTTTATAGAACCGGAGGGATTATATACAAATGAGATGTATTTAGGTGGAATGTCGTCATCACTTCCGGAAGATGTACAGTATGCAATGTACCATACAGTACCGGGATTGGAAAATGCCAAAATTGTTAGAAATGCATATGCCATTGAATATGATTGTATTGAATATGGACAGTTATTGCCAAATTTAGAATTTAAAAATGTAAAGGGATTATTCAGCGCAGGACAATTTAATGGAAGTTCCGGTTATGAGGAGGCAGCTGCTCAGGGAATTATTGCTGGAATTAATGCTGCAAGATTTGTACAGGGAAAAGAGTCAGTTATTCTTGACCGTTCACAGGCGTATATTGGTGTTTTGATAGATGATTTGGTTACAAAAGAAAGTCATGAACCTTATAGAATGATGACATCAAGGGCTGAATACAGATTATTGCTCAGGCAGGATAATGCTGATTTACGTTTAACTAAGATAGGTTACGAGATAGGTCTTATTTCGGAGGAAAGATATAATTATGTTTGCAAAAAAGAGAGATTAATTGAAAAAGAAGTTGAGCGTCTTGAAAAATGTAAGATTGGTGCAGCAAAAGAAAATCAGGATATACTTGAAAAGTTGGGAACGACACCGCTTAAAACGGCAACTACTCTGGGAGAATTAATAAGAAGACCTGAGCTCGATTATAATATGTTAAAAGAATTAGATAAAGATAGAATGGAATTACCTTATGATGTGACTGAACAGGTTAACATAAATATTAAATACAATGGATATATTGAGAGACAGAAAAAACAGGTAAAGAATTTTAAGAAGTTAGAAAATAAGAAAATACCACAAAATTTTGATTATTCAAAAGTTAAGAGTTTAAGAATAGAAGCCGCACAGAAGCTAGATTTTTATAAGCCTGTAAATATTGGACAAGCATCGAGGATTTCAGGTGTTTCACCGGCAGATATTTCTGTTTTGCTTATTTATATGGAACAAATGAAAAAATAAATACAATATTATGTAAACTAAAACGGAGGTATTGATATTGCACGGAAAAGATTTATTGGAATGTGGAATTAAAAAACTGGATTTGGCTTATACTGAAAATCAACTAAATCAATTTATGAAGTATTATGATTTGTTAATAGAAAAAAATAAAGTAATGAATCTTACTGCGATAACGGATTTAGATGAAGTTATGGTCAAACATTTTTTAGATAGTATTTTAATATATAATACAATTGATGTTTTTAAAGTGAATACTTTAATTGATGTGGGAACAGGAGCAGGTTTTCCAGGTATTCCATTAAAAATAATGTTTCCACATTTAAAGGTTACTCTTGTAGATTCATTAAATAAAAGATTAAAGTTTTTAAATTCTGTAATTGAAGAATTAAGTTTGGAAGATGTGAATACAGTTCATGGAAGAGCAGAGGATTTAGGACATAATATTATATATAGGGAAAAATATGATTTATGTGTTTCGCGGGCTGTTGCTAATTTATCTACTTTGAGTGAATATTGTATTCCATTTATAAAAAGTGATGGATTATTTATTAGCTATAAATCAGCAGATAGTGAACAGGAGATAAATTTATCTAATAATGCAGTTAAAATATTGGGTTGTAAAATATTAAAACAAGAAAAAATTACTTTGCCAATGTCAGATGTGAAAAGAAATATTGTAATAATTATAAAAGAAAAGAAAACTCCTAAAAAGTATCCAAGAAAAGCGGGAATACCTTCTAAGGAGCCTTTAAAATAGTTGTGATAAATAGTAGGAGAAAAAATGATTACTGAATATTTAAATGAAAGAAAAAAAATAGTTGAAAAAGTAATTAATAAGAATAAAGAAAAATTGGAAAATAATAAGATAACTATTTTTGAATTAAAAAAACAAATAAAAGAATTGGATAATACAATTGACGAGGCATCGGAAATTTTTTCAGTGCGTGCGAGGGTAGATAGTGGATATAAAAATCACGAAATAAATGATTTAGAAATTAAAATTACAGATTTACTTAATGTTAATAAAGAAATTGAAAAAAATATAGAAATTGCTGAAAAAGAATTAGAAACAATTATAAAAAGTATTATGGAATTTAAAAATAACTATGTTTCACGTGAAACAAAATATAAAAGAAGAAGACCATCAATAAAGAAAGAAGTTATACAAAAATTGAAATTGTGTAAGGAAGTTGTTTCTTTTGATAGCGCAAGAGTTTCTATAGAATTAGAGGAAATATTGAGATTACTTAATTAAGTAATGAATTAAAGTATATTTGAAATTAATTTAAATATACTTTTTTATTGTAAATAATGATAAAATATTAATAGTTGTAATAGAGTAAAATGCTTTGATTGGATAAATTAGTATTGTTTCACGTGAAACAAATAGATTATCTTTATTATAATGTTGTGTTTCACGTGAAACATATAAAAAAGTAGATATTTTGTGGAAAAAGAGTAATAGTTATGATAAGATATATCAATGGGAAAATTCATAATAATATGTATATTAATGAAAGAAAATAATGTGAAAGGATAAAAAGCAAACAAGGTTCTTTTGTTATTAATGTTTGCTCCTCTTATATATGAGGTATGGTAATTAATATGGGAAGAGTTATAGCCATAGCAAACCAAAAGGGTGGTGTTGGAAAGACAACAACATCCATTAATTTATCTTCTTGTTTAGCAGAACTGGGGAAAAAGGTTTTATTAGTGGATATTGACCCACAGGGAAATGCGACAAGTGGAGTAGGTATTGTTAAACAAAATTTAGAAAATACGGTATATGAATTATTTATAGAAGAATGTACAGTATCAGAATGTTTAACACAGAGTGTAGTTGATAATTTAAATGTGCTTCCTTCAAATGTAAATTTGTCAGGAGCGGAGATAGATTTAATCGGCGTTGAAAATAGAGAATATATATTAAAGAATGTTTTAGATACAATTAAGGATTTGTATGATTATGTTATTATAGATTGTCCGCCATCATTGAATGTTCTAACAGTAAATGCAATGACTGCGGCAGATTCTGTTATTGTTCCAATACAATGTGAGTATTATGCTTTGGAAGGATTATCACAGTTAATACATACAATTAATCTCATTCAGGATAGATTGAATAATAAGCTTGAAATAGATGGCATTGTTTTTACGATGTATGATTCAAGAACAAATTTGTCTTCAGATGTTGTGGAAAATGTAAAATCAAATATTCATATAAACATATATGACACAGTTATTCCTAGAAATGTAAGATTGGCTGAAGCTCCAAGTTTTGGACTTCCAATACATATGTATGACGGAAGGTCAGCAGGTGCAGTAGCATATAAAAATCTTGCAAAGGAAATAATAAAGTAAAAGTTATAATATATAAAATATAGTATTTATATATAAAAAATTAGGAGGAGAAAATGGCTGCTAAAAAAAAGGGATTAGGTAGAGGAATTGATTCTTTAATACCACAATCAAATGCGAATGCACCAAAGGAAAAATCTTCTGAGAAACCTATTGTGAAAGAAGTTATAAAAGAGGTAATTAAAGAGGTCAAAGTTACTGTTCCATCAGAAACAATCATGAAGATTTCTGATATTGAGCCAAACAGGGAACAACCAAGAAAAAATTTTGATAGAGAAGCTTTAGAAGAATTAGCAGATTCTATTAGACAATTTGGTATTATTCAGCCTATTGTTGTTCAAAAAAAAGACGACTATTACGAAATTATTGCCGGTGAAAGAAGATGGAGAGCTGCAAAGTTGGCTAAATTAAAGGAAGTTCCTGTTATTATTAAGGAGTACACTCCTCAAGAGGTCATGGAAATTGCTCTTATAGAAAATATTCAAAGAAAGGATTTAAACCCTATTGAAGAAGCATTGGCATATAAGAGTCTTATCAATGAATATAGTTTGAAACAGGATGAATTGGCAAAAAGGGTTTCAAAATCGAGAGCAGCAATTGCAAATTCAATGAGATTATTACGATTGGCTGATAAGGTTCAAGCTATGTTAATTGATGAGCAAATATCAATGGGACATGCAAGGGCATTACTTTCTTTGGAACTTGAAGACCTTCAAATAGAGGCAGCAAATACAATTATTGAAAAAGGATTAAGTGTAAGAGATACAGAGAAGTTAGTAAAATCTATTTTGAATCCAAAGCAGGCAAAGCTGCCAATACCTACAAGTGAAGAAGCAGTTTATACAAAATTATCCGACAAGTTAAAAGAAATTATGGGTACAAAGGTATCAATTAATCATAAAAAGGGCGGAAAAGGAAAGATTGAAATAGAATATTATTCTCAGGAAGAGTTAGAAAGAATTTTGGAATTATTTGATGGTATACAAAATTAAAAATATGATATAAACTATAAAATATGACACTGGAAAAGGAGTAAAGAATGAACGATTTGGTATATATAGGAATTATTGCAGTAATGTTTTTGATTTTTATTGTCTTACATGTAAAACAAAATAAAAAGATATCCAGATTAATGAAAAGATATGAAAAATTCATGAAAGGTAAAAATGCTGAAAATCTCGCAGATGCGTTGGAAGAAAATTTCCAGCAGATGGATAAGCTTGAAATATCACATCAAAAGACTGAACTTAAAATGGAAACAGCTCTTCATAACATTACGACCACATTTCATAAGTTAGGTATTGTGAAATATGATGCTTTTAAAGAAATGGGAGGAAATCTCAGTTTTGCACTTTGTCTTTTAGATGATACTAATACAGGATTTATCTTAAATACAATGCATGGAAGAGACAGCAGTTATAGTTACATAAAAGAAATCATAAAAGGCGAAGCGTATGCAACTTTAGGTGAGGAAGAAAAAGAGGCTTTAGAAAAAGCAATCAATTCATAGAATAAAAAAGAATGTAGTAAACAACGATATGATTCTTCTTAAGTGATAAAAAGAAATTATTCCATAAGTTTATTTGGGGTAATTTCTTTTTTATTTTATAAAAGTTACCACTTACCCATCAAATTTTACCACTTAGCGAATTTATATTTACATTTTTTTATTTTTTCAATAAAATTGTTTTATGAAAGTTATTATAGATATTGATGAAAATTATAAAGAAAGTAAAGTTATTATAAAATGTCAGAGTTTTAGTGATGAGATAGCTTTGTTACAAAAAAATATAAACCAGATTTTATCTGAAAGTGCTACATTTGAGTTATATAAAGATAATAAAGTTTTTTATATGGATGTGGAAGAAATTTTATTTTTTGAGACAAACGGTGATGTAGTAAAAGCCCACACTGCTGATGATATTTTTAATACAAAATATAGACTTTATGAACTTGAAAAAATTTTACCCTGGACTTTTTGCAGAGTATCTAAGTCCGCCATTTTGAATATTAAAAAAATTTATGCAATAACAAAAAATATCACAGCGTCCAGTGAAGTTGAGTTTAAGAATAGTTATAAACATGTGTTTGTTTCAAGAGGTTATTATAAACCTTTAAAAAGTAAAATAGATGAAATGAGGAATATAAAATGAAAGAGGGAAAAAATATTTTTTTTGGAGTGGCATTGATAGCAATTGCTATCTTATGGATTGTAAGCAAGATGGGATATATTCCCGGAATAGAATTTAGCAAGATTGGATTTACTATATTGTGGTCGGCTTGGTTAATAAAAGGTCTTTTTCAAAAAAAGGCTTTTCCAATTTTTATGAGTATTGCTTTTCTCTGTATTGTGTGGAGTGAGGAGTTGAATATAGAAAGTATTACTCCATGGCCTGTTGTAGGTTCAGCGGTTTTACTCAGTATTGGTTTTTCATTAATTTTTGGAAACAGTGAAAAAAGAAAATGGGAAATGGAACGGCATATCAATTATCACAAAGAAAACAGAGACGGATATGGACATTTTGAATCAAGTCATGTGGATGGTGAAAATATTAAACATGTTACAAAATTTTCGGGTGCAGAAAAATATATTGACTCTCAAAATCTAAAAAGTGTAGAAATTATAAATAAATTTGGAGGCAGTGAAATTTATATGGATAAAGCAATTCCATCAGAAAATGAAGTCCATGTGAGAATTGAATGTTTATGTGGTGGAGTTGAAGTTTACATTCCAAGAAGTTGGAAAATAGATAATAAAATAACTGCTACAATGGGTGCAGTTGATATACATGGCAATTATACTGAAGAAGCAGTAAATGACGTAAAAATGCTGTTAACAGGAAATGTTAAGTTTGGTGGAATAGAGATAATCAGAGTTTAATAACAGTAAATAAGCAGCCTGACAATATTCTTAAAGGGATATTGTCAGGCTGTTAAATACTAATATTCAACTACAGAGATTAAGCTTCTTAATATTTTAATTTCTTCCGGATTGTTTTTTGAGATTCTCGCTGCGGCAACAATAGGTATCCAGTTTTCAACATAGCGTTTACTGGTACTTGTTGCTTTACAAAATTTATCTAAATATATTTCAGCAAAACTAGGCATATGTATTTTCATCCACAGATATGTTCTAGCCACGTCTGCACTCGCATTTCCCTGTGAAGCATGATTCCAATCAGTAATATAATATTTTTCACCGGAAACAAGTACGTTATGAGGTGTAAAATTACCATGACATAATTTTCGATGACGAGGGCATGTATTTAGCATATCAAGAAGGTCTATTTTTAAATTTTTATCAAGATTCGAAAAATTTATATGGTCTGCAAGTTTTTCTTTTTGAAATGGAAGTTTATCACACCTTTTTTTGTGGATAGATGTATGTATTTCTACCATTTTATTTAAATATTTTTCTGCATTTTCTAAATCATTCAACATCATGGAATATAGGGTTTTTCCCTCTATACAATCAGTTTTGAAATACCATTGTTCATCCATGATAGATATTTCTTGTATGGAAGGGACATTTAATCCGGTATTTTCCACCATTGCAGTGATAAAAGCTTCAAGATATACATCTGTTTTTTTATAATTTTTATTAAAAATTTTATAATAGCTGTTGCCATCAGTAAAAATGGCATTGTTTCTTCTTTTGTTTATTAAATTTAAATTCATATGTTTCACCTCTTTGGACAAGATAACTGTATAATAGTATATCATATATTAAGTATGTTTGCCATAATCCTTGCAAAAATAGGAGGTTCGGGGTATAATCGAAATACCGTGTAAAGTTGAAATAAGAGTCAAAATGTATGTTAGTAAACAAATTAGAAAAGACTCATAGGAGGAGAAATGTTAGATATTAAATTATTGAGAAATAATTTCGATGAAGTTGAAAAAGCATTATCAACCAGAAATGAAGATTTTGATTTAAGTCTTTTTAAAGAATTAGATGAAAAAAGAAGAAGTCTTTTAGGAGAAGTTGAGACGTTAAAGGCAAAGCAGAATGCAACTTCTAAGATGATTCCACAGTATAAAAAAGAGGGAAAAGATGTTGCACCGATTATGGCAGAAATGAAAGAAATATCTGAAAAGGTTAAAACATTAAATTCTGATTTAAGTAAGGCTGAGGAAGAATTAAATAATTATATGCTTACGATACCTAATATTCCACATCCTTCTGTTCCGGCAGGAATGACAGATGAAGATAATGTTGAAATAAGAAAATTTGGGGAGCCTACAAAATTTGATTTTGAGCCTAAGGCTCATTGGGATTTAGGAGCTGATTTAGGAATACTTGACCCTGAAACAGCAGCTAAAATCAGTGGCTCCAGATTTACGGTTTATAGAGATTATGGTGCAAAACTTGAGAGAGCAATTATTAATTTCTTCTTGGATACGCACACAGAAAAGCATGGTTATACAGAAGTATTTCCACCATTTATGGTGAGCCGTGAGAGTATGACAGGTACGGGACAGCTTCCAAAGTTCGAGGAAGATGCATATAAAGTGCAGGGAGATGGAAAGGAATATTTCTTAGTTCCTACCGCAGAGGTTCCTGTTACAAATATGTATAGAAATCAGATTTTAGACGGTTCACAGCTCCCAATCAAGCATTGTGCATATACAGCATGTTTTAGGGCAGAAGCAGGTTCAGCGGGAAGAGATACCAGAGGCCTCATCAGACAACATCAGTTTAATAAGGTTGAATTAGTGAAATTCTGTAAGCCGGAGACATCATATGATGAATTGGAGCAGTTAACAAGAGATGCTGAGGAAGTGCTTCAGTTATTAGGTCTCCCATACAGAGTTGTGAAGATTTGTATTGGAGATTTAGGATTTACGGCAGCAATGAAATATGATATTGAGGTATGGATGCCAAGTTATGGTAGATATGTTGAGATTTCAAGCTGTAGTAATTTTGAAACTTTCCAGTCAAGACGTGCAAATATAAAGTATAAGGACAGAGCCGGTGATAAAGCTGAGTTTGTTCATACTTTGAATGGTAGTGGTGTGGCAGCAGGAAGAACGACTGCGGCAATATTGGAAAATTATCAACAGGAAGATGGAAGTATTTTAATTCCTGAAGTTTTGAGACCATATATGGGTGGTTTAGAAAAGATTGAAGTTAAATAGTATAAAATACAGTTGACATTGAATCTGAAAATAGGTAAAATTTAATAGATTTTATAAAAATTAGATACGTTCCAGTACCTCAGCAGGATAGAGGGTTCGCCTCCTAAGCGAAACGTCGCAGGTTCGATTCCTGTCTGGAACGCCAGCTAATAACGCTGAAAGCCTTTATTTATAAGGGTTTTCAGCTTTTTTTTCATTAGTGATTACTAATTTTTTTATTTTCTTGTAAAATACAGGATTAGATGGTATTATAGGCAATGGTAGTATTGTTATACTAGAGTGTACGTTCGTGAAGTATATTTTAATGGCGGGCGATACCATAAAAATTTAATATGGAGATTGATAATGGATTATATTGTAATGGATTTGGAATGGAATCAAAGTCCTTACGGAAAAAATAATTATCATGCCGATATGCCCTTTGAGATTATAGAAATTGGTGCTGTGAGAGTGAGTGAAGAAAGAGAAATACTTGACTCTTATCAACAGGTCATTAAGCCGAGAGTGTATAAGAAACTTCATTATAAAATACAGGAAATAACACATTTTACGGATGAGGAATTAAGAGCTGGTAAAGATTTTAGAAGAGCTATTGTGGAATTTCTAGAATGGTGTGGTGATGATTATTTATTTTGTACATGGGGTTCTATGGATTTGATGGAGCTTCAAAAGAATATGAAACATTATAAGTTAGAGAGAATACTTGATTTTCCGTTATTCTTTGTAGATTTGCAAAAAATGTTTAGCTTGCGTTATGACGACGGACATATGAAAAGAACTTTAACGAATGCTGTTGAATATTTAGAGATTAGTCAGGACGGAGAATTTCATAGAGCCTTAAGCGATGCTTATTATACGGCCAGGGTCATGCAAACAATGGACTTTGAAAAGTATAAAGATAGATTATCTATTGATACATTTTATTCTCCGAGAATAAAAGAAGAAGAAATTTTTGTAAAGTTTGACCAATATACAAAGCTTGTTACAAGGGAATTTTTATCTAAAGATGAAATGTTTCAGGATAAAGATGTGAGTGATATGAAATGTAATCAATGTGGCAGGCTTCTCAAGAAAGAAATAGATTGGTTCTCTGATTGTGGCAAGACATATTATTGTTTGGGAAAATGTGTGAAACATGGATATGTCAGGGGAAAGATAAAAATTAAAAAATTAGAAGATGATAGTTTTTTTGCAATAAAAATAATGAAATCTACAGATGAAAATGGTGCAAATAGTATTTATGAAAAACAAGAGTCTATTAGGGAAAAGAGACGTGAGAGAAGACAAAGGTCTCTGGATAAAGAAATCGTCATAGATGAAATTTGGGATGAGAGTGAAGATGACGATGATTAAAAAAATAGCTGAGTATCCGATATGGATAAACAGCTATTTTTTTATAAAATAGTTCTTATTTTGTTTCGTTATAGTTTCTCATAAGTGTTTCAAGTTCCACTAAAAGACAATCAATTTTACCATAAAAAGAGTCATTATTCATTGGGTCATCAAAATTATCTCTGATATCCGTTAAAGTGTTTATAATTTGGTTTAAACGTTTCTTACCATTTCCATTTAAGTATAATAAGTATCGGCTTCTTTCATTTTCCTGTGGGGTCATTTTCTTTAAAACAACTTCCATGTTTGGTTTTTCACCGATAAAGCGATATGTGATGGATGGTGAAGCATGATTAAATAAATTTTGAAGATAATAAATGTCACCGGTTTCTTTGTAGTATTTCCATGCAAAAGTTTTTCTCATTGTCTGTGCACCAATGGAACTTAAACCAATTCTATGACCGGCAGCGCGAAGAACGCGGTATGCCTGCTCTCTGGACACCGGCTTGTTATTGGTGCTATGTCCTAATATTAAATAAGCATCAGGGTCTTTTCCCTCCGTATAGTCCCGAATAATTTCCTGTAATTCTTCGGGAATTTGGAATGTATTTTTTATATTCTTTGTTCCTATTTCGACAGTAATTTCTTTTTTACCTCTGACATCCTTGTTTTTTATAGAAAGAATGTCTTGAAGCTGAAGACCGGTACCGACACCAAGCTCAAACATGATGTAATATTTGTAATCAACTTCTTTTAAAGCGTTCCCAAATAAACGAAGTGTATCTTCGTCTTTAATCGGTGCTACCCAATTCATATTAATACCTCCTAAAATTTAATCAACGATTTCTTTGTCGTTTCATAGTTCTTATTTTGTTTATTTTTCTACGCTGAAATATGACAATAACAATAATTATAATAAGTACAACAATACCAAAAATAATTGGCAGTAAAATTTTTGGTATATGGAAAGTTGCCTTTTTAGAATCTTTGCTTTTGACAGTAGCAGTAGTTTTGTTTTCAATATTAGAATTTGTTGTTAAGTTTTGTGAATCTTTTTTAGTATCTGTAGTTAAAGTTATGTTTGTCTCATTATTTTTTTTTGAGGATAATTCGGTATATTTAATTTTGGCTGTACCTAACTGCTTGTCCCCATATTTATATGTAATAGATGCAAAACTATCATCAGAAAGACCATAGGAAATCTCTGTAGAAAGGTCTGATAGTTTAACTTTTTTTGGAATAATAATAGTTGATTTTTCATCTATATAAATTGATTTGCTTGTTGTGGTGAAAGGGGAATTAATTTTTTGTGAGCTATTATTTTGAAATCTACTTTCATTTTCTGAGACATTTAATGTTTTAAAATTTGTAAAACCATAATCAAGCAGCGCTTTGGTATCTTTATAAACATTATCACCATTGGAATTTAAGACAACAGTAATAAGAGTCATTCCGTTTCTCTCAGCAGAAGTTACGAGTGTTGTGCCTGACTGGTCTGTGTAACCGGTTTTACCGCCGATAATGCCATCGTAATAGTGTCCACTATATTTTCTGACCATTTTATGTCTCTGATATGAAATTAACTTTTTATGTCGTTTGTTATTTTTAGGAATTGTATATACTTCGGTGTTTATGATATCTCTGAATACCTGATATTGTAGTGCGTCTTTCATAATCATTGCCATGCCATATGCTGTGACATAGTGGTCGGGGTCGTGTAATCCATTCGCATTTTTAAAATGAACGCCGTCTGCACCTGCCTGGACTGCACGTTGATTCATCATATCGGAAAATTTATCAATAGAACCTGTAATATGTTCGCCAAGAGCTGTCGCTGTTTCGTTGGCAGATGAAAGCATTAAGGCATAGAGGCAGTCTTTTACAGACATTTTTTCACCAATTTGACATGCTATATTTGCATCCCCATATACAAGACTGTTTATAGAATGTTTTGAGTATTCTACAGTATCATTTAGATTGCAGTTTTCAATGGCGAGAAGTGCAGTCATTATTTTAGTAATACTGGCAGGGTACATTTTTTTATGACACTTTTTTTCATAAAGAATGGTACCGGTAGAAGAATCCATTAATATAGCAGATTTACCATATAGTGATGGTGCGCTGGGCCATTTTGTTTTGTTAGAAGCCGCAGAAACAGAAATACAGCTAAAATCAAAAAAAGAGTATTGCGTTTGTGAAAAAATGCTGCTAAAAGTAATTAAAATTATTGTAAAAATAATTAATTTTTTTAATCTATATTTGACCATAATAAACTCCATTTTTTGTATAATTAATCAGATTATATTGTACATAAAAAGTTACTAAAAATCAATAAACCTACAGAATAATTATACGAAATCATATATTGGTTATAAAAAAGCTGACTTTCAGTCATTTCGTTTTGACATGAAAATCAGCCGGTAATTAACTTACGCGTGATTTAATTACTTTGAGTCTTGTAAATTCTTCTCTTTCTTTTTCTTCTAAAGCATTTTCGATTGTTTTTACTAAAGTTTCATAACTGGGAATGGTTATATTTTTCAGAGCATTTGCACGTTTCTGAGTTTTCTTTATATTGTATGCGAGCCGATACGCTGCATTTTCTATCATGGAAAGTCTTATAGTTAAATCTTTCACTTTTTCAAAACAGGATTTTGCCATATCTAAAGATTCTGTAGTTCCATAAAATGAATAAACAGGATTACGAATTTCTTCTCTATGTTTTACAAGTGGAATTTCAGTTCCCATGACACTTCGGGTCTTAATCCGTATGTCGCTTTCAGGAGTAACATTAAAAGCAAAAGTCTCTACATTTTTTATTCCAAGTTCAATGTTGGCTTTTTCAAGGGCAATATATGCCTCTGTAAAAGTCATATCAATTTCTGTCTGAATATTTTTGGCTTTTTCATTTAAATCCATGATTTCACGAATTAGAATATTACGCTTTTTGTCCATAAGCTCAAAACCTTGTTTTGCAAGGGATAAGGAGCTTTTAGCAGACATTAAATTACCTTTGGTAGGCACTGTGTTTAAGTTCATAATAAACTCACTCCTATTTTGTTTGCTTTTGAAAAAAATAAATGCTCGCTTCGTTCGTGCTTATTTTTCTGCTATTACAGCTCGAAAATCATCTGCTTCGCAGATGTCGTGCTGTCGCACTTTATATTTTTTCGCTGACGCATTCGATAAAAATAAATACTCACTCCGTTCGTGCTTATTTTTCTGCGAATGCGTCATAGTATTTTTCTAAAATTTTGGTATCTATTCGGTCTAATTCTTCTTTTGGAAGGATGTGTAATAGTTTCCAGCCCAGATTTAATGTCTCGATAATGTTTCTGTTTACTCCCAGTCCCTGACCGACAAATTCTGCCTCAAATGCTTTGCCAAATTCAAGGTATTTTTTATCTGTAGGTGATAATTCGTCCTCACCGATAACTGAAGCAAGGGCTCTTGCGTCACCAACTTTTGCATATGCAGAGAATAGCTGGTTTGCAATATCCTGATGGTCATCTCTTGTAAATCCTTCTCCGATACCGTCCTTCATGAGACGGGACAGGGATGGTAGAACATTGATTGGCGGATATATACCCTGACCATTTAATGAACGGTCTAGTGTAATCTGACCTTCTGTAATATATCCTGTAAGGTCAGGAATTGGATGTGTAATATCGTCATTTGGCATTGTAAGAATCGGAATCTGTGTGACAGAACCCTTTGCTCCTTTGATAATGCCAGCACGTTCATATATTGTAGCTAATTCACTATAAAGGTAACCCGGATAACCTTTTCTTGAAGGAATTTCTCCCTTGGATGAGGATACCTCACGCATAGCTTCTGCGAAGGTTGTCATATCTGTCAAGATTACGAGAATGTGCATATCTTTCTCATAGGCAAGATATTCTGCAACTGTGAGGGCAACCTTTGGAGTAATCAGACGCTCTACAACAGGGTCATTTGCCATATTAAGGAACATTACAGTATGTTCCAATGCTCCTGATTCTTCAAATGATTTTTTGAAAAAATCGGCAACATCATTTTTAACACCCATCGCTGCAAAAACAATAGCAAACTTTTCATCACTGTCACCGAGAGACGATTGGTTTACTAACTGTGCGGCAAGTTGGTCATGAGGAAGTCCATTTCCTGAAAAAATAGGGAGCTTTTGTCCTCGAATCAGAGTAGTAAGTCCGTCAATGGCAGAGATACCTGTTCTGATATAGTTGCGGGGATATTCACGGCTGACCGGATTGAGCGGCATACCATTGACATCACGTTTTTCTCCGTTAATAGGAGCAAGACCATCTATCGGTTGACCGATACCATTAAATGTTCTTCCCAGTATATCCGGTGAGAGTGAAATTTCCATTGCATGCCCTGTAAGTTTTGTGTGGGTGTTGGTGAGAGACATTCCCTCAGACCCCTCAAAAACCTGTATAATTGCTTTATCCTCATATATTTCAATAATACGTCCGAGGCGTTTTTCTTCTCCATCGTTAAGTGAAAATTCTACGATTTCATCAAAAGCCGCATCTTTTACACCTTCTAATGCAATAAGCGGTCCATTGATTTCACTTAATCCTAAATATTCAATAGCCATATGGCACCTCCTTATGCATTCTCAGCCATAATTTCTGCATAGAAATTATCAATGGCAACTTTATAGTCATCAAACATACTTAATTTATTATTTGGAATATCATATTTAATAGAAATTATTTTTTCAAAAATATTGTTTTCCTTTAACACAGACATTGGCAGTCCCATGGCAATGAGTTTTGATGCTTTTTCATATAGATAAAGTATCGTTTTCATCATTAAAAGTTGTTTTTTTAATGGGACACATGTATCCTGGTCATGAAAAGCATTTTGCTGTAAAAATCCTAATCGTATGACTCTGGCAATTTCAAGTGTTAATTTTTGGTCGTCCGGCAGGACGTCGCTTCCAATCAATTTGACTATTTCCATCAATGAACTTTCCTGATTTAAAAGTGCTAAAATCTTAGCCCTGCATGACACGAAATCAGGACCAACGTTTGTATTATACCAGTTTGCCAATTCATCAACATATTCACTATAGCTTGTAAGCCAATGTATTGCAGGGAAATGTCTTGCATATGCCAGTGATTTATCAAGTCCCCAGAAACAGCGTACAAAACGTTTCGTGTTTTGAGTTACCGGCTCAGAAAAGTCACCGCCCTGTGGGGAGACAGCTCCGATAATAGAAATGGAGCCTTCGGTTCCGTTCAGATTTTCCATATACCCTGCTCTCTCATAAAACGCAGATAGTCTGCTGGCAAGATATGCAGGGAAGCCTTCTTCTGCAGGCATTTCTTCAAGACGTCCGGATAATTCGCGAAGAGCCTCGGCCCATCTCGAAGTAGAGTCGGCCATAATGGCAACATGATATCCCATATCTCTGTAATACTCTGCGAGAGTAATACCTGTATATATGCTTGCCTCACGGGCTGCAACAGGCATATTGCTTGTATTGGCAATGAGTGTTGTTCTATCCATAAGCGGGTTTCCTGATTTTGGGTCAATTAATTCTGAAAATTCTTCTAAAACCTGTGTCATCTCATTACCACGTTCACCACAGCCAATATAAATAATAATATCTGCATCAGCCCACTTTGCTATCTGGTGCTGATTCATTGTCTTTCCGGTACCAAATCCACCGGGAATTGCAGCAGTTCCGCCTTTTGCCAAAGGAAAGAGGGTATCCATAATTCTCTGTCCGGTAACAAGAGGCTGGGTTGTTCCATATCTTTTATTGGTTGGTCGCGGTTGCCTGATAGGCCATTTTTGTGTAAGAGATAGGTCAATAATAGTTCCATCTTCTTTTTTTATGGTTACAATTGTATCATTAATTGTGTATTGTCCATCTTCTGCCACATCAATAACAGTTCCCTCTATGTATGGAGGAACCATAGATTTGTGGATAATGGCACGGGTTTCCTGCGTTTCGGCTATAATCGTACCACCTGAAATATATTCGCCAACAGAGACAGTGACATGTACATCCCATTTTTTTTCGATATCAAGAGAATTAACATTGACACCTCTGGATATAAATGCACCTGATTGTTTTTCTATTTCACTTAAAGGTCTTTCAATACCATCAAAAATATTGTTGATAATGCCAGGTGCTAACGTCACGAAAATAGCGCTGTCAGTACCATAAATTAATTCTCCGGGTTTTAGACCACTCGTCTCTTCATATACTTGAATCGTAGTCATTTCTGAGGTAAGTCCAATTACTTCTCCGACTAACCTTTCAGAACTAACATAGACCATTTCGCCCATTTTAAAGTCTGTTTTTCCTTTAATATAGACGACAGGTCCGTTTATTCCATAAATTTTACCTGTCTTTTCCAATTGGCTGCCTCCTACAATGTGATTGCAAATTTTTCCTGTTCTTCTATCAATCTTGTCTTAAAAGAATGGTCAATAAGTATATTTCTCTCCGGTACAATAGTTCTCGTACCTCCAAGAAAATCTTTATCATAAATCTGGATATCACAATTAAAATATGATTTTAATTCGTCAAGCAATAGTGAATCTTCGGAATCGATATAAATTGTAATATTGTTCTCTTTATATTCATCTAATACGCTCTCAATTTGATGTTTTAAATGTGTGATATATTCAGGGGTTTTTCTATATTCTGCTATTTTTTTGCGCACAATTTCAAAAACCTTTGACTTTATTTCGGATTGTTTCTTTGTCAAATCCTTTTTTATTGCCATCTGTGCAGAAGAGAGCTGTTTTTTTGAATTTGCGCGAACCTGATTGAGCTGGGCACGCTTGGATTCTTCAGCAAGACGTGCAGAATTTTCTTTATGAACTTCCAGCTCATCATCCAATGACTTTTTATAATTGCTTAAAGACTCAGCACTCTGATTATTTGCACTTTCAAGAGAAATACTCCTGAAGTGTTCCATCTTTTCTTCTATCGTCATTTGCCTTACATCCTTTCTAAAGTTTGATTCCAATGGCTTCATTAATATAATTTGTAATGAAGTTCGGTTGTCTTCCTGAGCCGTGTCTATCAGGAATTTCCACTAAAAGAGGGCGTTTCCTGTTTAATTTAATATCGTCGATTAGTTCAGGAATTTCTAAACTTAATTTTTCAGTAAGCAGCAGTATACCAAGATGTTTGTCTTCTAAAATCTTTTCTACGGCCTGTTTTGTTTCTTTGCGTCCATGTACAACTTCGCCTTCGACACCCGCTAGGCGCATGCCTGTCAAAGTATCTACATTGTCGCTGATTAAATACATTTTCATATATGCCTCCAAGGACACGTTTATTTATGCAACGTGAGTTAAGATAAGGAATGCAACGATAAATCCCCAAAGAGCAATACCTTCTGCAAGAGCAACAAAGATAAGGGCTTTACCAAAAACGCTGGAATCTTCACTTAATGCACCAAGTGCAGCACTTGCTGAGCTGGCAACGGCATATCCACTGCCAATACAGGAAAGACCGATTGCAAGGCCGGCAGCAATTAATCCTAAGCCGCTGGATATGGTTGCATCAGCAGCAACGGCAGCATTTGCTGTTTCTGTAAATAAGAAAATTGTTGCAAAGAGAAAAATACCAAAGAAGGCAGCACAGTTTGTGAGAACTGTTCTCTTAAAACGACCTTTACTCTGTTCTCCAATAAAATAAACCAATAAAGGGAGTACAATTGTAAGTACCAAAGCAACTAAAAATAAAACATTAATTAACATAATAAAATCCTCCTAGTATTTAATTTTCTACTTTTTAAATTTTTTTCTGTATGGTATAAATTCACGTCCGCTTCCCTCATAAAAACGTCCGAAAATCTCATAGTATTCAAGACGAAGTACCTGAATGCCAACAACTAACCCTTCCATTGCCAGGACAAGAATATTTCCTATGATTACTACAAGGATATTTGGCGTACCTCCGTTTTCCGCTCCGGCAAGCGTCATAACAACCTGCATCATAGCTGCATGACTGATTGCAAATACTCCGATACGTAGAAATGATAGTGCATTGGAGAGGTAAGTCAGCAAATAGTCAAAGACTTCAAAAAATGCGGTTGCCGCAAAAATTCCGGCGGATTCCTCAATCGGTTTCTTTTTCTTTATAATATTTTTTAATGGTTCTTCAAGGAAAATCAGTATCAGTGGTATCACAAACATTACTATAAGTAAAAGTGTTCCGGGTAACGGATTTCCTGTCATATATAGAAAAATTACACCAATTATGCTTGCATAAAAAATGAAACCGGTAATGGCGTTTGGACCGAACAATGCCTTTCCAAGGTTTTTTTGTTTGATAGCATTTGCAATATTTAAAATCATTGTTGTCAATATTACAAAGGAACCAAAAAGAAAAGCGGCTACCAATACCCAATTTATCTCTCCAAGAAAAGGTAATTTTATCATAGAATGTAATGGGCTGATTAGAGAGTCAAATTCGAAACCGAAAAAACTTCCAAATATAGCGCCAAATATACATGAAAATACACCTGCGGCACATACAATGCCTGCTAAATCCATTTTCTTAACTTTATATAATATGGCTCCGCCAATCATCAGGCATAATCCCTGTCCCAAATCACCAAACATAATACCAAAAATAAAGGCATAAGTAATTGTCAGAAATAGGGTAGGGTCAAATTCATTATATGCAGGGAGCCCGTACATTCTAACAAACATTTCAAAAGGTCTGATTAGTTTAAAGTTTTTTAATTTTGTTGGCGGTTCCGTCTTATGGTCTGTGACATCTTCGCTTACAATACATACAACATTTACATCATTATCGGTTTCTTTCTGTAGTTTTTTAGCTTCTTTCGTTGTCATCCATCCACAGAGAACCTGAAAAGTTACTCCGGAGTCTCTGGTAACTGCCGCTAATTTTCTAACATCAAAATTACTATATGCAGTTTCTATTCTTCTGATAGCTGACACAAGCCGTACTTTGTTTTTTTCAATAATTTCATTAATTTGAGCTTCCAGAGATTTTATCTCTTCTTCAAGCTCAGCTTTTTTCTTTGCAATATTAATACATTCGCTGTTTGGAAAATCTTTGTATTTTTTTGGTATTGCAATATCATCAAAGTGAATATTTCTAAAATCTTTTTCAACTTCATCAAAATATTCCGTAGGTGCAAAGAATACACCATAAACGTATTCTGATTCTATTAAAGTGGATATAAAAATAGCATTCATATCAGGGTCCAGATATGATTCAAATTTGTCAAAATTTGTTCTCGGAATTTTTCCGAAACGATATTTGAAAAATTCCATATCGTAAATGCCTTTTAATGTATAGTTTAAAGTCTTAAAAGGCGCCAGTATGCTATAATCAGTATCCAAAGCCTGTATTTTTTCATTTAGTTCTGAAATATTGTCCCTCACATCAGCCAGTTCATCTTCGATTTTTTCGATAAACTTTTCTGCACTGGGAATCTTAATTTTTTCTATTTGAACCTTTTCAGGATTTTTTATAAGATTCATTAATTCATGACCTTTATTGAGAGAAACTTTAAATGGATTTTCTTCTGTAAAGGTTGTAAATTGTTCCGAAGAACTAAATTCAGTCAGGGCATTTTCTAAATGGATATCATGTTTGCTTAGATAATGAGTAACAAGATAGTCGATTTCTGTTTTTGGTCCTGCCAATGTTACAAAACTCATTTTTTCAATCATTACAATACCCCTTTCTTTTGATTTATATATTGGGTAATAACCTCTGGTGAATATCCATATCGAATACATTCCATAGCGGTTACTACTTTTGCAACTTCTAGATTCTTTAAATGAAAGTATGCATTTATGGAAGCTAAGGAATAAGGCGCATCTTTGAAATCATTCATATATATAGAATTTAGGATACCACCAAATTGAGATTCCATAGATTGTGTGTAATCAAATCCGTAATTTCTACCATAATAACAATTGTTTATTAATTCAAAAAACAAATAATCGTTTTCTGCTTCCACCAGTGCCTTAATATTTGAGCGGTCAAGGTTATAATATATTGGGATTAGAAACGAATAAATTTGTGAATCTGACACCGTGTAATATTTTTTACAACGGTATATCCATAAAATATTTAGTAAATCCACCTGAGCTCCAAATGAATTTTGGAAATATTTCTTTTCGCCCTTTGGTATAAATTTGTCCTGATTATTCCATATATAATTGAAAAAGAAAAGGTCTAATGACATTTCGTAATCAAATAGTATAGGATTTTCAAATTCATAAATCTTTTTAATTACCTTTTCGTAAACGGAACCGGACAAATTTTCAATAAACTCTTCAATGGTTAATGAATTTATAAGTTTGTCTATATTTAATTTTGAATGACGCTTAAAATGCTTATCTACTAAAACCGGTATTGTGTCGTTTCGACTGTCCATAATATTTCTCATGCATGCTTTTAATGTGGCAATTTCATATTTCATAAAATAAAACTCAAGATAACGTTTCTGTGAATTTCCTGCAAAGTGAAATATTTTGGAAAAGTCATAATAAGTAGAAAAAGTCATCTTTCCTTCAACTTCACCACGATGGGCAGAAGCAGCGTCAATATTGGCAAGAACACCTGCATATGAAGGAAACATCTGTAAATAATTAATTAAATCCGAAACGGTAGAAATGTTTGCTATTTCATTATATTGTGCTTCGGATATCAGCCGTTTCTTCATTGCTCTGATTTTGGTTGTCATGCCACTGTAAGTTGTAAGCTTCCCGTTAAGCATAGGCTCACTCCTTTATAATATTATTAAATATATGGTCAGCCCAGTCAGAACCTTTGTCCTTAAAAATAGTTTCAAGCTGTTTTATTTCTTTATTACAATCTGATTTGCATTTTTCAATTTCTAATTTACTTTTTTCATCCATCTGCTTCTGACATTCCAAAATAGCAATATCAATTTCTTTTTGTAATTTTTCATCATACTGTTGTTTTTGTTGATTGATATATTCTGCATATTTTGTTTTCTCGTTTTGAGTTTGTTGCATAATCTTTGCGGAAGCAGAATCAATTTCCGCTAATTGGTTAATGATACTGTTAATATCTTGATTCATGTGCAGCCTCCTTATAATATAGGAAAATACTAGTACCAAATTAGTATCTCAATATAACCATTTATAATACATTATTGAAAAAACGTAAAAATGTTCGTATATAGATAAAAAGCCCCGGTATTCAATCTTACCGAGACAGAAAAGCAAGGGTAAGGTTTAAAGATTTACCCTCTTTGGTACTTCATGTATTACTTTAGCACTTTTTGAAAAAAATACAATAAAAACTTGAAAAAGTTAATAAAAGAAATTAAAATTTTAAAGAACAAATAAGGGCGAAGAATTTAATATACTTATGAGAAGTATATGGCAGAATATTGAAGGAGAAAAGAGAGATATGAGATTGAGAAATGTTCCGGGTTCAAGAGAGGCAATTGCAGAGAGCGGATTGTCAATTAATGAACCACGGCAGTTAAAAGGAAAATGGAATGATGAGTTTGGAAATGATAATCCGATAAGGATAGAGATTGGAATGGGGAAAGGTAAATTTATAACTCAGTTGGCATTAGAAAATCCGAATATCAATTATGTGGGAATAGAAAAATACTCCAGTGTACTTATTCGGGCAATAGAAAAATGTGAAGAATTAGATGTGCCAAATCTTAGGCTTATAAGAATGGAAGCAGAATACATATGTGATGTGTTTGAACGGGAGGAAATCGATAGAATTTATCTTAATTTTTCTGACCCATGGCCAAAGGACAGACATGCAAAACGAAGACTGACGTCAAAACAGTTTTTCGAAAGATATGATAGCATTTTAAAAGAAGATGGAATTGTAGAGTTTAAAACGGATAATGATTTGTTATTTGAATTTTCTCTTGACCAGGTAAAGGAAGCAGGATGGACACTTGTTGCCCAAACATGGGATTTACATAATGATAAAGAACAGATGATTGGGAATGTGATGACTGAATACGAAAGCAAGTTTTCGGCAATGGGAAATCCAATACATAAATTAATCGCCAAGAGATAATAAGAAAGCAGCTACACGGTTTATAAGTGTGGCTGCTTTCTTATAGAGCGCTATTTTGTAGTTTTCTTTTTAAATTTATCTGGAGGAAATTTATATTTTTCTTTCCTGACTTTTTCGTTTTTTATTACAGGCAAATCTATGTTTTTGGCATCTAACTTTTCGTTTACATAATCTTCCATAAGACCGGTAATAACAGCTACACAAGGAACTCCAAGTAACATACCAAAAACACCGGCGAGCCATCCGCCAAGGGTAATTGCAAAAATAATCCATAAAGGTCTAAGACCTGTAGAATCTCCTAAAATTTTTGGACCAATAAGATTTCCGTCAATTTGCTGAAGAACAATTATCAGAATACCAAAAATCAATGCGCTTTTTGGAGAATAAATACATAGTAGTAACACACTAGGGATTCCTCCAAGGAAAGGACCAAAATATGGAATCATATTTGTAACTCCAACAATAATACTAACTAAAAGAGCGCAATCCGAAAATCCGGTTACTCCAAATAGGCTTATAATCATCATGCATATAAAACACAAGATTCCCATGATAAGGGAGTCAATCATTTTACCGTCAAAGAAGTTACTAAATATTTTTAGTGAACGGTTGATAATACTCCAAATTCTTTTGGCACGAGGATATTTGAAAAAAGCGAAAATAACACGCTGAATACCTCTTGCCTGTATTTTTTTATCAATAATAAGATAACATGAAACAATAATGGCTACGATAAAATTAAAAACAAAACGAATAACACTCATACCGGTTATAACAATTGTAGTAGTGATTTTTTTAATAAAATCACTGAGTGTATTCTGTAATGTAGAATCCGCATTGGTTACAGAATCTTGAATATATTTAAAATCAATATCCGGATATTTTTTTGCAAGATTATTTATGAAATCCATGATGGAATTTCCCCAATCAGGCATTTTCTCGAGTAGTTGATTGAGACTATCTATAATTTCAGGTATCAGATACATTAGCCCTACTGTTAAAATAGTGATGACTAATAAATATGAAAAGAAGATAGCAAGTATTTTATTGAGTGCATCATTTTTTATATGAAGCCATTTTTTAAAGAAAGTTTTACGCATCCATGAAACTAAAGGATTAATAAGGAATGCGATAAGGATTCCAATTAAAAATGGCGACATGGTTGAAAAAAAAGTGCTTAATGTGGCAGAAGTAGATTCCCAGAAGAAAACTGCTTTTACAATTACCGCCATAATGAAAACAGATACAATACTGTAAATGGCAATTGTAAAGTATCTGCTGTTACCTTGAAACTTATTTTTTTTGCTGTCCATGAAAAACTCCTGTCATTTATAAATTAAAAGCAATTTTTAGTAATAAATATGATTGCTTTGTATATTATAATAAGTATAAATACAATTAATTATAAGTACAAGGGAAAAATATTAAAAAGATAGAAATAAAATGAAAATAAAATGTAAAAAAGTTGTTGCAATTTTTTCCATGTCGTATTATAATAACCATTGTCGCTAAAGACAAGACATATTAATATTTGCGCCTCTAGCTCATTTGGTAGAGCACCTGACTCTTAATCAGGGTGTGCAGGGTTCGAGCCCCTGGAGGCGCACGCGGGTACCGTTTCGAGCATTAAATTGTTTGGGGTGGTACTTTTCTTTGTGCGTAAGCAATGAGCAGTGTAAAAATGGAAAGAATAAAATTGGGTGAAAGCTTGCTTTCATGCCCAATTTTATTCTTTTTATTTTATGCGGCGAATGCCGCATCAGCGAGAAAACCAGGGGTTTTCGAGCTGTGGCACTGCTCATATTGAATCATTCAACTGCGAATGCCGTGAAGTGAGAAGAAGCACAGTAGGTGCGGATTCGAACTTCGTCCTTTTCATGCAAAAGAGTTGTAGCATACGATTTTAGATTAAAAAATATCAATATTAATTTTTGTACACATATTGTATATATCAAATTTTGCACACAAATTTGTACACAAATCTGTGTGCAAGCCCTTTATCTTTGGTGTATTCAGCACCTTTTCAAATTTTCAAATTTTTCTATGCCCCTGTTTTATTGCATTCTCAAGTATACTCACAGCACGTTTTCTAGTTCGCTATATCACATGAGAATAAGTATTCAGCGTAATCTTAATAAGGGGGTCTATTATAAACACAATAGATAGATGTTATGAATGTAATGAGAAAATCAATGAATTGGAAATAAAACTGGAAGAGTATGTTTTTTTTTAGTGTCATAAATCTTTTTTAATTAATTTAAATGCTGTCGAACATTTAGACAAAGAATTTGTGTATTTTTTGGGAGATAAAAAAGCATATATTAGTGTTAGAAAATATACAGAAACGAAAAAGAGATATATTTCTGCGAACAAAAAGTTTGCATCTATGTAAAACGACGTTCATGTCGTTTTTTCAACGTTTGTGAAAAATATATTGAATAAAATAATAATATAGTATATAATCAGCGAAGTTTCAAAGCTTAAAAAAATACAAAACAGAGTAGGACAATTAAAGGAATTTTTGATGAAGAAATCAATGATTAGGATGAAGAAACAATTGATGAATTAAATAGATCAATAAATACATCTGTATATATTGATTATGTATCCGTGGATGAAGAAAAAAATGGTACTGTTACAGAAATGAAAAATGATGAAATCGATAATATAATTGAGGAAAGAATAGAAGAAGATAAAATCGATTATGAAGAAGACGAATCTCCATTCGAAGAAATTGGTAAGTCATTAGGAATTATACCTACTGATGTTGATGCTAAAGAACCTCTTTATGAGGATTGGAATCATCCTAAAACAAAGAATAAGGTAAAACAAACAATATATGCATGCCAATTTGAAAAGAAAGGTAAAATTTATGTTACAGCCAAAGCCTATTGGTTAGATGAGGCTTATTATAGAAACGTGGATGTATTTGGAGTTACAGTTAAAAATGGTAATGTAATAAGAAATACTGCTAAATGTAAACACACAGTAACATATCGTTGTCTCACTGGCTATGGTAAATATACTAAAAAAAATGAAACTCATCCAGATGCATTTAAAAACACTGTTGATGGTGTGACATGTAAAGTAAATCTTTTTGGAAATAGAAAAGATATGAATATAAAAGCAACACAATATGTTTACGAATATTATGATGATGAATATATAGAATTAAAGTTTCAATGCAGATACGAAAAAAAATATGTTATTTTTGCTACATCATATAACCATGCAATGACTAATAAAAGTATCTCGCCTAGTATCTCTATTGGCTCAGAAGGAATATCTGTTGGAGTTTCTGGCTCATCTACAAATTATTATAGTGATTTATCGTATAATG
Organism: uncultured Eubacterium sp.; assembly: GCF_937958975.1. Lineage (GTDB taxonomy): Bacteria > Bacillota > Clostridia > Lachnospirales > Lachnospiraceae > Eubacterium_G. Next base: position 46,088 of record NZ_CALGRE010000040.1, on the reverse strand, counting down.
CATATTTAGATTATAAACATATTTAATATTTGTAATAAGGAGACTAACATGAAAAAAAAGATAGTGATTGCTTTAATTACAATAATACTTTTACTTTTTGCATCAAATATAATCACATATGCTTATTTAAATAAAAGTATATTTCAGTTTTTCTTTTCAAATAATGAAGAACAGGAAAGTATTGTTAAAAACATATTAACACAAGAAAATCAGAAAATAGAAATTGATAATTATATTATTTCTTTAGAAGAAAGCTTATGTGAAAAGAATACACAATTTGGATATTTAGTATTCTCAATTTGCGATAAAAATGGTAACAAAGTTGAATCTGATATAGATAACTATAATAAAACCATAAAATCATTTGGAAAAGATGGACGATTTATATTTGAATATGAAGCATCGGGAACTTTTAATAAATATGCAGAATATGCGAATAATAAATTATTTGTTTATGCATCATTTGACATCAGCACAAATGATTTAGAAAATATAGACTTAAATAATTGTATTAAAATGATTGATACAGAAGAAAAAGTTAATAACGAATATAAACAATATACTTTCGATTTAAAATTTAGTGATAATTGTAGAAAATTTAAATATAATGATAATATTCTATATGTTTCGCCATTAGGATTAAGACTTCTAACAAACAATGAAATGAATGATTTGAATATTGTTATAAAGGGCGAAAATAGTAATCTTATTAAAAACCTTAGCAATAGTGATAATACGTTTAGTGAATCCGGTTGTAAATTAAATGGTACAACTAAAGTTCAATACACTAACCAATTTGACGATTTGTTAGATTTAAATATAATAAGAAATGTTTATATTAATGAACAACAACTTTTAGAAATTGAATAAGTTTATTACAAGAAGGAGGGGTGATATGTATCCAGAATGTTGGATACATATTAAGAACTTGGCTAAACACATGGATGCTATCCTTAATTTAACAGGTGGCATCCATTTTGTTTTTGCCTGAGTTCTATTATTATGTATATTCTTCTACTGCGCTACTAAACTATTCAAAGGAATAATAATCCTTTTCATTTCCATAATACAGTTGCCATAATCGTTTCCGTTTCTTCACATAAGGTGTTGTCTTAAATTAATTATGAACTATAATCGGTATAGATTTGAAGAATAAAAAACTAGACTTCTTAAAAATAAGATTCGAATGAATAATAGAATAAGGATTAGATTTAATAAGATGTAGATAAAACCCAAAATCCTTCCCACAAATTCTCGAACTTTTTACATATTATTACTAATTCTTAAAAAGTTTCATATTTAGAGCGAGGCTAAAACTAACCTGAAATATAAAAAACAAAAGAATAGAATAAAAATAAAATTATTTTATTACCTCTTATTTTATAGTACAATAATGTTACTGATAACATGTCTTAGTAAAATAAAAAGGAGAGGTGCAAAGAATGAACAGAAAGAAAACAAAACTATTGGGAATTTTGTTATGTATCGTATTGTTAGCATGTCTGGTTATACCAAAAAGTGAGCTATCTAATACGACAGCAAAAGCAGCAGGCAGAACAAAGATAAAAAAATATACTATCAGCAACAGAGAATTAAAAAAAATTGCGACTGTTGCAAAAAAAAGCGGTAGTAGGGCAGCAGATGAAGTCAATGAATTAAAGGGAAATGATTTCAAGGCAGCAGTGAATAAAGTTCTAACAACATATTATGAAAATAATGAGAAGGAGCAATTGAAAGACTTTGAAAATAGTGTAAACAAAGAAGCGGACTCTATATTAAATGATTATAAAGAGGCAGCAAAAGAAAGAGAGAACGCCGACGAGCTATCTTATGAGGCCGGATATTCCCTTGTAAGTTTTGGTGCGGATGTCACAGAGGAAGAAATTAAGGCAATTGTAAAGGACCAATACGGTGAGTGTGAGTATATACATAAAAACTCGGATGGAACCTATTTGGTGAAAGTGAAAAATTCATTAGGTTTTACAGTGGAAAAAGCAGTTAAGGCCTATGGAACTTATAATGAAACAATTCATACAGCTAAGAATGACCGGGTGGAACAGCTTACAGAAGCTCAGGAACTGGTAAATGACCCGTTTGCAGCAGATCAATATTATCTGAGAAACATGAATGTAGTAGATACATGGAAATATATTAGAACGGTGAATCATTCAAAAGTTAAGGTGGCAGTTATTGATGGTGGAGCGGATATGAACTGTGTTGACTTGAGAGCCAGTTCCGGTTTGTCTGCGGAAATATTGAGTGATGGAAGTTCGATTCCGTTAAGTCAAAGTACACAACAATATATTAACATGCATGGTATTAATGTAGCGGGTGTAATTGGAGCGACAGCAAACAATGGCTCGCAGATAGCAGGTGTTGCAAGCTGTATCAATAATGATGTTGTTGATTTAATTAATATTAAAATTGAGATGTATGTGGATAAAATTGCAGTTGGTCTTGATTATGCATTGAGATGTAATGCGAAAGTCGTCAATCTCAGTTTGGCCCATGAGGGGGCAAATGATGTAGAAAAAGCAGCGATTGACAGATTTGTTGCGGCAGGGGGAACGGTTGTGAGTGGCGCCGGAAATAATGGAAGTGATGTAGAATGTTATCCTTCTGATTATGCAAATACAATCTCCGTGATATCTGTGGATGCTAATTATACAATAGCCGGAACAAGCAATCGTGGCTGGAAAAAGGATATATGTGCACCGGGTGTAAATATTTATGCACCGGGTCCGGGCGATACTACATATATTACGGGAGGTACATCTCTTGCAAGCCCTATGGTAGCAGGTGTCGTGACAATGATGTATAGTGTAAATCCAGGTTTAAATAGTGATACTGTAAGAAAAATTCTTATCGACACAGCCAGAGACATAGGAGAGACAGGTAGGGATTATACATATGCTTATGGATTTGTGAATGCATACAGTGCAGTTTTATCAGCGGCAGGACAAAAGCCGGAAGAGACAACAACTGTAAATACAATGCCTGGGTATGTAGCAGCAGCTGCCAACTGGACAGAGCTTTCCTACTGGTCTGTATATTTTGCATCAGGCTGGGCAAATGAACCAACAGGAAGATACAAGGATGGAAAATCATATAATGATTTCGGTGTATATATAGATAAGGCAAGTGGAGTTGATTGGGGAATCCAGTTAAAGACGAAACAGTTGGATGCAGTTGCCGGTAATAAATATACATGCAAAATAAAAGTAAATTCTAATATGGCAACATCAAAACAGATACGCTTCAAGGAGGAAAATTCAGAAGCCGAGAAGTTATATATATTAAATTCCGGAGCAAACGAGCTGGAACTTACTTTTACATCAAAAGAAAATATTCAGTTATTTTTAGATTTGGGTCAGGCGCCACAGGGATTAAAATTTGATATTACATCATTTGAATTGGTAAAAAATACTGCTGTGGAGACAACAACGCCAGAGCCTACTACAAGAACTTTTGATGCATATGATATTATTGAGGCAGAGCATTTTACAGCAAATGAGGGTGGTGTAATAGATACTAATTCCAATGCAAGTGGCGGACATAATATTGGTGGTATTAATAACGGAGTAATCATGGAATATGACAATGTTACTTTTGGTAAAAATGCTGGAGGAATATGTATTTGTTATTCCAGTCCGAAATCTGTTGCAAATGGAAAGGCAGAAATATATGTTGACAGCATGGATAATAAGGTAGGAACAGTTGAGCTCCCTAATAATGCGGCATCTTGGGCGGATTACGGAGAAGTCAAAGGAAAATTAGATAGGGAGATAACCGCAGGAAAACATAAGGTTTACATAAAGTATGTCACTACATCGACAGAACATTATGTAGCAAATATTGATTATTGTAAATTTATTCCGGCAAGTGAATACATTAAAACAATTGATGGAGGAATAGAAATTAATGGGTTCCAAATCAATTCAAGTGTGAATGGAATGAGAACAGTTTATTCTGTGGATTCCCAAATCAATGGTGTTGATGTCGTAAGCTCCGGAGTTGTGTACTCATTATCAGATTTCACCAAAGAATCAGACACCTATGTGAAAAGCATCGAGAGTACAGAAGCAAAAGGAATGATGCCAATAGTTTGCTCGGAATCAGATATAGCAAAGAGTTATGCTATGACAATGCAGTTTGTCAATCAATCTACATTAGAATGGACGACAACATGGAAAATTAAGGCTTATGCAGAACTATCAGATGGAACATATGTATATACAGATGCTGTGACATATAAGATTTACGATATTGCGGATGAACTATACAAAAAATGTTCCTCGAATAACGAGACAGCACATAGAAAGTTATTTGAAAATATTTTATTTAAGGTAGATAAAACTTATACTGAAATAGAGTTTAAATCAGATATTGTAAAATAATATTGAATTGTTGTATAATAAAAAATAGTGTAAAATGACCTATGAAAAATGAGTTAAAAGAAAGAGAAAGATATGTTAGGATTTAATTTTGGACTATTTGAGTTAATGTTTTTTATAGTTTTTTTTCTTGTAATTGGTGTTTTTATTGTTAACATAGCGAGAAGTGTTGGCAGATGGAATCAAAATAATAATTCACCAAGGCTGACGGTAGACGCGTCTGTAGTATCAAAGAGAACGGATGTATCATATCACCATCATGCGAATGCGGGAGAGATGGCAGGAAATTATGGATATCATACCACAATGTATTATGTTACGTTTCAGGTAGATAGCGGAGATAGAATAGAATTGAACTTGAATGGTAATGAATATGGAATGCTAATAGAAGGAGATAAAGGGAAACTTTCGTTTCAGGGAACCAGATATCTTGGATTTATGAGGGAGTAATATTACTCCCTCTTTTCTTTTTTCTTTAATTTTTTCTATAATATAAACTTACGCTGCTATCCTGATAATATACAGTCAATGTAACTGTTTTTGTTTTCCACCAGCTTTCCTTATTGCCATTAGAGTAGGTTCTGGAGTAAGTGGAATCTCCATATTGTCCGCTAATATTTGATATAATGGAATTATAGGCATTTTCTCCAATGGAACCATATTGTAAACGAATCTCTGATAGACTGTCATTATAAAACACATATTGCAATAGCGCATTAATATCTGCGGCAGCTACATTTGTTCCAAAAAATGTAGGCGCATTCTGAGGGTCAAATTGATATGTCAGGTATGAATATCCATCAGAAGCCTCAGAGTAATTTCCATCCAATGTGTCTTTTTGCTTTTTTTCGTAATTTTCAATGTCTTTATGTGACTTTGAAAATTTAACTTTTCGGGCATTTGGAATCTTAGAGTTCACGGTGGCATCCTGGGCTCCGGATTCAGAAACAATAGAAATGGAACCGGCAGTAGCTGCCTGTGTAACGCCATTATTCGCAGAGTCATTAGAGGAATTTTCTGTTCCCGGTCTTAAAATAACTGCAATAATAATAGCTGCTATAATCAATAAAGAAAAAATAATGATATATAATAAGTTATTATCTTTTTTTCCGCTGGCATTCTTGTTATTTGTTGTAGAATTTAAATTGCTCATTAGAATTATCCTCCAAAAGTTATGTTTATTAGACAATATTATCATAAAAACTAATATAGTGAAAGGCAAAATACACAAAAGAATATTGAATAATAATAAATATTTGTTATAATAAAAAAGTAGTACCTAATACTTAAATCTCAGACAGGGCAGAAAAGTCTGTCGGAGATGAGTCTCTCCTAAGACTCATAAGTATACTAACATATTTTTCAGTCCGGAACGGTTAATGGCAAGGGGGCCTTAACCGTTCTTTGCTGTTAAAAAACAAGAAATATTTGGAGGTATATAATGAAAACAGGATGGCTGGTAGTAAATGGATATTTAAAAAGTAAAAAGTTTGACGAGATATATGACTGGCTGGTTGCGGCAGCAAAAGAGAAAGAGTGTGAGTTGAGGGTTATACCAAATGACCAGCTTGCATCGATACTGCCGGTCAGTCCACAAAAGATTGATTGGAGAGCCAGACCTGATTTTATTATATTTTGGGATAAAGATATTAAATTGGCAAAGATGTTAGAGGCAGAGGGATTTCAGGTTTTTAATTCTGCAAAGGTAATAGAAATTTGTGATGATAAATCACTTACCTTTTTAAAATTAAAAAATACAGATATTAAAATGCCAAAAACTTTTTGTGCACCTATGACTTTTGATAAGGAATATAAAGATTTCACTTTTATATTGCAGGTAGAGGGGAGCCTTGGCTATCCGATGATTATAAAAGAAAATAAAGGTTCTTTTGGAGAACAGGTGTATATGGTACATAATTATTATGAAGCAGTGGAACAAATAAAGGCAATTGGTCATTGTGATTTTATTATGCAGGAATACATTGAAAGCTCTAGGGGAAAAGATGTGAGAATACACGTTGTGGGAAATCGTGTAGTGACAGCTATGAAACGTATCAACAAAGAAGACTTTCGTGCTAATATTACCAACGGTGGTGTGATGGAAAAATATGAGCCTGCGAAAGAACAGATAGAAATGGCATTAAAGGTTTGCAGAGAACTGGGATTGGATTTTGCAGGAGTTGACATTATGTTTGGAAAAGTGGGAGAGCCAATTCTTTGTGAGGTTAATTCTAATGCACATTTTAAAAATATATATGATTGCACAGGAGTGAACGTGGCAGAAAAAATTATAGAGTATATTTTGACACAAGTTGAATAAAAATTGAAGGATATTGGAAACAGAATGACAGGATGGGTTATATATTATAGAGAAGATTATTTGAAAAACAAAAAATTTGTGCAGTTTATCAGAGAAGGATTTGCAGAATATAATATAGATATACGGGTAATTGTGTTGGAAGAGCAGGATGTTGAAGAGCTTTTAAATAAAAATAAACCGGGTTTCGTGATAAACAGGAGCAGAGATGCCAAGATAGCAAAACATCTTTATCAGATTGGTATAAGAGTGTTTAATCATTATAAAATAACTGAGATTGCGAATGATAAAGAAAGAACATATAAGTATTTGACAGGCATTGTGCCATATATGCCGCTCCTATCGAAAGACAGCGAGATAACAGACGAATCATATATTATCAAAAGTTGTAATGGCCATGGAGGACATCAGGTATTTTTAGTAAGAAATGATAAAGAGAAAAAAGCAGCCATTCAGGCTATGAATGGGGAAAAATATGTGATACAAAAATGTAGTTCAGATTTGGGAAAAGATGTGCGGGTATATATTATAGGCAACAAAGTTGTTCAGGCAATGCTGCGCATATCCACAGAAAGTTTCAAAAGTAATTATAGTTTGGGTGGAGCGGCGACGCCGTATGTTTTGAATCAAAGAGAGATTAAAATGGTGGAGAGCATTCTTGAGAGACTTCCGTTAGACTATGGTGGCATTGATTTTATTTTTCATCATGGTAAAGCAGTTTTTAATGAGATTGAGGATGCGGTTGGTGCAAGAATGATTTATGAAAATACAGACATACATATTATCAAGTTATTTGTAGATTACATTGTAAATGAATTAAAGGCGAACAAATGACAATATGCAATAAAGTAATGTGGAGGATAAAATGAACTTTTGGAAAAGATTGTTTGGACATTTTTCAACAATAACCAGACATAGACATAAGGTAATCGCACATTGTGCAAAAGCCGGAATATTATGGCAGGGTTTGAGGCATGATTTATCAAAATATACGCCCACAGAATTTATTCCAGGTGTAAAATATTATACAGGAAAACGCAGTCCCAATGAGGGAGAGCGGGAGAAATTTGGTTATTCTAAAGCATGGATGCATCATAAGGGAAGAAATAAACATCATTATGAGTATTGGGTTGACTATAATTTGGAGACAAAAAGAAATGAGCCTGTGGTCATGCCATATAATTATGTAGCAGAGATGTTTTGTGACAGATTGGCTGCCAGTAAAATATATAATGGAAGTAAATATACGGACAGGTCGCCATTAGAATATTTTGAACACAGAAAACCTCATAGAAGTATTCATCTGAAAACAAGGGATGAAATAGAAAATCTTCTTGTGATGAATGCAGAGCAGGGAGAGAAAGCTACTTTTGAATATATAAGACATCGAATTTTAGAAGAAAAGAAAAATTATAACAAATAGATTGCCGTATAAGTTAAGCCCAATATGTCTCGCATCAGGCGAAAGATATTGGGCTTAAAAATTATTCTTCAGTTTTTTTGTCATCCTTAAATATAAGTAATTTGCTAAATACATAATTTAAAATAACTACGATTACACTGACTATAATCTTTGTTAACATACCTTGAATACCAAGTATAGGGTAATCAAATCCATATGCAACAAGTGCAGGAACTCCAACCATTTCTAAAAGTCCGGTGACAAATCTTGACGATACAAATAGAAAAAGTTCTTTTATTACAAATTTTGGTGACCAGCTGTAGCTTTCAAACACAAATATTTTATTTGTAACGTAGGCAAATAACACAGAAACAATCCATGCCACAACGTTTGAAAGTGAAACAGGGGTGCTAAAGGTTTTGACCAGTACAGCATATGTTACCCAGTTTACGGCAGTTGTGAGTCCGCCCATAATAAGATACATAATAATTTCTTTATACTTGAGGTATAGTGATTTTATACTATTCATAAATTCCTCCGATTGTAGTATTAAGTTACTGTATTACTTCGTTGAATATTTTTTCGGCAGAATTTGCACATTCATAAGGAATAAATTTTTGTCTAAATGCCTGTCTGAATTTATAATATTCTTTTTCTGTTTCTTCAATATCGACAATTGCTTTCAGAACATCCCTCGATGTATAAAGGATAGGTCCCGGCTTGTCTGCCTCGATATCGATATAAAAACCACGAAGCTTGTCTCTGTATTCTTCCATATCATAAGTAAATAGAATAATAGGTCTATTCAATATTGAATAGTCGAACATAACAGAGGAATAATCAGTAATTAAAATATCTGATACTAAATATAATTCTTCTACAGAATCATACATAGATAAATCATACACGAAATCATCTTGCTCCGGCTGGGTCCATCCGGCAACAGAAAAATGGTGTAGTCTTAATATTAAAATATATTCATCAGAGAGTGCAGCTTTAAATGCATCAAGGTTTAACATCAATTCAAAACTATTTTTAATACGCCATGTCGGGGCATACAAAATAATTTTCTTGTCTAAAGGAAGCCCCATTTTTTTCTTTAAATTTTGAATATCAGAGTTATTATTCTTTGTGTACAAAATGTCTGTTCTAGGATATCCCACTTTTAGAAAGTCTTTCTGGAATAAAAAGCATTGTTTTGAAATATCAGCCACAAATTCGCTTTGTACAGTGAGATAATCCCAACGGTTGCACTTTTTAATATAATCCTCTTCACGCTTTTTGGTAGGAAAATCTCCGGGAACATCCAACCCCAGGGTCTTAAGAGGTGTACCATGCATAGTTTGGATTTCTACCTGACCTTTACGTTTTACATAATGGTCATGGAAATTTACATTATTGACAAAGTATTTACATGTTGCCAGATAATAGTAGTATTTCAAAGAAAATCTTCTCACTCTTTTTCCGTTTCCCTTGATAGGGATGTGCTCGTCCTTTAAGGACCAAATACACTCATAATCCGGATGGTGTTCATTAATATATTCATACAGATAACGTGGATTACAGCTATATTTGCTACCCCACATGGATTCAAACATAATACGCTTTTTCTTAATTGGTAAATGTCTGTACCATTTATATTTTGTATCAGCTAAGGCAAGGCGCTTAGCGAAAGTATCTTCATTTTTACTCCATTTCATTTTGGATTGTACACGCAGAGTTCCATATTTGCTACGGTACACTCTGTAATCATATAGTTTTGCCTGATAAGAATAGTCATAATTTGTATCAATATATAATGATGTGGTTATTGTTTTATCACCAAAATCATAATCTACATAAAAATCATGTGCATTCTGGAATAAATTTTTTGTGATTTCTTCATCAGCCAGCGTGAATTTAAAATCTGTATAAATTCCGTCAGATGTCTGTTTGCATACTGAACGACAAACCGGCTCCGGTGTTTCGCTCACTGCATTTTTAAAATATAAAACGGATGAAAGTGGCACTTTATTGTCAAGTTCCGTAGTAAATAACTTCACTTTTAAATAGACGGAATCGTTTTTATCACTGATATCTGAAACAAAAGAGAGAGTGTCTTTTCTGCGAATATCAAAGTGATAATCTCTTAATGCATTTATAAGACACTGACCATGTTTGGATTCAAAGCATAAGAATTTTTTCCATTTATATACAGCAGGAGTTCCGTCCTCGTATTGGATTTGTCCCTGCCCGGCTTTCAGTGATGCCACATCAATTTCGTAATCCTTCGTATCATTATTATAGGTTAAATCCAAGTTTACTTCTTCGTTAATAGAATCCTTTTCATAATGAACATAAAGTTTTCCAAGGTTAGATTCGCTGTGCAGACAAAGAAGATTGTTTTTAATTTGTACTGTGTCAAATCTGTGCTTTACAGAATATATATTTATGATAATTTCGTTGCTATAGTCATAAGCAATAGAAAAGTAGTTATTCCCACGCATTTTAGCTTTTTGGTCGCTGGCAATACGGACGTCCCTTTTTGCGCGGCCGGCATAAAAACTATGAATAATACCATCCTGTTCAAAGGTAACCATAATACGGTTTTCACCATGAAAATCTGAATTGTCTAATAAATCAGAATAAGGGATTGCAATTTTATATCCTGCGGCATCATATGAAAAACTATCTCCGTAAGGAATAGAAAATGTTTTCATGTTATCAATTGTCACATTCTTATAGGTCAGTGGCAAAGTCTTTCTCGTATTGGTATTTATTAAATAAAATGAAACCTTTCGTTGTTTTGCACTATCCAGTTTTACTCCCGGAATCAAAGTAAAACCGGTGACACTGATTTGTTTTTTTTCCAGCTGTACATTTTGAATATATCGAATTGCTTTGCCCTCACGAATAAACTTGTCAACGGCAATAGAATCTGTTCCAAACACATCTTTGTCACAGGCCATATGAATGGTTCCGTTTATAAGGGACAATTTTGATTTTTTCACCTGTTCGTACTCAAAATTCATAATATCTAATAATTGATTAAAATTTCCTGCGAGTAAGTTTTGGTATTTTAAATTTTCAAATTCGTTTAATTTATCAAAAGTAGAAGGGGAAATGTTTTTGTTGATATAAGAACATAAGGTTTTTATAAGGTCAGTAGATTCCTCTTCCGTCATACTCTTTAACTTGTTTACAAAAATCATAAGGTCAATTTTAAGCCATTTTGTATCTTTTATTTCAAAGAGTTTTCTGTCTGTCACATTATTTTTAAAGAAATCATCTACCATACCCATAACAGCCAGCCTGTCATCTAAGTTCTTTAAATCGTTTGTTGTCTGGGTAATGGACTTCGAGATTCCTTCACGAACCCTCCATAAATAGCATACTTCTCTTACAATAGAAACATTGTTAGCGAGAAAATGCATTGGAATGGTTACCGGAATATCTTCATATAATATTCCCTCAGGAAATTGGAAATTATGAGCCTCCCAAAAAGAACGTTTAATAAGTTTATTCCAGGACGTTGTATCATAAAATAAGTTGTAATTTTTCGTTATATGAGAAACAAGGTCAGTGCCTGAAAAAGCAATATCATGTATATTAGAAGCCCAGCATCCCTTAGAGTTAAATCTCTGAACGGCGCCGATGGTCATGTCACTGTCATTGCGGACAGCGGCAGCATACATTAATTGATAAGCATTTGGAGGAACTACATCGTCAGAGTCAAGGAAAATAATATAATCGCCCTCGGCAAACTCGTAGCCGTAATTTCTGGCATGTCCTAATCCCTGATTTTCTTCATATCTGTATTCAACATTTTCATACTGTCTGGCATATTTTTTTGCAATCACGGCACTGTCGTCGGTAGAACCGTCATCTACAAGAATTATCTGTAAATTTCTTTCGTAACCGTCACTGAGAGGCAGTGTATTGATTGTCTGGTTGATAACCGAGTCCACACATTCCTCAAGAAATTCCTGAACATTATAAGTAGGAATAATTACACTAATTTTGGTTTTCATTTTGTTTTCTCCTCAAATTCTAATCATTATAATTAACAAAAAATAGACATACTATTATTAATGATACCATATTATGTTATTTTAATCCATATTACCTCAAATGAAAAAATTATATCATTCACAAAGCATATGAATTATGTTAGGATACAATATATTAGGAGGATAACATGAAGTTTTCAAAAGAAGATACGCAAAAGGTAAAAGGCGTGGCAATTATATTTATGCTCATACATCATTGTTTTTTGAGTCCTGACAGATATAAGGGTAAAGTGGTTGATTTTCAGCCGTTTCAGGAATGGATAGTAAATGATGTGGCTTTGGCAATGAAGATATGCGTGGCAATGTTTGTGTTTTTAAGTGCATATGGAATTGCATTGTCATTGAAAAGAGTCAATAGTGAATTTATGCTGTCAAAAAAAGAAATATCAAATGCTGTCATAAAAAGATATGTGAAACTGATTACAGGATTTATCTTTGTATTTTTACTGTTACAAATATATTCTATAATTACGGGACAGGGATGGTACACTCATGTGTATGGTAAGGAGACCATCGGTGTTTTATATTTTTTTATTGATATGCTTGGGCTGGCACAATTTTTTCAGACACCGACCTTTATATCGACTTTCTGGTATATGTCATTGGCACAGATTATCATCTGGGTGGTGCCGGTTATGATATGGTTATATAAAAAATTTGGAGGCATGGTCGCGCTGGGAATTTCCGCCACATTTTCTATGCTGTTTCCAATAAAGACGGCGAATACTGCCGCATCGAAAACATATGTATTTTTCCCGATATATATTGTGTGTATTGTAGTGGGAATTATTGCGGCAGATAAAGATTTGATAGTAAAAATGAAAAAATATAATCCTATAAAACGGATTCCGGCGTTAGGAAAACTTTTAAAGTGTATTGCTTATTTAATTGCAATTATAATTATATTATATTTCAGACATAAAACCAGATTGACTACGCTGTTACCGATATGGGAGGGGATTGTAACTTTACTTGTTATAGCATTTATTTTTGAATATATGAATGGAATACCGGGAATTAAAAATATTTTGAGCCTGCTAGGCAAACATTCTATGAATATCTTTCTGATTCACAGTTTTATAAGAATGGCATGGTATTATGATTTTATTTATAGTTTTAAAAATGCATATTTAATTGTTGCAGTTTTATTAACAACGTCTCTTTGTGCTTCTTTTATCATAGAATTTATCAGAAAGGTTATTGGCTTTGATAAAGGGGTAAGTTGGCTGATGCATAAAATGAGAATAGATTGATTCTTCAGAAGGGAGTATTATTTTTATGGAAAGTTATTCTTATGGTGAAAATGGAATTAGGATAAAAAGAAATCTTCCTTATGTAACCATTGTTGTTATCATTGTTAATGTTTTGATATTTTTGGGAATGGAAATTATAGGAAGTACAGAAGATACCATGTTTTTATATTCTCATGGCGCTATGTATTGGCCGGGAGTTTTTGAAGATGGTGAGTGGTACAGGCTGATTACGCATATGTTTATCCATTCGGGTCCGGAGCATATTTTGAATAATATGTTTATGCTTGGTATTTTAGGGTACCAGTTAGAGAGAGAATATGGTCCCATAAAATATTTTATTACATATATGGTTTGTGGCGTAGGCGGTGCGCTGTTATCTGCATTTGTTGAAATGCGAATGAATGAAGCGCCTGTCAGCATTGGTGCGTCTGGAGCAGTCTTTGGAATATTCGGCGTATTGCTGGTAATGATTTTTGTGAATAGGAGAAATCAGGGACAGGTATCTGCGCCAAGACTAATCATATTGTTTGTGTTGATGGTCTTTGGTAATATGGAAGAAGGTGTGGATTGGATGGCACACCTTGGTGGAGCGCTGATTGGCGTTATTATGGCATTTATATTATACAGACCCCAAAAGAGAGATTACATAGGAGGTTATTATGGATAATTGTATTTTTTGTAAAATTGCAGCAGGAGAAATTCCGGCTCTGACATTGTTTGAGGATGAAGATGTTAAAGTGATATTTGATGCAGGCCCGGCAACAAAGGGACATGCACTCGTTATTCCAAAGGCGCATGCAGCGAATGTTTTTGAGATTTCAGATGAACTTTTGGCAAAAGCTCATGTTGTTGCAAAAAAAGTGGCAATAGCGTTAAAGGAGGCAACAGAGTGTGAGGGGGTAAATATTTTGCAAAATAATGGTGAGATGGCTGGACAGTCTGTATTCCATCTGCATATTCATGTGATTCCGAGATATGAAGGAGATACGGCAAATATCAAATGGATTCCGGGTGAACAGGATGTGGAATATTTAAATGGATTGATACGGAAAGTTACAAATATCTTAAAATAAAAAATGGAGCTATGCTCCATTTTTTATTTTAAGATATTATGAATCAAATCTGTTATTTTTTCTACGCCACCTGTACCGGAGGCAGTTTCCATCGCATGAATATATTTAGCTTTATTATCAAATACTTTATGTACAGTTAAAATAAGGTCATCTTTGGTTGCGATATCTTCGTCTAATACTTCACTAAAACCCTGTTTCTTATAAGATTTCGCATTTAAAATCTGGTCTCCACGGCTTACTTTAGCAGATAATGGAATTAAGATATTTGGTTTCTTTAGTGCTGAAATTTCACAAATAGAATTGGCGCCGGCTCTTGATATAATTAAATCTGCCATAGCAAAAAAGTCTTTCATTTCTTCACTAATATATTCAAATTGTGCATATCCCTGTAGATTCAGAAGAGATTCATCAATTTTTCCTTTTCCGCATAAATGTGCAATCTGAAAATCTCTAAGTAATTCAGGTAATGCTTCTCTTACCAGGCGGTTTACATTTTCGGCTCCCAGACTACCGCCGGTAACCATAATAACAGGCTTATTTGCTGAGAAATTACATTTGTCAAGAGCAGTGATTTTATTTCCGGCAAACAATTCAGCACGAATTGGCGAACCGGTATGTACTGCTTTCTCACCTAAATGAGCTGCGGTTTCCGGAAAATTATGACAGACTTTGGTTGCTTTTTTGATGGCGAGTCTGTTTGCAAGACCGGGAGTCATATCAGACTCATGAATAATTACTGGGATTTTATATTTGTGAGCTGCAAAAACTACCGGAACGGATACAAATCCACCTTTTGAAAACACAACATCAGGTTGAAACTTCCTGATAATTTTTTTTGCCTGAAAGTATCCTTTTAAGACTCTAAATGGGTCGGAAAAGTTTTTCCAGCTAAAATATCTTCTAAGTTTACCGGAAGCTATGCCGACATAGTCAAGACCGGCATCCTCCACTAATTTTTGTTCCATTCCACCCTCAGAGCCAATATATTTTATTTGAAATCCTAAGTTTTTAAGGGAGGGAATCAATGCAATATTTGGTGTTACATGACCGGCGGTACCCCCGCCGGTTAAAATAATTTTTTTCATGATAATCTCCTCATCACTATTTGAATCTAAATTTCTATATTCCAAAGTTACTGTTTGTATTCCTTGATTTTTTTCTTGATTGCAGAGGCAGCGTCGCCTTTTAATGTCATATTAATTAATTCTGTAGCATGGCTGATAGATTCCTCATCCTGCATAACAACGGACTTCGAAGTTCCGGTGTATGTTAATATTTGTCGTGAAGGTGTACCTACTACACTGTATGACATAATATTCCATCCTTCATAATCCCTCTTGGTGGAGAGCGCCATCTGTAAGTTTGCCATAGAGGAAATATCTAAATCTGTAGTAAAGCTGTTTTGAATGGCATCTAAAACTTTGTTGTAGTTTAAAAGTGTTGTGCCGCTTAATATTTTGTTCTCCATAGCTTTTAAGACTTTTACCTGATTCTTGTTTCTCTGCATGTCTCCATTGGCAAAGGAGTGACGCTCACGGGCATAGGTAAGCGCTGTATTTCCGTCCATTTTCATTTTGCCTTTTGTATAAGTATATGTCTTACGCTCCTTATTTTCCTCGCCATATGTGGCATAGGTTCTGGTGGAGAATGGCTGGTCTACGTTGACTGTAACGCCACCTAAAGCATCAATCAAATCCGCAAATCCTGTAAAGTTTAGTTTTACATAATGATAATCGCTTTCTTTTACATCGAATTTGTATAAATGTTGAAGTGTATCCATAAGTGCATCTACACCGTGGTGCCATTGAACCTCATAGCCCCATTGCCAGTCACTGGCAGTTAGGTCCTGATTACCATTATAAGCAATTCCATTTCCATATAGACCAATATGAGTCAATTTGTCATAGGATTCCGGCGCTACACTTTTTGCCTGTATCGGAACATAATAATCTCTCGGTGTTGAAACCATCAATATGGAGTATGTTTTTGGATTAATAACAGCTAAAATGTTTGTATCGGAACGGGTAAGGGTCTTTTCACCAAACTCACCGAACGTATCGGCAGCGGAAACAAATACAACAAACGGGTCATCAGATACTTTCTTTCCTGACATTCTAGGCAGGGGAGCCACTAAATAAATAAGCAGCGAAAGTATAATGATTACAATAATCGAAATGACTTTGCCACCGGTTTGCGCATTTTGGGATTTTTGTAATAGAAAAAGAACCAGTGCTAACAATATAATAAGAACAGCAATCAGTCCTGCTAAAATAGGTGCAGTAACAAAGGCTAGTCTCTTATATAGAACAAGACCGATAAATACAATAGAGAGAATAAGCTGTAGGATGACTAAAATTACACCAATTGCTTTTTTGTCTCCGGATTTACCGCGTTTGGAATTTCCTTTTGATACGTTTCTTGTCTCAGAGCTATAGCCATAGTAACCGGTTTTTGCTTCTGAAATTTTTTGTTTTTTGTTCATAAAAACCTCCAAGTCTTTTGTTATCAGATTTCCCATATGAATGAAATTTATGTTTCATCTATTAAACGTAATTAAAACATAAATTATTGAACAAACTAAGAATAAATTGTATACATCAGCGCTTAGGAAGATACAATCTAAATAAAATCGCAGAGTTGTCCCTCAATAAGCGTGTGCTAATTATACTACATAATTTTGAAAAAACAAATAGCAACATATTTGGCAGTGGCGGAAATAACGCGTTTAATTGACAAATAGTACCTGCTTTGGTAAAATTATGATAAATTGTGAGCTGGTGTTGTATTCAGAAATATGGTACAAACCGGCTTATTAGTTATTAAGAGAAATTTTTCGTCTTGTATTTCAGAAAAAAGAGGGAATACAGGCATGTCTGATTAACACATCAGGAGGCAGAAATGAGAAAATCAAGAGCGTTTAGAAGAATCATGTTTTTGTTGCTTCTCGCATTAGTTATTATCGCCCAGACAATGATATTCTGGTATTTCTGGAATCATTATTATAGTCAGGGGATGTCGAGGGAGTTCTTCTTCAAAGGACATATTGTGCTGCTTTTTGTTTATGCACTTATGTTTACCATATTTAGTAATGTGTATGGTGCATTTAAATTAGGCAGTCTTCAATATTCAAATCTGGTATTTTCCCAGATTCTTGCACTGTTTTTTACGAATTTGATTATGTATTTGCAGATATCAATGCTCACATTGGAGCTGGTAAACCCGGCGCCGATAATAGGTATGAGTTTTGATAACTTACTCTGTTGTTTGATTTGGTGTGGTCTGGCTATGGGCACATATAAATGGATGTACCCGCCAAAAGATATGCTTTTAATATATAGCGACAGGGACCCTGATAATCTGGTAAACAAAATTGAGACTAGAAAAGATAAATATATTATTAAAGATTCCATTCATTGTGATGAAGATTCAGAAAAATTGCAGGAAGCTATTTTGAATCATCAGGCCGTTTTATTGTGTGATATTCCAAGTGGACAGAGAAATCAGATTGTAAAAGACTGCTACATGCATGACAAGAGAGCATATATTACACCGAAACTGTCTGATATTATTATTACCGGTGCAAATCAAAATACATTGTTTGACTCACCGTTGCTGGTGACAAAAAATAAAGGTCTTAAATGGGAACAGGCTTTTGTTAAGCGGTTTATGGATATTATCATTGCGCTGATATTATGCATTCCTACGATTGTTGTTACATTGCTTGTTGCTATAGGTAATTTAATATGGGATAGAGGTCCTATATTTTATACACAGCCGAGATTGACCAAAGATGGAAAAGTCTTTAAAATATTAAAATTTCGGAGCATGAAGGTAAATTCAGAGAAAGATGGCGCAAGGCTTGCCGCAAAAAATGATAACCGCATTACTAAAGTCGGAAGAGTTCTAAGAGCTACACACCTGGACGAGCTTCCTCAGGTTTTTAATATTTTAGTTGGACAGATGTCCGTTGTAGGTCCGAGACCGGAGAGACCTGAGATTGCGGCAGAGTATGAGCAGGAAATTCCAGAGTTTAGGTTTAGGCTCAAAGTCAAAGCCGGACTTACGGGATACGCGCAGGTTTATGGAAAATATAATACAACACCATATGATAAATTAAAATTGGATATGTATTATATACAGCATTATAAAATGTGGACAGATGTTCAGTTGATTCTTATGACCTTTAAAATAATGTTTATGAAGGACAATACAGAAGGCGTGAATGCGGACCAGAAAACTGCGATTATTGAAAAGAAATAGGTGAACGACATGACAGAAAACTATTCAGTATTAATGTCAGTTTATTATAAAGAAAAACCGGAATATTTAAAAGCCGCCATAGACAGTATATTAAATCAGACTGTAAAAACAAATGATTTTGTACTGGTCTGTGACGGTGCATTGAACGAAGGCCTGAATAAAGTGATTGCAAGATATGCAGCAGATTATTCAGGCCTATTCAACGTTTATAGGTTAAATCACAATATGGGACTGGCAAAGGCATTAAATAATGGAATTTTACAATGTAAGAATGAGTATATAGCACGAATGGACAGTGATGACATTAGTGCACCGGACAGAATGGAAAAACAGTTACGCATTATCAGAAAAAAAGATGTTCACATTGTGGGTTCGAACATTGTTGAATTTACAGGGGACATTTCAAATACAAAAACCAGCAGAATTGTTCCTGAAAATAATAAAGATATTATAAGTTTTGCGAAAAAGAGGAGTCCATTTAATCATCCATCAGTCATGTATAAAAAATCTGCAGTGGTGGATGCAGGTTTTTATGATGACTATCGGTTTTTTGAAGATTATAATTTATGGGTAACCATGCTTCACAAAGGATATCAGGGATATAATATTCAGGAGATACTTTTATATATGAGAGGCGGAGAGGATATGTATCAAAGAAGAGGCGGTCTCTCCTATGTAAAGTGCATTATAAGATTTAAGAGACATTTAAGAAAAATAGGCTTTATAGGAATGGGAAGTTTTTTGTTTAGCACAGTGGCTCATTCAGTGGTAAGTATTGTTCCAAATGATGTTAGAACGTTTATTTATTCAAAACTTTTAAGAAAAGGAAATAAATAATGAAGAAAAGCATATTAAAAATATTTTTTAAGCCCTTGTCGCTGGTGAATAAAATGATAAAAAAGGATAAAAATTTAATATTTTTTTATTCCAATCTGGGATTTAGAGATAATGTAAGAGCTTTTTATGATTATCTGATTCAAAATGGGTATAACAGGGATTATAAAATTGTTGTAAGTATCAATGATTATAAGGATTATGTAAACCATGAACCCGAAAACGTTTTATTTCTAGATAATAAGAGTGGTATCAAGTATTTTATCAAGGCAAAATATGCATTTTATTGTTTTGGTAAATATCCTATTAAACCATCCAAAAGACAGATGGTTATAAATCTCTGGCATGGTATGCCTTTGAAAAGAGTAGGAAATATGGAACAGGGCTTAGAACATATTGATTATAATTATTTCACAAAAATCATATCTACTGCTGAAATATTTAACCCTATTCTTATGAAATGTTTTAATTGTGACAGTAAACAGGTTATTATTACAGGACAACCTAGAAATGACGAGATGTTTCGCATAAATCCGATTTTAGACAATTCTGTGAGGCGTGGGGCAGAAAAGGTTATTTTATGGCTTCCTACATTTAGAGAGGAGCAAAAAAAATTTCCGGTTTCTATTTTAGATGAAAGTCAGGCGGACATATTAAATGAAATATTAAAAGAACATAACACCAGGTTAATAATTAAAATACATCCATTACAGCAAATTTCAGGAGAATTAAAAAAATATTCTTATATTGAATTTATAAATCAGGAACAGTTAAACAGAGCGCAGATTACTGTATACGGATTGCTTCGGGCAAGTGATGCTCTGATTACAGACTATTCTTCTGTTTATTTTGATTATATGATGCTAAACAGACCGATAGCGTTTACTGTGGATGATATAGAACAATATAGGTGTGAGAGAGGATTTACTTTTGACAATCCATATGAGTATATGCCGGGAGCAAAATTAAAGACCAATGAGGAATTAGAAACGTTTATTTTAAATGTGATAAATGGCGTGGACGAGTTTAAAAAGGATAGGGAGAATCTGAATTACAGGATTCATAAATATAATGATGGAAACAGTGCAGAACGTATCGCAGAATTTGTTTTCGGGAGACAGGATAAATGAAGAAAATAAAAGATTTTTTGAGAGCCTTAATGTTGTTATATAAGAGGCTACTCTATTTTGTCGCAAGGATTACGAGTAAAATAGATGAAAAGACCGTTGTCTTTGAGGCGTTTCAGGGCAGGAGCGTGGCGTGCAGCCCCAAGGCATTATATGAAGAAATGTTAAGAAATCCCCATTATAGTGAGTTTACGTTAATATGGTCACTGCGCGATACGGATAGAGAAGATATGTCTCAGGCACAGAAGGTTCAGCTTGTAAAGTTTGAGAGCTATCGTTATTATAAAGCTTTGGCAACAGCGAAATATTGGATTTTCAATTCGAATCCGAGACCATTTTTGAAACCGGGTAGAAAGAGAATTTTCGTTCAGACATGGCATGGAACTCCGTTAAAAAAGATTGGATGCGATGTTACCAAGTCGGGAAATGCTATGACAAAGGTTTCTGATATTCAGAAGATTTATATAACAGAGGCAAAAAAGATTACATTTATGATATCGCCTTCGGAGTATTGTACCGAAAAGTTTATTTCGGCGTTTCATTTGAAAGAAGAGAAAAAAGAAAACTGTGTGTTGACGACGGGATATCCTAGAAATGACTATTTATATAGAGTTACAGATAAAGAGATAGAAAATCTGAAAGAAGAGTTTGGTATCAAAAAGGATAAGAAGGTAGTTTTGTACGCACCTACGTTTCGGGATAATAAATATAGTGCCAAGGAAGGGTTCCGATTAGAAAATCATTTGAATTTTGATAAGGCAAGAGAGACATTGGGAGATGATTATGTAATATTATTTCGAGCACATTACTTTATTTCACAAAAAATGGATTTCAGCAATTACCGTGGGTTCGTAATTGATGTATCTAAGGTGGAGGATGTGAACCAATTATATGTTATCAGTGATGTTCTAATAACGGATTACTCTTCCGTATTCTTTGATTACGCAAACTTAAAACGTCCGATTATCTTTTTTATGAGTGATTATGAGGAATATAAAAATCAGTTGAGGGATTTCTATTTAGATATAAAGGAATTGCCGGGAAAAGTGACGAGAGAGCAGGAAGAGGTATTTGAGGCAATA
This sequence comes from uncultured Eubacterium sp., assembly GCF_937958975.1. GTDB lineage: Bacteria > Bacillota > Clostridia > Lachnospirales > Lachnospiraceae > Eubacterium_G. The sequence goes on along the minus strand of NZ_CALGRE010000040.1, from coordinate 24,297 downwards.
AAAGAAGTCTCAGATACTTTTGTGCCTGATGAAAAATATAGGGAATTTAATTCTAAGTTTAACTATTTAGATGGTCCGGATACAAGTAGAAAAGTTTTGGAGAGAATAATTGAAAATGCTGTGGTGGGAGAGTAAAACAATCACTCTCCCACCACAGCATTTGCAAATCCGGCCCAATATTCAGTTACTTTTCCAATAAACTTTACTTCATCAAATTCGGATTCACCGAGAGTCCGTCTTACTTCTCTCTGATAAAAATTCTCTGTGCGCTTGGTCACAAAGGGTAACTCATACCAGACAAGAATCCTTATCTGCTTTGGAAGATGATTGAAAAACTCCTTATAAGATTCGTCTTTAAACGCAGTTGCTAAAACAGTTATGTCTGTGGAAAAGTAATTTACATTATCAAGATACTCTTTCAATTCTTCAAGTACATTATGACTGTTGGCGTTTGTATTCACACAGATGAGTGTCTGCGTTTTATAATTTTTTAAGGTGTTAAATGCGATAGGCATGTCTTGTTTTTTAAAAATTGTATCTACAATACGCTCACAGGAATGTCCATCCTCTTTTTCGAGGCACCAGTCTTGCATTTCAATATATCGTTCGCTGTAGAACTCCAGGTATTGTTCAGGGTTTTGACAGATTGCCGTTAGAGATGTGGCTATCATTTCAACATCTGCTGTCACATATCCCGGTAGTTTTTTTATGGGAACATAAAGTCCCCGGTTTTTCTTATAATCTTTCAGGTCTGGCACATAAAATAGAATTGGACGTCCGGTTACTAAAAAATCAAAGAAAATGCTGGAATAATCTGAAATTAAAATATCTACAACAGATAAAAGTTCGTTCGTATCAATCGTAAAAGGAATCAGAATATCTTTAAAATCCGGGTCATCTTTTAATATTTTATACAAGAAGTAATGAACGCGAATATAAATTTTGTATTGATTTTGGTCGATACCGGCAGACATCTTATGAATTGTTTCTTTTAATTCTTCTACACTGTAATCCAGATTGTTATAGAGGGTTCCTTTCCATGTAGGGGCATACAGGATTATCTTCTTATTCGTATCCATGCCCAGAGCCTCTAAACGCTTATAGGTGACTGTTTTGCCGGCGGTTAAAACAGTATCAATTCTAGGGTATCCTAACTCTAATATTTTCCCCTGAAATAATCCGTCAAGCATATATGCGCGTTTGTACATGATATCTGTCATAAAACGGTTGGCGGATAATATATAGTCTGCCATAAGGAAATTTCTGGCAGGACCTCTGGCATTTTCCACGCACTCAATCGTATGCTCATATCCCATATATTTAGTAGGAACTCCATGCCAGGTATTTATGTAAACCTGTTCTTTGCGTTTCTCAAAATAGTAACCAAATGTAGAATTGGAAATAAGATACTGGCATGTGGCAAGATATTTATAATAGTCAGCAGATTCTCTCTCGACAATTATCACATTTTTATATTCAGAATATTCCTTTAAGTTATCAGAAGCGCTTTCTATATTTTCAATGGACCAGACATGAGTATAATGATGAGTGTCCGGATTATCTAAAAGAAAATTAAAAAGTGCTCTTGGATTATCTAAAATGCCAAGCCCTGAGAATGCTTCATAAAAAATAAAGTTTTCTTTTATAGGAAGAGAGAGATAATTGTAATATAGTTTTTTCCCCTTATCTTTTGGATTCATATGAACGGTCTGAACAATTTTTTTTGCAGTTCTTTTTAATTTTATTTTTGCACTATCTTTTATAGTGGGAGTGAATTTGTTCATAAAACACCTCTTAAATAATTTCTTCAAATTGTTTCATTGTTAAGTTATTGTAATCCCTGTAATCAAAAGAGCATGTAGGCACCTGACCTGCCAAAAAGGCTTCCATTCCCCGTTGAATTTCAGTTATTGAATTTCCTATAACAAGTTGTCCCTCGTGAATGAGAGAAGATGAAGCAGAATTAAAATTTGACATAATAATAGGAAGTTTTAGCAGTCTTGCCTCCAAAATAGATACAGGTTGCCCCTCATAGAGTGACGGAAGGATAAAACAATCACATTCTTTCATTAACATAAAAGGATTGTCCATATTTCCCGTCAGAATTACTTTGCCCTGCAGCTCTAATGTGGTAATGAGGGAATCTAATTCTTCTCTTAATGCTCCTTCCCCAATGATATATAAGCGTATATTGGGGTGTTTCTGATATACAAGGGAAAAAGCCTGAATCAGTGCAGCTTGATTTTTTTCCGGTGATAAACGTCCCATATTTACAAAAGAGATAAGCGATGAATCCAGTAACTCAGGAAAACCGCAGTCTTTAGCCGAGATTTCATTAAAAGATTCCTCAGCGCCCTCAATAACTCTGGCAAAGTTGGCTGCGTTTCTGACAAAGCAGCACTTTCTTTTTAAATCATTATAACCGATTTTTTCCAGATTAATATTCATAATATCTTCGGAACATCCAACAATTTTATCGTAAAACGGATAAGTAGAGAATACGACACGAAGTTCTCTTTTATGTGGTTTTTTAAATCTCCCAATGCGTTTTTGCCTGTCACTGGCTAAATCATTATGCTGCCAAATCAATTTTTTTGCATTTTTAGCACTTAAAAGCAATATGGAATAAAATGAGCCATAACCGGAATAGTCCACAACACTGTCAAACCGACTAATGCCGAAGCAGCGGACAAACTCCCGCTCATACATTTTCTTTGGATAAACATATTTCATCAGTGGAAAATTAAATCCAAAAATTCTGAGCAGATTACTTCTGAGTTTCTCTAAGCGTGTAGCAGGCACTTTTGATATGCTTGCAAAAACTCTGGCATTTGGATGAAAAGTACAAATCATTTCGCGACTGTCCCGGTGCCGGATACGACCGCCGAATACGGTCACGTCAAATTTATCGTAATCAATCAAATCTACCATAGTGCGGAGTGCGGTTGAAATACCATTCATTCTAAGACCGCCTCCAAAGAATAAAACTTTTTTCTTAATCGAATTATCACAAGAAATAATATGATAAGGTCTGCCGTTGGCGTTTGTTGTATGACCTTTCCATATAATATCTACAATACGTTCCGACACATTTCCATCGTCATAAGGACAGGAGAAGTTTTTTGCCTGTTTATAAACCTCTTCATATTTGTTAATAACTTTATCAATATTGTTAATAACTTCTGCAACCTTATTAACAGAAGTTAGTGCAGGTCCCGGAAGCTGCTTCGGTTCCAAGTAAAGTCCGCGATAGTCTTTGTATTTTTCCAAATCCGGAATGTAAAATATAATAGGTTTTCCGCTGGCAAGAAAGTCATAAAAAATACTTGAGTAGTCGGAAATCAGGATATCTGTCACACATAGAAGTTCGTTTGTGTCAATAAATGCAGGTATCAGCGTATCACTCAATGCTTCTGAATTTTTAAGAGCTTTATAAACTGCCTGATGAGGTTTTAGTAGAACCTGATAAGATTCAGTATCAATTTGAGACTCTAAGGTTCTTTTGAACTCGATATATTCATTTACATCAATTTCAGGGTGATAATAATCATTTCCCTTCCAGGTAGGTGCATATAAAATAATCTGTTTTTTTGTATCAAAGTCAATACCATATTTTTTTAGTAAATCAAATACGGATTTCTTATCCGTGTTTCTTAGACAATCATTTCGGGGATAGCCCTCTTCAATGATTTTTCCCTGATATAATCCCTGTAATTTATATTTTTCCAAATAAACGGAAGTAAGAAATGGGTTGGCAGAAAGAATATAATCTGCGGATAAAAAATTGCGAATTACATTGGAAATGGTGGCAGGGGAGTCGGGAATATCATATCCGAGACTTTTTATAGGGGTTCCATGCCATGTGTTTATATATATCTGTCCGGGTTTTTTGCAGTAATATTGTGGGAGTGAAACATTTGTCACAACATAGCCGGCGCTGGCAAGATATTTCAAATGGTCTGTGCTGTGCCTTCTCACAAAAAGTATATTTTTATTATTAAAATACTTTTCCGTAACCGGTTCGTTTTCAACGCGTTCTTCTAAAACCCAGACATGGATAAAATCGGAAAAATCTTTGTCGGTTATGAGTTGACGAAAAATTGCATAAGGGTTGCATAATAGTCCCCGGCCAAAATAAGAATCATATAAAATAACATTTTTTTCAATTTCCAGTTGAATATAATATTTAGCATATTTAGTGCGGCGGTTTTCTTCAACAATGCTGCCTGCAGCCTTTTTCAATCTTTTTATTATGCTCATAGGAACCTCCGTAATTAAGATAATTGAATTATAGTATAATGTGTTCTGATTTTCAAATATATATGTAGAGTTCATAGGAAGAATTAAAAAATCGTAAAAAGTTATTTAGAAAAGTTACAATATGTAAAAAATAATATAAAAACGTTTTTTTGACATTGAAATTGTTTGATGCATTTTCACGAAAAAATTAATAAGAATAGTAATAAAATGTCATATTTTTTATTCATATTGCCCAATTTTGCATAAAACTTTTTTTTGACTTGTGGCTAAAAAAAGTCAAATCTATAATTAAAGTAAGAAATAGATTTCGGAGGAAAACATATGCGTAAATTTATTAAAAAAGTATGCGGAATCGTTATGAGTATAGCTATGGTGGTTACAGTTTGCCCACAAGGACAGATTTTTTCCACAAGCGTATCAGCAGATACGATTCAGGAGGAACCATATAATTTATCTTATGGAAGACCGGTTTATGCCAGCTCTCAGAATGGAAACGACGGAGCAGAGCTTGCAGTGGACGGATTAGAGAATACCCGTTGGCAGGCAAAGAGTGAAGATACGAATGAATGGCTTTATGTGGATTTGGGAAAAGAAGCAGACATTGCTCATTTGTATATTCATTGGGAAGCTGCTTACGCAAAAGCTTATGAGATTCAGTTTTCTAATGATGAAGAAAACTGGAAGACCGTTTATACAAAAGGAAAGGCAACAAAGCCGGGAGAGGCAACAGGGCTTAAGATATCATACACAATCCAGAAAGTGGAAGATGGATATGCAACAATACAGGCAAATTGGGATTCTGTAGATGATGCAGTATATAAAGTGTGTGTGGATAGTGAAAATAATATTGCTCAGGCGCCGGACGGATATAAATTTTCAGGTCATGGTCCAAGTCAGGGGCAGATAAAACTTCCTGTAGGCAAACATAAATTAATTGTCTATGCATTGGATAAGACTACAAAGGAAGTTGTCGGACAGGGAACATTGGAAGGTGAATTTACTGAGGATGCCACAGAAAAACCGGAGACAACAGAGGAAGTGACTACAAAGCAGCGCGAAGACAATATTACTTTTGACAATCTTTCAGAGGCACAGAAAAAGGCTAGATATGTGAGAATTGTTGTAACTGAAAGAGCAATGAGTGCATATGGATGCTCTATGTATGAATTTCAGGTATATGGAGATAATGGTGTGAGAAAGCGTCCGGCAAATTATGGAACAAATCTTGCATTAAATAAAGAGGTTACCTGTTCAGGCATAAGAGATGAATGGTGGATGAAGGATGAAAATGGAAATATCATGGAAAGTGCGTATAATAATGTAAAGGCAGAAAACGCAGTAGACGGTAATGCCAGCACTTCATTTACTTCTTATCAGGGAGATGACCAGTGGATTTATGTAGATTTAGGTCAGGAATATACAATTGGACGTGTTATTATAAATTGGAATGCAGATGCAGGAAAGATATATGATGTTTTAGTTTCCAGCGATGCAAAAAATTGGACAACAGTTCACCGTGTTCAAAAAGGTTATGCTTATAAGCAGGATAATTTTACATTATATCAACAGAATGTAAGATATGTAAAAGTGCTTGGATATACGAAAGTAGAGAGTGGAAGCGGTATCGGAATATATGAACTTTCTGTTTATGAATATAAGGAGGGAGACAGCAAAGAAAATGAGACAATTTCTGACCTTCCACAACAGGAAATTATAAAGAGTGCAAACGGAAAAGGTTCGTATGTCAGTGGAGAAATTTATAACGAAAAAAATAAACTTCCAACATTTGTGAATGAGGAAAACATAAAAGCACCGGTGGATTCTAACAGTTGGTGGTCATCTGTAATGGTTCAGAAGTATAGTAATCTTTTATGCGCGACACCATTGAAAGCTGGATTTTCCACAAAGGGTCTGGGTGTACTTCTTGCCACATCAGGCTGGGTAGGAACAAGAACGGAAAATGACCTTGGAACAGACCAGAGCTCAGAAACCGGAAGAGATTTTTATATTGCACCTGAAAAATTCGATGCGGATTCGGGATATGACAGGGCGGAGAAACATGGGGATTATTCTGTTCAGATTGGTCTTATGGACGAGGATGCGCTTCAGATGAAATCCACAATCGTAAAAGGTTCTCCATACATATTTAATGAGTTTTGTGACAATACAGTTGCTTTTATAAGCGGTCAGAGTATTACAGATATTTACGATGGAAACGGAAATAAGATTTTAGAGAGTAAGGGGGATACAATTACTACAGACCATATTGCCTTTAAGTCAGTTGATGAAGAAAATACAAAGGCAGGAAATGATGGCTCTTACTTTGAAGTGAATGTCCCTCAGGGAACTACATTTAAAGTTATGATTGGAAAGTCCAATTATAAAATTAAGGTTTCTTTCCCATCAGCAAAAGAAAATTATATGTCTGTGGCAGCAATGAGAGATTTAAAAGATATCGATAATTACTATAAACATGGATATGCTTTTGTTACAGATACACATGTTGATTATTCGTATAATCATGATAATTCAAAGATTATTACAAAATATGTGGCGACGACAGAAGTAAAGAGAGAAGGATTTTCTGATATTACTATGCATTGTTTGTTCCCGCATCAGTGGAAGCATAGTGCAGCAGCAGATACGCCGGCAGTTACTTATACATCTATCCGGGGAAATATGAAGTCTATCTGGGCAAATTCTTATGAGACAATACAACAGTTTTCCGGATTACTTCCTACTTTTGCAAAGCCGGAAAGCAGCATGATGAATACAGACGAGATGATTGATTACCTAAATCAGGTTGTCGCATCAAAAGAAAATACAAATCCGGTATCCGACGCATATTGGGAAGGAAAAAATGTTCATCCAATTGCTATCAGTGCATTGATGGCTGACCAATTAGGTGAAACAGAAATTAAGGATAAGTTATTAAAGAAATTAAAGAGCATTATGGTAGACTGGTTCAATTATGATGGAGGAGATGACAGATGTTATCTTATCTATAATAAGGACTGGGGAACAATTTATTATCCGGACAGCGCCTATGGTGCAAATGCCGCAATCTGTGACCACCATTTTACTTATGGTTATTTTATGTTTGGTGCAGCAGTGTTGGCAACATACGATAAAGAATTTTACAATGATTACAAAGATATGATTGAGCTTTTGGTTCGGGATTACGCAAATCCGATGGAACCGGAAGATGATGGAAATATGTTCTGTAAATTCAGAGCTTTTGACCAATATTCAGGACATTCTTGGGCAGGAGGATATGCAGACAGCGATTCCGGTAATAATCAGGAATCTGCATCCGAAGCGTTATTCAGCTGGGTAGGAATGTATCTCTGGGGAGAAGCTACAGAGAATGATACATATATTGATGCAGGAGCATACGGTTTTACGACCGAGATGGATGCAATAGAGCAGTATTGGTTTGATTATGATGAAGACAACTGGCTGGATGCATATCCGTTCCAGGCAGCAGGACAGATTTATGGCGCTTCCATGGGATATGGAACATATTTTGGAGGACAGCCGGTATATGTATATGGAATACAGTGGCTCCCAATCTCAGAATATTTGACAAATTACGGTATGAACCAGGAGAAATGCGCAAAGATATATCAGGGATTAGAAGATGATACACAATATGCCATTAATATAGAGACAAGACTTTTCCAGATTGACTTAGAAAATGGGGTTGACCCAGAAGAATCATGGCATAATCCGGAAAAATATGTGACACCGGACAATGGATGGCAGCATATCACATGGCCATTCCTTTCACAGACGGATTCCAAACGTGCATACGACAAGTTTAAGGAAAATGTATCCAAGGTTCAGGTGGAGGATAGAGCAAATACATTGTGGTTTATTGCGGCAATGGATGAGATTGGTCATAGGTCAAATGATTATATGATTGTTGGAAATATTCAGGGTTCTGTCTATGAAAAAGATGGAGTGTATACGGCAGAGGTATGGAATCCTACGAGCAAGGCACAGACAGTCACAATTAAAAAAGCAGATGGAACGACAGTTGGAACTGCAAGCATCGGTTCTAAGGCAACAGTTTCATTTAAGATTGATACTGAAAATACATTTAAGATTGCACAGGTAGAAACACCACAAATTAAGGCAACTTCATTAAAGGATGGTGTAATTACAGAAAATGTAACAGGGACAAAGAGTTTTGATGATACACAGTTTGTGGAACTTTTATCAGAAGAAGGGGCGACTATCTACTATACAACAGATGGCACGGTTCCGACTACAGATTCTAATAAATATGAAGGCAAAATTTTAGTATCCAGTGATACAGTAATCAAGGCTATTGCTGTTAAGGATGAAGCCATTAATTCTGCCTATGCATCCGCAGCAATGAAAATCGATGGAGATATAGTACAGAGCAGCGAAAACCTGGCATTAGGTAAAGATGCGACAGCCTCTTCTGTGGAGGGAGACCAGAAGGCAGAAAATGCCGTAGATGGAAGCAGCTCCAGCAGATGGCAGGCAAAATCAGCAGATGATGAGTATCTTCAGGTTGATTTAGGAAGTGTTAGAAATGTAAACACAGTAAAACTTATCTGGGAAGCCGCTTATGCAGAAAAATATGAGATACAGGTATCTGTAGATGGAGAAAACTGGACTACAGTTGCGGTTGAGAACGGCAGAGTAGGTGAGATTACATCAAGTTTTGCAGCAGTACAGGCTCAATATGTGAGAATGCAGGGCGTTAAGAGAGGTACACAGTATGGATATTCGATTTACGAGATGGAAGTCTATGGTGCACTAAAAGCAGAGGCTCCGGTTGTCTCACCGATGAGTGGAATCTATACGGAATCGCAGACGGTTACAATGTCTACAACGGTAAAGGGAGCTGAAGTAAAATATACATTAGATGGTTCCGTACCGACAGAAAATTCAGCTACGTTTATTGAACCGATTAAATTAGATAAATCTACAATTGTTAGAGCTGCAACTTATAGAAAAGGAATGATTTTATCAGATGTAACAGAGTCTGAGATAATAATTTCAGGAACGATTGCATTAAATGTAACATCCGCAAAACTTGCCATAGACAGAACAGTTCAGTTGGCAGCGTTGACTGACAGTACAGTAACATGGGAGAGCAGTGATAATGATGTTGCAATTGTAGACGAAAACGGACTGGTAACAGGAAAGAAACCGGGAAATGCTACGATAACTGCAAAAACAGCAGAAGGAAAGACGGCTGCGTGCAGCATTACGGTTACAGAACCGGTACATATTTCTTCGATTAGTATTCCAGAGACGCTTACGATGAGAAATAAAACGTCAGAGACGTTAAAACTTGAAATTAATCCGAAAGATACAACAGATGATACAACTGCTGTATGGAGTACAAGTGATGAACATGTTGCCATTGTAAATGAGGCAGGAACCGTTTCGGCAAAAGGCGAAGGTGAAGTGGATATTACCGTAAAGGTAGGAAAGCATATAGCAACATGCCATGTTATTGTAGGACCGGCGGCTACAAATGAAGAGATGGTTTCCAATATAAAATATAATTTGGCATTAAATAAGAGTTTTGTAGTAAGTCCGGGTGTTGCTGAAGGTGAGGAAAAATGTATTACAGATGGTAAACTCACAGCAGGCGGAACACACTGTGCTTTATCTACCGGATGGGGATATACAGGAGAAAGTTATGTAGTAATTGATTTAGGCGATAAATATGATGCGTCTACAATTGATGAGATTTTGGTACAGTATAAAGATAAAAATGATAACGATACGGTTGTTGGAAAGAATTATAGCATTGCTTATTCCGCAGACGGAGAAAACTTTAATACTGTATATGAGTCGGGAACAGTATCAGAAAATGATATGGATAAGGATAATTGTATCGCAACAGACGTTTCCGGAAATACAGGTGCGGTGAGATATGTCAAAGTATATTATCCTACAACTCCTACATATGGAATACAGATATGTGAAATTGCGGTACTCAGTACAGAGCAGAATGCTAAGTTGTATGAAGAAAATATTGTTGTCAGTGATTCCCTTGAAATTCTTGGCTATCAGATAAGCCATAGAGCATTTGATGGAGAAGGCGGAATTAGAGTGTTGGCAGCTGTTGAGCCGACAATTAATGACAAGAAGGTTACTGAATGGGGATTTGTGTATGGTGTTTCCAGTGTCGGTAACAAGGATATGGGCATTAAAGACAGCGATATGCTTGTAGGCGTAAATAACAAATATATTGCAACATACAAATCCACTGAATTGGGAACTTTATCTTCTAATCTGGGTGGCTCAGAGACCTGCAAAAACTATGTGCGCACAATGTCATTTGGCAACACAAACAGTTTGGCAATGAGTGCAGAATATAAAGTAAGAGCTTATGCCGTATTGGAAGATGGAAGTTATGTGTATAGTACAATTGATGAATACTCAGTCTATGAAGTGGCAGATTATATTTATCAAAATAAACTTGTTAATTTGACGGAAGCATATGATTTCTTATATGATAAAATTCTCACAGTAGTAAATAAAGATTATAAAAAGTTAGAATTTGACAAGAATAATCATGTATTAGTAAAATAATAATATTCTGTCAGAGAAGAAATCCCTTTGATAGCAATTAATGACATTGTTATCAAAGGGATTTCTATTTGAAAATATTTGTTATTAAATTTTTCATGGTTTGACCATTATGACAATTTACATTATAATGAAAGTTAATGAAAAAATAGTCATGGGAAAAACTTCCATAGACGAAAAAGGAGATTAAAGTGAAGAGAGTTATAACGTATGGAACGTTTGATATGCTTCATTATGGGCATATTAATTTATTAAGAAGAGCAAAAGAATTAGGTGATTATCTTGTAGTCGTTTTATCTACAGATGAGTTTAATTGGAATTCTAAACAGAAAAAATGTTATTTTACTTATGAGGAAAGAAAAAAAGTATTAGAAGCTATCAGATATGTGGACTTGGTCGTGCCGGAAGAAAATTGGGACCAGAAAGTTACAGATGTTCAGGATTATAAAATTGATACGTTTGTAATGGGAAATGACTGGGAAGGAAAGTTCGATTTCTTAAAAGATTATTGTGAAGTTGTTTACCTTCCAAGAACAGAAGGAATTTCTACAACACAGATTAAGACGGATTTAAATAACAAAGATATGAATTCTAAATAAGATTAAAATCAGGAGAAAGAAACTCATGGTAAGCATTATAGTAACGCATAAAAAAGATGTTTTATATTTAAAAGATTGTCTTGAAAGTATTGCATTGCAGCAGTTTAAGGAATATGAAACAATACTTGTTATAGACCATTCAGAGGACAAGCTTGACGATTTGATTGATTCCTACAAAGATAGGATTCATCTCAGCGTGTTTTACTTAGAGGAAAAGACCGGTGTATCAGCAGCAAGAAATCTCGGGCTTGAAAAGGCGCAGGGAGAATATATTTACTTTTTGGATAATGACGATTATCTTTATGGAGAGTCTATAAAGCAGCTTCTGGATGTAATGGATAAAGATTCCGATATGGCATATGGGGTTGTAAAACATACATGGTTTCAGAGACTGGCATTTCATGAAAGCCAGGGAGAAGAAAAAGAAGAGGAAGAAAATGAGTTCCTTCTTCAATTTGATTTTAATGACCCGATACAGTACAGATTTGAGCGTTATAGAAAGCTGGATAAACTGACAGTGCTTGGCGCACTTTATAAAAAATCATTGTTTACAGATAATGGGATTCGATTTAATGAGGAGCAGCATTTTTATTCAGATGCATTTGTCATCACCTCTTTGTTAAAGAATGCAAAGAATATAAAATGTAATGAAAAAGCGCTGTATGTAAAGCGGCATCATAATGATAAACAGAACAATCCGGCAATATGCCAGTACCCAAAGGATGAGACTATGCCGGATTATTTTGTGGCTTATAAAAACGCCCTGAAAGCAGCCGGGGATAATAAAAAATTGAGAAACCATCTCTATGTGATTCTTGGAAAGTTTATAGTAAAAGAATATATAAAAAAAATCAGATGGTCTGAGGATGAGAGATGGAAAAGTGAATATTACAAAGGTATCTATGAACTGGTTAAGGATATAGATAAAAAAGCATTGCGCAGTGAAGACTTTACCCGTGCAGAGAAGAGAATGATATATGCATTTATGGAAAATGATTTCGAGAAAATGCAGAAAAGGTCGTTAAATGTTTTAGCGAGAAGAAAGTTAAAGAAAATGTTGAGCAACAAGAGAGTCTTTAATAAGACTGTCACCATTTATATTTTTAGCAAGCTGAAACTAAAAGAAAACTGGATTGTATTTGAGAGTTTTATGGGAAGAAATTGCTCAGGGCAGCCGAAATACATCTATAAATATATTTTAGAAAATTACGGTGATAAATATAAATGCATATGGGTAGTTGACAGAAAAGGTGTAGAAATTCAGGGAAAACATAGGACCTGTAAACGCTTTAGCCTAAAGTATTATTATTATATGAATCGTAGTAAATATTGGGTAAATAATATGAGACAGCCACTGAGTGTTCCCAGAAGAGAAGAGACAGTTATGCTTGCCACATGGCATGGGACACCATTAAAAAGGTTGGTGTTTGATATGGATGATGTACATTCAGCAACACCACAATATAAGGATATTGTATTTAGACAGACCAGAGCGTGGGACTATCTGCTGTCGGATAACCCGTTTTCTACAGAAAAATTTCAAAGTTGTTTTCTTTTTGAAAAAGAAAAAATTTTGGAGTATGGCTATCCTGCAAACGATCCGATGTATGCATCGGATAGAGAAGAGCAGGCTCAGAAGATTAAGAAAAAGATGGGGATTCCGGAAAACAAAAAAGTTATTTTATATGCACCGACCTGGAGAGATGATAATTTTTACGAGGCCGGGCAGTATGGTTTTGATTTAGATTTGGATGTAAACAGATTAAAGGAAGAGTTTGGTGATGAATATGTATTATTGCTCAGACTTCATTATTTTGTAGTTGACCAGTTGGATTTATCCCAATATGGAGATTTTACGGTTGATGGAAGCAGCTATGATGATATTACAGATTTATATCTCATTTCGGATATTCTTATTACAGATTACTCATCGGTGTTCTTTGATTTTGCAAACTTAAAGAGACCAATTTTGTATTACACATATGATTTAGAAAAGTATAGAGATGTGCTTCGCGGTTTTTATTTAGATATGGAAAAAGATTTGCCGGGACCATTGCTTTTGACAAATGATGAAGTAATTGATGCGATTAAAAATATAGATGAGATTACTGAAAAATATAAGGATAAATACGAAGAATTTTACGATAGATTCTGCTGTGTAGATGATGGAAATGCAGCAAAGAGAGTATGCGAGAAAGTTTTTCAATAAGAGTAAATATAAATGGTTAATTGAAACAGTAATGAGCGCAGGTTCGACTTGCGCTCGTTGTGATTGTATGCACCCTGTGGTTATCAAAACATTAGGAGACAAATTATGTTAAGTATTATCATTCCTTTTCATAAAGGCAGGAATTATTTAGAAGATTGTTTAGAGAGTATTGTTGAACAGGAATATGGTGAGATAGAGACCGTTTTGGTTCAGGATGTTATCGACATGAATGGGAAACAGTATGAAAATGTAGATGATATTATACTGAGATATAAAGAGAAAATAAATTTAAAAACTTATCGGTTAGAACAAAATCAGGGGGTAGCGAAAGCCAGGAATAAAGGGCTATCAGAAGCAAGTGGTGAATTTGTTTTATTTTTAGATAGCGACGATTATTTAGCTCAGGGATTTTTGCCAAAAATAATGTGTCAGACGGATTCTCAAAAAGATGTGGTTTATGGCAATGTTATCAGGACATGGTTTAAGAGGGCGGCTTTCCATGTGGAGCAGGGGGATGTTCCGGAAAAAAATGAGGAAATAAAATCTATAGAGGAAAGACAGCAGGAGTTTAAAAATATTGAAAAAAATATGATATTCCGTCATGAAAAAATTGAGGGAATTACATGTCTTGGAATTGTATTCAGAAAAGAGTTTTTGGATAAAAATCATATAAGGTTTAGGGCAGAGCAAAAGTATTATGCAGACTGCGAATTTATGGTGAGAGTGCTAAAAGAGAAACCGAGTTATGGATTTGAATTTGAATGTTTCTATGTTAAGAGATATCACAATGATAAAATTAATCTCCCATCATTGTCACAGATAGAAAGTGACGGGAAAGAAGAATCGATAATATGTGCGTATGAGGATTCAGTGGGTGTACTTGGGAGTGAGAATTTATTGACTGAGCATTTTAGAAAAATGTTTTGCAGATATTATATAGATGTTTTCAGCCGAAGATTTCATGATAATCCACAGAGCCAGCCAAGTCAAAAAGAGATTGACCGGTATAAAAAGGCTCTAAAATATTTAAAAGCGGAGAATACGAAGGGACTGGGGATTTTAGAGAAAAGAATTATAAAAGCAGGTATCGCAGGCGATATTCAAGGGGTAAAAAAACGTGCAAATATCAGGCTTGCAAAAAATAAGCTTTTGTTAATGTTTACAGATAAAGTGCATATTATCAGAACCATAAACTTATATGTATTTCACAAAATGAAAATAAAAAATAATTATATTGTGTTTGAAAGCTTTGTTGGGAGAAATTATTCAGGGCAGCCTAAGTATATTTATCAGTATTTACAAAAAAACTATGGCAAGAAATACAAGTATATATGGTCGGTCAATGACAAAAAAATAAAAATAGATGGAAAATGTAAAAAGGTAAAGAGATATGGTCTTATGTATTACTATTATATGACCCGGTCGAAGTATTGGGTTTTAAATACAAGACAGCCTCAGATACTCAGAAAAAGAAAAGGTCAGGTAATGCTTGAAACTTGGCATGGAACACCTCTGAAAAAATTGTTTTTTGATATGGATGAGGTGCATTCGGCAGACCCGGATTACAAACAAAGGGTATATAAGCAATCCAGAGAATGGGATTATTTGATTTCAGACAATCCTTTTTCTACAGAAAAATTCCAGAGTTGTTTTTTATATGAAAGAGAAAAAATATTGGAAGTGGGGTATCCCGCCAATGACCCATTGTATGATGTCCATCTAAAAAAGAGAGCGGTAGAACTAAAGAAAAAAATGGGGATTCCATTAGATAAGAAAGTATTGCTTTATGCACCGACCTGGCGTGATGACGACAGATATGCTGCGGGAGAGTATCGATTCAGGCTGGAACTGGATTTAAAACGTCTAAAACAGGAATTTGGAGACGAATACGTTGTGCTTTTAAGAATGCATTACTGGGTTGTAGACCGGTTAGATTTGAGTGGGCTGGAGGATTTCGTAGTAAATGTGAGTGATTATAATGACATTACAGATATTTATATTGTGTCGGATATCTGTATGACCGATTATTCCTCTGTTTTTTTTGATTTTGCAAATTTGAAACGGCCAATTTTATTTTTTATGTATGACCTAGAAAAATATAGAGATGTGTTAAGAGGGTTTTACCTGGATATAGAGAAGGACTTGCCGGGGCCTATATTGCTGAACAATGACCAGGTGGTCAGGGCAATTAGAAAAATAGATGATGTTTTAGTGGAATACGGCAATAAATATAATGAGTTTTATGACAAATTCTGCGGCATAGATGATGGACAGGCGGCGAAAAGAGTGTGCGAAAAAGTATTCGGTTTATAGTATAAATAGAAATGTACTATAAAGTGTTTTTTTGGTATACTAACATGGGTAAAAGTTAAAATTTGACAATAAAACAGAATAATATATAATTAATGCGAGTATTACTAATTATAAATCGGAGGTAATATGAAGAAATATTTAAATAATTTTATGCGCTATAGATTTCTTCTGAAAGAATTAGTCATAAAAGGAATTAAACTGAAATATAGAAGGTCATATTTAGGACTGGTCTGGACGTTGCTGGAACCGTTGCTTACAACAATGGTATTAGCTTTCGTATTTGGCAATATGCTTGGAAGAAAGGCGGCATTTTATCCGGTTTATATCTTATGTGGACGTTTGATATATAGCTGTTTTTCCAGTACCAGCAAGATTGCCATGCGCTCTATCAGAGCAAACCAGGCAATGATAAAAAAGGTATACGTCCCCAAATATCTATATCCGTTATCGAGTATTATATATAATTACATTTTGTTTTTATTATCGCTGATTGTATTGGTAGTTGTGGCTTTGGTGATGAAAGTGCCGTTTACATGGCATGTGATTGAGGCATTTATACCGATGACAATATTGTTTATCTTATGTGTGGCAGTCGGTCTTATATTGTCTACCGTATGTGTGTTTTTCAGAGATTTAGAGTATTTATGGGACGTTGTAATTATGTTGATTATGTACTGCTCAGCCATTTTTTATTATGTGGATGCCATAGGAGCCCAGGCAGCGGCAGTATTGAAATTTAACCCATTATATTGCATCATAAGTAATTTCAGATGTGTTTTTATTGAACAGGGTTCTATATTTACATCCATAAGTTATGGTTTTTCAAATTTAAGTATGATGCTCTATTCGCTTGTATTTAGTCTGGCAGCTCTTGTTGCCGGTATTATAATGTTTATGAAAAATCAGGATAAGTTTATCTTGCACATATAGGAGGAGCGATGGGAAAGATTGCACTAAAAGTTGATGATATTAGTATTCGCTTTAATTTAAGTAAGGAAAAAGTGGATAATCTGAAAGAGTTGCTGATTAAAAAAATTAAGGGGCAGAAAATTCGTTTTAATGAATTTTGGGCATTAAAAAATGTAAGCTTTGAATTAAAAAAAGGTGACAGGTTAGGTATTTTAGGTTTAAACGGAGCTGGAAAAAGTACGCTTCTTAAGGTAATTGCAGGAGTTTATAAGCCGACATCGGGAACAGTAACAAGACATGGTCATATTGCACCGATGATTGAGCTTGGAGCCGGATTTGACCCTAATTATACCGGGAGAGAAAATATTTTTTTATATGGCTCTGTTCTGGGGTTTTCCAGAAGCTTTTTAGAAGAAAAATATAATGAAATTTTAGAGTTTTCAGAATTGGGTGAGTTTATAGATGTACCAATCAAGAATTATTCTTCGGGTATGAAGTCAAGGCTTGGATTTTCCATTGCCACAGTAGTGGAGCCGGAGATATTGATACTGGATGAAGTGTTATCTGTGGGTGATGCAAAATTTAGAAAAAAGTGTGAGAAAAAAATGCAGGGAATGTTTGACCATGGTGTGACCGTGTTGTTTGTCTCTCACAGTCTGGCACAGGTAAAAAGATTATGTAATAAGGCAATATTGCTTGAACACGGACAATTGATTGCGCAAGGAGATATTGAGGATGTGGCAGCAATATATGAAAAAAAATTAGAGGAGTAAATATAATGAAGTATACGACGAGAGGGACATGTTCAAGATTTATAGATTTTGACGTTGTAGATGGCAAGGTAACAAATGTAAAGTTTACAATGGGGTGTCATGGAAATACACAGGGTGTTGCAAAATTGGTGGAAGGAATGGACATCCATGAAGTGATAGAGAAACTGAAAGGAATCGATTGTAACGGGAGAGGGACATCATGTCCGGACCAGCTTGCAATCGCTTTAGAGACATATTTGGAGCAGAGTAAATGTTAGGAATTATCGGAGCAATGGATATTGAGGTGGACAGCCTCAAAAATGAAATGGAGCATCCACAGATTGTTAAAGCGGCAGGAATAGATTTTTATCAGGGAAAAATCCATGACCGGGAAGTGGTTGTTGCCAAATGTGGAATAGGAAAAGTGAATGCGGCAATGTGTGCACAGTTACTTGTGGATAATTTTCGGATAGATGCCATCATTAATACAGGTGTTGCCGGTTCCTTAAATAATGATATTGATATTTGTGATATCGTCGTTTCAAAAACTGCGCAGGAGCATGACATGGATGTCACACCTCTTGGTTACGAAAAGGGAATTATTCCGGATATGGAAAGTTCTGTTTTTGTGGCAGATGCGTCGCTGATAGGTTTGGCAAAAGAGAGCGCTGTGTTGGCGAAACTTAACGTGAAGGTTTTTGAGGGCAAAGTAGTTTCGGGGGATAAATTTATTGGAACGCAAGAAGCTAAGATGAGGTTAAGAACTGATTTTATTGGAGATTGTGCTGAAATGGAGGGAGCAGCGATTGGACATGTTGCCACATTGAACAATGTTCCGTTCTTAATTATCAGAGCAATTTCGGATAAGGCGGATGGCGGTGCTGAGATGGATTATCCTACATTCGAAAAAAAGGCAGCAGCAAACTCAATTGCGCTTTTAAATGAAATAATAAAAAATTATAAAGCCGAGTAAAAAAATAAAAGAATTTGACGAACGATTATCAGTGAATCTCTCTATACAATGTGATAAAATATAGTGAAAATAAGTACAAGTCCGTAAGGAGTTGATACTATATAAAAAATACAAATTGGGGGGAGAGCTATGTTTAAATATTACATAACTGAATTTAAGAATTGGCTGGATAATACAATACCGGCTGTTATTGATGAAAAGAACTTCCTATGGTTAATGGGAAGTCTTTTTTTGTTAGGGGTTGTCACAAAATGGCTGGTTTTGCATAATTATGGGAAACTGATAAGAAGAGCGGAAAATATGCAGCATACCAAAAGTGCGGCAATCAGGCAGATAAAAAATAAATATGAGAGCATGAAGCAGGTAAATGGCACAGTTGCAAATCCTATGTTATTTGTACAAAGACATCTGAATCGATGTAAAATCGGGTATATTTCTCTTAATAAAGTGAATAATATTATTAATTATTGTGTAATTCTAATTATTGGATTATCGGGAATTATAGGATTAGAGTTGTATATCAATGATGGTCAAAAGACAATAGCAATGTCATATATTTTAATTGGATGGTTTTTTGGATTTACATTGGAAATGATTGATAGAAGTGTAAAAGTGGATGAGAGAAAAATGGAATTAACATATATAATTGCAGATTATTTAACAAACGGTTATCAAATGCGTGAGGAGAGAGCCAGTGAAAGTATAAGTACACAGAACGATGAATCCGGTAATTATTCGGAAAGTGTATCAATGAATGAAGGTTTGGAAAATAGAAAAGTCAGCAGAGCAGATGTAGAAAAAGTAAAAGAAAAAGTACGGGAAGAACAAATATTAAATCAGGTCATTGGAGAATTTTTACAATAAAATTATATTTATTCGATTAGGTCTTGATAAAAATGTTTTCTAAGCCTATAATAAAGGATGATTTTGAAAAAACGGAGGAAGAAATATGTCTAAAGTAACACTTGATTGTTCAAAAGTGAAGTCGTTTATCTCAGATGATGAGATGGCAAACATCAAAGAGATTGCAGAAAATGCGAAGAAGGTATTAGTCGAGAAGACCGGGGCAGGTAATGATTTTCTTGGATGGATTGATTTACCAATAGATTATGATAAAGATGAATTTGATAGGATTAAAAAAGCAGCAGCAAAAATCCAGAATGATTCAGAGGTTCTTATCGTTATTGGTATCGGTGGCTCTTATCTAGGTGCCAGAGCGGCAATAGAATTTTTAAGACATGGTTTCTACAATAATATTTCAAAGGAAATCAGAAAAACTCCAGAAATTTATTATGCGGGAAACAGTATTAGTCCTGCATATCTGAAAGGATTGCTTGATGTTGTAGGCGACAGAGATTTTTCGGTAAATATTATCTCTAAGTCTGGCACAACTACAGAACCGGCAATCGCTTTTAGAGTTTTTAAAGAAAAGCTTGAAAAGAAATATGGAAAAGAAGAGGCAGCAAAGAGAATATATGCCACAACAGATAAAGCAAAGGGAGCTTTAAAAGGTTTGGCCACGGAAGAGGGATATGAAAGTTTTGTAGTTCCTGATGATGTTGGCGGACGTTTTTCAGTGCTTACAGCTGTAGGACTTCTTCCTATTGCAGTTAGCGGTGCTGATATTGACCAATTGATGGCAGGTGCAGCGAGCGGAAGAGAAAAAGCTTTAAATAATGCATTTGAAGAAAATGATGCTGTAAAGTATGCAGCAATTAGAAATATTTTATTGAGAAAAGGTAAGCTGATAGAGATAGTAGCAAATTATGAGCCGAGTCTTCATTATTTTGGTGAATGGTGGAAACAGCTTTACGGTGAGAGCGAAGGAAAAGACCAGAGGGGGATTTATCCGTCAGCAGTCGACCTCACAACGGACCTTCATTCTATGGGACAGTTTATTCAGGATGGCTCAAGAATTATGTTTGAGACAGTTGTCAATATTGAAAATACAGACGCTAAGATAGAAATTGGTGAGGATCCGGATGATTTAGACGGACTCAACTATTTAGCAGGAAAAGATATGGACTTTGTAAATAAAAGTGCTATGAATGGTACAATTCTTGCACATACAGATGGAAATGTTCCAAATCTTGTAGTAAATGTTCCAGAGCAGAACGAATTTTATCTTGGAGAATTATTCTATATGTTCGAGTTTGCAGTTGGTGTGAGTGGCTACATTTTAGGTGTAAATCCATTTAACCAGCCGGGAGTAGAAAGCTATAAGAGAAATATGTTTGCTCTCCTTGGTAAGCCGGGATATGAAGAGTTAACAGCGGAGCTCAAAAAGAGATTATAAAAGAGTTTTTTAGATAATCGATTTATAAAAGGACAGCCATATTTTGAGATATCTTCAAAATATGGCTGTTTTCTAATCTTCTTCAATAACGTAGAAATCCAGATAGTCAAAATCTATTTGTTCTACAAAGCTGTCAGAATAAAATCGTGTTCTGGCAATGCGTTTAAACTCGTTAATATTTGTGTCAAGCCAGATTGGGTTGCTCAAATCAAATTCTTCACATATTTGTTCTAATGCCATAAATACTTTATGGGTTCTGGTTTCTTCGGGTATATTTAACTGAATTGTTGTACTTTGCAGCATTTTATTGTTTTTAAATGTTCTGCCCCATACTCTAAACATAATCTATTCTCCATTCACATTTTTTACATCATCATTGTAAAGGAAAAAAATATAAATGTAAATTAAAAAAGTTAATTGTAATTGAAAAAAGACCTGTTATAGCGGTCTAAAGGCAGGAAAAAACTTGACTTTCTTTATTTTCAGAATAATGGTATACTAAACAGTATTGAGTGGGGCGGTAAGAGTATGAATTTGCATTTGTGCAATGAATACCGTTGAATAAGCGGGATGGAGTGTTGTATGGGTAAAAATAAAAATGAAAAGAAGAATAGCAAAATAAAGCTTAAGGGGCAGATAAATCAGTATTTAAAATGGCCTGTTTATTTGAATATTTTCTGGGTCATGATTTTGATTATTGTTTTTTTTATTGATGTAAGAGCAGGTGTCTTTCTGGCATTTGCAGAATTTATATACATAATTATTATTGCGGTGCTTTATCTTGGATTTAAGCCTAATATAACAAAGATGCTTGTGGATTTTGGTGCGGATTACAGTCAGGTTCAGCGGCATATGCTTCATGAAATGGAACTCCCTTATAGTTTGCTTGAAATGGATGGAAACATACTGTGGACAAACGCAGAGATGGATAATCTTTTTCAGGGAAAAAATATAAGAAACAAGCTGATAACTTCTCTGTTTAAGGAATTTAAGCCTGAATATCTTGAATTTGACGACAATGGTAGAAATGAGTTTGACGTAGAAACTGAGAGCGGCGAGTATAAAGTTATCTTGAAATTATTTGCCATGAGGAATAGTGATGCCGAGGGTTCATTTGCTATGCTGGCCGAGAATAGTGGAAGCCTTATCTCTATGTATATGATTGACGAGACAAACGTCAGACGGCTTACGAGAGAAAACAGGGATGAACGTCTTGTAACAGGACATATTTATATTGATAATTATGATGAGGTTCTTCAAAGTATTGAAGCCACGAGAAGGACTTTGTTAGTAGCCCTGATTGATAGAAAGATTAATAAATATTTCGCTCAATATGACGGTATTGTAAGAAAGCTTGAAAATGATAAATATTTTGTAATCTTTAAGACGAAATATATTAGCAAGATGCAGACAAATAAGTTTTCTGTTTTAGATGAAGTAAAAACTGTAAATATAGGAAATGGGCTGCCTATCACAATTAGTATTGGTGTGGGAATGGGCGGTAACGGTCTTGTGGAAAATTATGATTTGGCAGGAACTGCTATTGACATGGCGCTGGGACGCGGTGGCGACCAGGCAGTGCTAAAGGATGGAAATAAAGTATATTACTATGGAGGAAAAACAAAATCCGTAGAAAAAAATACAAAAGTTAAATCAAGAGTCAAGGCAACGGCTTTTCGTGATTTAATTGAGACGAAGGAGACAATTTACGTCATGGGGCATCATATTGGTGATAATGATTCATTTGGTGCTGCCATAGGATTTTATAGAATTGCAAAAACGATAGGAAAAGATGTTCACATTGTGCTTGGTGAGGTCAGCAGCAGTGTGGTACCGCTTGTGGATGCATTTAAGGAGATGGAGATATATGATGAGGATATGTTTATCTCAGGGCAGGAGGCTACTTCTAAGATAACAAAAAATGATGCGTTAATTATTGTTGATTGCAGCAGAGCAAATTATACAGAATATCCGGAACTGGTTAGGCGTGCACAATGCCTTCTTGTATTTGACCATCACAGACAGAGTACAGATGTAATTGATAATGCCCAGCTGTCTTATATTGAATTATCATCCTCATCTACATGTGAGATGGTCGTAGAAATCATGCAGTATATTAATGAGACTGTAAAATTAACGAAGTTAGAAGCTGAGGCAATTTACGGTGGAATTATGATTGATACAAATAATTTCACAAATAGAACCGGTGTCAGAACTTTTGAGGCAGCAGCATATTTGAAGAAGAATGGCGCAGATATCACAAAGGTTCGCAGGATGTTCAGAGATGATATCAGTGATTATAAAGCAAAAGCCATGGCAATTCAGAATACAGAGATTTTCATGGATGAATATGCTATTTCTGTATGCACGGCCGGAAATGTGTCATCCCCTACTGTTGTGGGAGCACAGGCGGCAAATGAATTGTTAAACGTCAAAAACGTGAAAGCCTCTTTTGTATGTACTCCGTATTTAGAGCAAATATATATTAGTGCAAGGTCGATTGACAAAGTAAATGTTCAAATAATTATGGAAGAGTTTGGCGGTGGTGGCCATATGAATCTGGCAGGAGCTCAGGTGAGAGATAAATCTTTGGGAGAAGTTATTAGAATATTAAAGCAGATTATAGAAAGAAAACTTGAGGAAGGAGACATTTAATGAAGGTTATTTTATTGGAAGATGTGAAGACTCTTGGAAAAAAGGGGGAAGTTGTTGAGGTAAACGATGGATACGCCAGAAACTTTATTTTTAAGAAAAAGCTTGGAATAGAAGCAAATGGAAAGAATTTGAATGATTTAAAGCTTCAGAGACAGAATGAGGTGAAATTAGCAAAAGAGAAATTAGAGGCTGCACAGGCATTAGCAAAAGACTTAGAGGGAAAATCCATTACTGTAAGAATACAGGCGGGTGTGGAAGGAAAGGTTTTTGGTTCTATTTCCAGCAAAGAGATTGCACTTGAGGCAAAAAAGCAGCTGAATATGGAAATTGATAAAAAGAAGATTGTAATTCCTGATGCAATAAAGTCATTAGGAACATATAATGTAAACATAAAACTTCATAAAGATGTAATAGGAGTTTTAGCAGTAAAAGTAGTAGCAAAATAAAGGATTGATTTCCTTAAAGGTGTTTTTATGGAAGAAGCAGTAGTTAAGAGAATAATGCCCCACAGCAATGAGGCAGAGCAGGCGGTAATCGGTTCAATGATTATGGATGCTGAGGCGATACCTATTGCTATGGAAAAACTTTCAGATGCAGATTTTTATAATAAGCAGTTTGGCTCGCTGTTTAAGGCGATGGTTGAGATTTTCAATGAGGGAAAAGAATGTGACCTCGTAACGATTAAGAATAAGCTAGAGAGATCGGAAGAGCACACGTCAGAACTCCAGTCACATACGCAGATCTCGTAT
>NZ_CALGRE010000039.1 GCF_937958975.1 uncultured Eubacterium sp. | reverse complement strand
CTAAAATATCCACTTCTTATATTTCTCTATATAACATTTCCCCTTTATAAAATATAATCACTCTAAGTGATAATATTTAGCTATTTTTTATATGCGCTATGCTTTTACCATGGAATTGCTCCATTGATACTCTTTTACTTCATAATCTTTATTTACTATTGATAAAATATCAGTATATAAATACTCGTGATGTTCTTTTGTTGTCATAGAACTGCTTTGATATAAATTATCCGCAATATCATAAATCGTATATGTACATGAATTTGTGTACACATATGTACCATCTTCTAATTCTGCATACGCACGAATTCTCCATCCCTCATTAAATTCTGCTGCCTCTTTAGATGAGAATTTCACTGTCATTGCATAACTTGAAGCAATGTCCGAATTAGATATTACCTCATTTAATTTTCCGGCACTTGTACTATCAACACGTTTAACATATTTACTTGTGCTGTTAACATTTAATTCTTCTTCTGTAGCATATTTATAAAGTGAATATAGCATACCTGAGCGTACAACCTTCTTTCCTTTAATTGTACTGTCAACAGAATAAACAGTCCTCATTCCTTTTGTGGTCGCACTAACCTGATATCCATTTATTTCTATTCCATCTCCAATTACAACTGCACCTGTTGTCTCTTTCTCTGTCGGTTTTTCTGATGACGCTCCCTTTCTTATCACAATTGTAAACTCGCCGCTTTCTGTAACAACTTTAATCGTAGAATCGGCATTGCTGGCAAGCTTTGTCGGGTTAAGTTTGACTAATCCTAGTGCTTTCTCTACTATCATATCATCCGCTGCCTTTTGTCCATTCACTGTGATATCTGTTATATTTCCTGCAGCTGCTGTAAATTGCAAACTCAATGTATTTCCTGCATCTCCATACCAAGGTACTAACCCCTCAATTGTTGTTGACACAATCGCATACTCTAATGAAAGTCCTGATTCACCATCACAAGCGAGTGTCTGGAATGTAGGCTCAGATGCATTCGTACTTTCCTCTGGTTTTTTTTCAGTCGTCTGTGGTTCCGGTGTCTTTGTCGTTTGTGGCTGTGTCTCTTCCTGAACCTTTTCTAATGAAAAAGATTTCACCGCAAATTCCAAGCCTGCCGGCGCCATTCCCAAATCAAAGAAAATTTGTGCCGAACTTCCTGCCGTAAACTGAAATTCAAAATAATTCATCCCGGCATTAAGAGTTTTTAATACCTCGCTCTGCGAAATGTCGTCTTTTAATCGTATATTATTTGCTGTTGCCATATTAGATTGCGCTGCAATCTTGCATTTATATGTTTTCCCTGCCTCTACCGCCAGAGATTTTGTTTTCATCTGAACCCCCCACTCCTGCGTGCTTGCCTTAGAAATCCTTAATATAAAGTCATTGTAAGAGTGTCCATTTTTATAATTTCCGGTCGGGTCACCTGCCCATCCGGATGCAAAATATGGTGACCAGAAATCCAACTCATTCCAATTTGCTCCTGCCCATACATATCCATTTTCCAAGGCCTGGGTAGTTTGCTCTTGTTTTTTTGTCGTTTCCGGCTGTTTTGTCGGTTCAGGCTGTTTCGTTGTCTGTGGCTCAGAACCGGAACCCGGAGCATCGTATACCGCCCAATCATAATATGCCGTCAGAGGTGTAGCTCCATTATATGCCTGAAGCCATCCATCAACACCTGTTCCCGGCCATACATTCATCATGATTTTTCCCGGTGTTACCGGCACATCACCTGATGTAACTGTATACACAGCCTTACCGTCTACATACCATGTAATAACACCCTGTCCCCAATAAAATCCATATGTATGAAACTCTTTTGAGGCATCAAATCCTAAATTATATATATGCTCATGATTTCCAACTCCATTAGAAAAATAATTAAACTGTACCTTAGTCGTATCATATCCCAGAAACTCAATATCAATCTCATCCCACCTTGTGCCATCTGTAGGACCGGTATAGGTAAAAAATGATGATACAACACCCGGATTTTTAATTGGTTTCATATTAACCTGATACATTCCATATCCGAACGTCTGTCGTGTACGATACTCTCCTCCTGAATATCCGCCATTTCCATCTCTATCAATTTTTAGATTCATAATTCCATCACCAGAAAAAGAAACATTACTATCTCTCCATGTACAATTAAACATTCCCCCATTGGACCATCCATTGGATTTTTCCATGGCTCCGGAATCATATCCGTTAAACTCCATAGCGAAATGTGTACCATTAAATTGCGCAGCCGCAACATTTTCTACCGTTAAATCTAAATTCAATCCACCAACTACCATAATGAAACACATTAAAAATGATATTGTTTTCTTTATCACAATTAATCTCCTCCTCTACTTTATATTTATAATTTTATACATGAAACAAAGAAATATATACAAAATTAATTCTAAAAATATCAAATTCATGTTATAATTTTTATATCATAGGAAATCTCATAAAATCTCTTATGATTTAAAACTGGTACTCTATAATCTCATACAAAAGCAAAAGGAATATTAAATAAAATATGCAAAAAGAATGGTATCAATTTGAATCAACAGATAATGACGAAAACTTATCCCACCGCTCTCAAAACGAGGAGCTTGCTTTTTATCATGCCGTAAGTTCCGGGGATATTAATACTGTACGAAAAAACTGTGAACAGCAGCGTTTTATGGATACCGAAGGTGTCGGGATATTATCCAGAGACCCGGTAACAAACCTAAAATACCATTTTGTTATTACCACTGCTATGATAACAAGATTTTGTGTTTCTGCCGGAATGGAAATGGAACAGGCATACAGACTGAGTGATTTTTATATATTAAAGCTAGACCTGCTTCACACAATAGAAGAAGTCTCAACTCTTCATGACCGCATGGTATTGGATTTTACCGGAAAAATGCGACTTCTGCAAAACGGCGGTGGAACTTCTAAGCTCATTAACACATGCATCGAATATATTTATGTTCATATAAAGGAGAGAATAACGATAAATGACTTAGCTGATTATACCGGATTTTCTGAGAGTTATTTATCACATCTCTTTAAGCAGGAGCTTGGAACCTCTATCAGCGATTATATCCGTGAAAAAAAAGTAGAAAAGGCACAAAATCTTCTAAAATACTGTGATTATAGCTTAATCTCAATTGCAAATTATTTATCGTTCTCTTCGCAGAGCCACTTTACGCAGGTATTTCAAAAACAGGTTGGTATGACGCCTAAAAAATACCGTGACCTTTACTATCGCAGTGCATGGGATATTAAAACACCGGACGAATAATTCGTCCGGTATTCACTATAACTCTGTCACTTCCATAAAGACTGTTTGAAAATCTATCCAATCATTACTATTGCCACTCAAAACACTCCACATTAACTGCTCATAAGTCAGACTGTCATCATTCACCAAGTAAAAACCATAATCTTCACAGGCTGCATTCCGCAATTTCCCTCTTCGTTCTACTAAATACTTATATTTCTTTTCCTCTCCTCTTTCAGATTCGTACTGCAACGAATATTTTTGTCCATCGTAATTTAATACCGAATTTATACATTCATCATCATAATACTGCCTAATTGTAATTTTTGTCGGTTCATTAGTGGAATTTCCTGTTTTTTTCAAAAAATCTTTCCAATTTTTCTTTCCTTTTATGATTTTTCCATCTTTTATAATAAGCTTTCCACTGTTTTTTATTACAGTGTTATCTTTCGCCTTCTCCTCTGTGCTTATCTCTATTTTTTCCGGTATCGTAGTTTCTTCTTTTTTCTTTTGCGCACTATGATTTCCGCACCCCGACAAAACAACTGCCATTACCATAAAAATTACCACAATTTTCTTTTTCATAATTTTCACCTCTTTTAATATTTTTCCTCATCTACTGCCAGTTTATATGTTCCATTCAATAATTTTACTACAAGCACAGACCAGTCATTACAGTTTTTGTACTCGTACAAATCCCCTATGATTATATTATTGTTGATATCCCCGATGTTGTTTTTCAAACAATTACCTGTGTCCTTTTTCGCTACTGACATCGGCAAACTATTTGATATTAGAAACTCTTCATTTTCTACTACTCTATAATTATTGTTATTGTACAAAAACTCTGTACCGTCTCCCACTCCTCTTAATACTTCCTGCTTTTTTGATGTGGCTTGTTCCGACTCAGCTATTTTATTGTTCACCTGTTCTTTCGTTTTCCAAACCACATTTCTCCCCATTCCAATTGCCGCCACAATGCACGCTGCCAATGCGATATACTTTATATATCTTTTTTTATGTTCTTTTTTAATAACTTTTTCGATTGGCA
Source organism: uncultured Eubacterium sp. (assembly GCF_937958975.1). Classification (GTDB taxonomy): domain Bacteria; phylum Bacillota; class Clostridia; order Lachnospirales; family Lachnospiraceae; genus Eubacterium_G. The sequence goes on along the minus strand of NZ_CALGRE010000039.1, from coordinate 29,078 downwards.
CACTTTCTATCAAATCCTCGTCTATATTATTAATGCACTCCAACAAAGTTTCTCTTGTCATAGTTCCACCCCCTTATCCTTTAAGTATTCTTTTAACCTTTTTCTTGTTCTAAATAAAGTTGTCTTAACTTTGCTTTCACTTATGCCATATATTTTTGCAATTTCAGTAATTGAATTATAATACCAATATCTACTTAAAAAAATATTTCTCTTTTCCAAATCGATATCTCGAAGGTATTCATTAATAAAACCGGTGATTTCTTTTTTCTCATATTCGTTCTCAATATTACTTTTTCCTGAAACAATTTCCTCAATTTCATCCAGTGACACAATCCCTTGCGTCTTTCTTTTACCTGCATGGTAATACCTTACCTGTTTCATAGCAATATTCTTAGTTATCTTACATATAAAAGTTTTTAAATACTGTGGTCTGCTCGGCGGAATCGCATTCCATACACCTAAATAGGTTTCATTCATAACTTCTTCTGTATCTTCCCAATTAAATAATATATTTTTTGCCAATTGCCTGCACAACTTTCCATATTTTAAGTCCGTTTCTATAATTGCTCTCTCGTCGCGTAGCCAATACAGGTCTATAATTTTAGTGTCTTCCATGAAATTCTCCTTTGTTATCACCTTGTTACCTATAATCTATCATTTTTTCGCAGTTGGTTACACTTTTTCACAATTTATTTTATTTTTTTCAAAAGAGGCACTAAAAAAGGCTCTCCCACTCTCGGGAAAGCCTTTAATAATCATTATTTATTCAACTGTATATGGCATTAATGCGATATTTCTTGCTCTCTTAACAGCTGTTGTAAGAGCTCTCTGATGTCTTGCACAGTTTCCTGTCATTCTTCTAGGAAGAATCTTACCTCTCTCAGATACATATCTCTTTAATGTAGCTACATCTTTATAGTCAATCGCTTTATTTTCATTTGCACAAAATGCACAAACTTTTTTTCTTCTACGACCGCCTCTTCTTCTCATTGGAGAATCCGGTCTCTCGCTTTTATTATATGGCATAACGCTTTACCTCCTTATGATTTTCCCTGTCCTAATGACTAGAGATTACTAAAAATTGAATGGTAAACCTGAATCATCAACATTATCCGGAATATTCATAAATCCATCCCCTGCCGGAGCTGTAGGTGCTGATGCTGCAGGCTGTGCCTGAAATCCTGCATTATCCGATGCAGCTTTACTCTCAGCAAACTCCTGATTCTCTACAACCACCTCTGTGGTATATACTGTCTTACCATCCTTATCCTGATAGCTTCCTGTCTGAATACGACCCTCTGCTACTATTTTTGTTCCCTGATGGAAATATTTTTCTGCAAACTCACCACTTCTACCAAACGCAACACATCTGATAAAATCTGCTGTCTGCTCTCCATCTCTTTTAAATCTTCTGTCTACTGCCAATGTATATCTGGCAATGGCCAACTGACTGTCTCCTGATGTAGAATATCTGACTTCAGGTTCTCTCGTCAAACGACCCATCAAAATAACTTTGTTCATTTGAACCCTCTTTCATGCCTCAAACTATGCTTCAACTGCAACACACATAAATCTGATAACATTTTCCATAATACGAAGCTGGTTTTCTATATCGCTTGGCGCATCTGTGTTATCAGTATCAAAAGTGATGAAGTAATAATATGCTTCTGACATCTTCTGGATTTCGTAAGCTAATTTCTTCTTTCCAGCATCATCAATGTTAGCAATAGTACCGCCAAATTTTTCAATAAGTGCTTTTACCTTATCTAATTCAGCTGCTCTTCCTTCATCTTCAAGTTTTGCACTAACAACAACTGTTAATTCATATTTGTTCATGCTTTCTACCTCCTTCTGGTCTCTGGCTTTCCCCTCTTTATATGGAAAAGCAAGGAATTATAATATATCACGAAACAATATATTAACACAAAAAAGCCCTCTTCACAAGGGCTTTTTGTCTTTTACTGTAAATTTAATTTTTTACTTAACATAACATGTGTAATAATATTAAATACAATACATTCTATTACTGCAAAAACTATAGAAAATATCATCAATGGCTGGAAAAAGGATTTTGTCATCTCCGCATTATTTAATGCATCCATATTACTGCCAAATAATATTACCATAAAGATAGCACTTACAATTTGCCCTATAAAGTATATTACAAGATAAGATACAAATGCACCAAGTATTTTATTCTTTCCAAACGTCTGTCCTATACTAAAACATGCATACCCCATACTTATATATACATATCCTGTAAGCAACAGCATCACAATTACTTCAACAACATATTTCATTGAATTTGTCTCTTGAATCATTTTGACAGCTTCACTGAAAACATCTTTAATAGCTCCTATCAGCTCATTATCTCCAAGTCCCAAAATAACAAGCATAAGTCCCACAAAAACGAACGATAAAATCATCCACACATAACTTATAATAGACTTACTGGCAATATGCTGTCCGACAGATACCGGAAGTGTAAAAGACAAATACCCCTCATCTTTTAACATATTGTCGTAAAATCTTTTTATCATTAGTATGAACGACCCCAATATCACGGCAATAATCCCTAAAACAAACGCAAATATTGTTACCGCTGTCAGCATTGACATAATCCCATTATCCACATGAAATATATTCTGAATCTCCAACATACCTTTTAATACAACTGTAATAACCAGCACAATCGCATATAACCCCAAAACCTCTCTGGCAGTAGCTCTAAATTCATGTTTTATTAATTTTCCTAACATCTAAATACCTCCCTAAAAACTTCATCAACTGACTTTCCGTATTCTTCTCTTATGTCATCTACCTTTTTGTGCATAATCAGCTCTCCATCCTTTATCATTATTACATCATCTAAGACCTTCTCAATATCCGAAATCAAATGTGTTGAAATAATAACCGATGCCTCAGGATTATAATTTGTGATAATGGTATTAAGTATATAATCTCTTGCTGCCGGGTCTACGCCTCCGATTGGCTCATCTAAAAAATACACCTGTGCTTTCCTACTCATAACCAATATTAATTGAACTTTTTCTCTTGTTCCCTTTGACATTGTCTTAAGCTTATCCTCTGGATTTATATTTAACTTCGAAAGCATATCATATGCCCTTTCCACATCAAAATCCTCATAAAAATCCTTAAAATACTTTATCATATCCTTTACTTTCATACGATTATTTAAGTATGTTCTTTCCGGCAAATATGAAACAATCTTCTTCGTTTCTATTCCTATATTTTTTCCATTAATGGTTATCTCTCCCCCACTTGGTGTCAGCAATCCATTTGCAATTTTAATTAAAGTCGTCTTTCCACTACCATTGGGCCCTAAAAGTCCGATAATCTGACCACTTTCAATTTGTAATGTAATGCCCTTTAACGCCTGCTTTTTTCCATAACTCTTCTTTAAATCTTTACATTCAAATAAAACGTTCATTTATTTTCTCCCTTCTCAATTAGATGAATCATTTCTTTTTTTCCATACTTCAACTCCGTCATCCTATCCACATACTCTCTTGTATATTGAATCGCCCTGCTTTCCCTAATCTGATTAATTACAGCCATATTCTCTGTGACACTTCTACCGGAAGTTCTATTGGTGATAATAAGCCCTCTATTTTCCAGTTCCGTCATTGCTCTCTGCATGGTATTGGGGTTAACCGAAGCCTCTGCTGCTAAATCTCTCACTGAGGGCATTCTACTGCCAAGTGAATACTCTCCTGTAACAATTTTCTGTTCTATTTGTTCCAAAAGCTGTGTATATATGGGTCTGTCATTCTTTAACTCCCATGGCATTATCTTTCCTCCTATCATCGTATTATTGTATTAATTGATTAATACAATAATACATGTGTTTTAATATTTTGTCAATAGCTAAATAAAAGGCATATAGCTCGTAATAAACTATATGCCTTTTATTATTCTATTATTTTCTTTACACTTTTTTCAAAAGCCTTACGGGGAATCATAACAATCCTCCCGCAGCCTTTACATTTTAACTTAAAATCTGCACCGGTTCGTATAATTTCCCATTCATTTGCTCCACATGGGTGTCCTTTTTTCAATGTCACAATATTTCCTATATCATATTCCATCAATCTATCACCCTTCCTATTCCTACTATATGCCTTATATTATTATAGTTCATGGTCTGACCGCCTTTTTCAACTACCTGGCCATGTCCGGCATACATAGCCACATGATATATATCAAGCGTTCTCCCCGGTGTGCTATATCGCACTGCGCTCGCATAATCTCCATAAAAAATCAAATCTCCGGGTTTCATATTGTCTGTACCAATATAGCCAAAATATACTATTTGACCTTTCTTATATAAATAATCAAACAACTCTCCTGCCGGCAGGGCTGAATACTTACTGCCAAGCCTCTTTTGGTAACTCTTATATGCCTTATATCCTTTCCATACTAAGGCAGAACAATCATAATAACCCTTTTTCATTCTTTTTGCCTGACTGTATTTCCAGTGATTTACGATATATGTAGCCTTATCGATAATTTTTTTCACTCCCTTAGCTGCCACTTCAACTCTGTAGCTAAACGTACAACTTCCAATTTTAACATCCAAATATGTAACTCCGGATTTTTTACCTTTTATCGTTCCATCACTTTTAACTGTCGCTACATTTTTATTTCTAATAGAGTATAGTGGAATTATTTCTTTGATACCTGAAACAGATAACCTTGTTGTCTTTCCCTTTGGTATCACTGCCGCTATTTTCCCAAACACAGGATTTATTACAACGTAGTTTATTTTATATGACTTACCATCTACAGAGGCAGTAATTGTACCGCTTCCCTCTTTTAAACCTGACAATGCAATTTTCGTATTGTACTCTGTAAACGTTACTAAATTCGTATTGGAATTGCTCCATTTCACTTTACTATATTTATTCAATCCTGCAAAGGATATATACTGTTGTCTATGCTCACCTGCACTTGGCCCATAAACAATAACATTGCTTGTATTAACCGATGGTGCCGACACATATACATAATTCGAATATATATTTTCATTTCCCTCTTTATCTGTAACCGTTGCCCGAATAATTGCTGTTCCCTGTTTTAATGTGCGTGCTTCTGCAATAATTTTACTATCTTTTCTATTCTTCGGCACTGACACAATTGTCTCATCTGTCGAACTCCAAACACATTTTTTTATGTTATTCTCATCCAGATTATCAATCTTAAAAGTTATATCCTTATTTTTTGCCCAAGTAATATTGTCATATACAATATGATTTTTCTTAGTCAGACGCCTTACACCCGTAACTTTTTTATTGGTAAGCCAATTAGAATTTGTGACTGTGACATCATTAGAATCTACATTTACCGTACATCTGGTATATGTTGTTTCTGTCTTGACTGTTATCGTTGTAACACCCGGGTTTACAGCCGTAATCAATCCGTTGGTATCTACCGTCGCAATACTCTCGTTTTCCGACTGATATGTCACCGGTCTTGTTGATTTTGTTGCCAACTGAAATGTTTTTCCCTCATTTAGCGTTACATTATAACAATTGATTCTGATTTTCCTATCCGGATCGGGAACCTTTATTGCACAAGTATATGTCACTCCTTTATATGTTGCTTTAATAACGGCATTACCGGAATTAACGGCTTTTACCTTTCCCTTTTTGGATACAGTGAGTGCGTATTTATTTGTTGTCTTCCACTTTATTGTCGCATTCGAAGGTACATTCAGAAGCTTTAGTTTCTTTGATGTTCCCTTATCAAGTTCTAATGATGTATTAGAAAGCTGTATTTTTTCTTTTGCATTTATAACATTTAAGTTCCAGCACATGGATATCATTAAAACAATACAAATAAATGTAGTCCCACATCTAAATAATTTATCTCTCGTTTTCTCCATTTTCTTTTTTCTCCCAAGCCTGAATGTTTCGTATGCCTGTATCCTCGTTCGTATCATAATAAATATTAATTTTATTTCCTTCTTGAATAAAAACTAATGCCTCGTCTTCCGAAAACTTTTCTTTATAAACATTTCCTGACTCATCTGAAATATATACATATGTTCCATCTGTTAAATTAACATATTGAACACTTTTAACTATGATTTCTGCAAAATCATAAAGTTTTGATAAATCTTCCGCTTTTTTAGTCGTATTTATTCCATTCTCTTTCAATAACTTACGGTATGTGATTAAGGTCTCTGCCTGCGTAGTTCCTGTGGCAACGATGCTATATTTCTTTACATCAACCAAAGCATATTGTTTTACTAAATTTCCCTTATCCTTTAATACCATAAAATATGTCGGTCTTCCGTCAATATTTATAAGTGATGGGAACGCTGCATCATAACCTAAGTTTTGTACCTGCCCTTCCGCAGCTTCCATTGCCGAAAACTCCTCGGCTCCGGCAACATTAAAATAACATGCCTCTCCGGTTCTGGCATTCACCATGACAAAACCAATATTAGATGAATCATCAATTACAGAGGTAACCCCTGTATAAATCCATACATCATTATCAATTACTTTATATCCGTAATCATCCGTTGTCTTTTTACAATCTTTCTGTCCAATAATGCTATTCCAAAAACCATCTGCCAGCATTCCGTGCCAATTGTATTTTGTCTGAATCAAATCACCATCATAAACCCGGTCTACCCACCTTGGAATCTCATCCAAACTATATTTTTTACAATCGCCTGTACATGGGTCACATATAATAACTCCATTGACATCATAGCCCCCAAACAATCCTACTCTGGCAGTCATTGTGGGGCATATATAGTATGGATTACCATCCTCATCCAGCTCAAAATAATAACCTTCAAAAATCGCAGTAGGATATTTAAAACGCAAATGTCTTTCCAGATTATCGTTAAACCAGCCTGATTCGGTATATTTTATTGCTTTTTCCAACTTCACATAATCGGCTTCAAATTTTACCGCATCCACCAAAACATATCCCGGGATTCCTTCTTTTCTGTTGTTAAACCATTTAAAAAATCCTGCATATTCAAGAGTCGCAACCTTCATAGGAGCTCCATCCAGTGCAATCTGACTATAATCATCATTTATCTCATACTGACTTACTACATCTGATAATGCACCTATAGCTCTTTGCCCTACGACTCTCGCACTGCTTGTATCCATAAGAGCTATATCACTTATTTTATCCGAAGGTTGAATTATATTCTCAAACTTAGTGTTATTTATATCTATCAACGAAGAGTATTTATGCGCATTAAAAATCTTTGCCGAAATAATATTACCTATAATAACAACGAAAACTCCTAAGATTAATATGATGCCTGCAATCTTAGTTATTATATTATATTTTACTGCAAATCTCTCTTTATCCGGTAAGGAAATCGTTAAAACCAGAAATACAAGAATGAAAAATCCCTGAAACTGCCAAAATTCTATGGAATGTATATTAAATGGTGGAAGTAATACATAAAATGCTGCAAATTCTATAGCTGCAACAATTAAAAAACTTATCAGAACTCTTTTAACCGAAATTCTATCTTTTAAAAGAACATTACCTCCCATACTAAAATTGAAGCCCTGCATATTGTTCTCCTCTTATAATATAATAATTTTATAATGATATAAAAGATTTCACACTCATATCATGTGAAATCTTTATTTATTTTATCATTTTGTAAATTTAATTTTTTTCTTATTACACCATTTACCATATGTTCTTGTTTTACCTTTTTTAATAAATGCTCTCGCCTTAACATAATACTTTCTGCCTGGTTTCAATTTTTTAACGGTATAATTTGTTTTTTTTGTAATCTTTGTTATCGTCTTTTTCTTTGAAAATTTGCTTGATGTTGAAATTTTAATTTGATATCCTGAGGCATTCTTAACTTTCTTTAACGAAATCTTTGCCTTTTTTGCGCTTTTTTTCTTTGTTGCCTTTTTTATTTTTGTCTTTCCTACTTTTATTGTTTTTCCTTTTGTTGGCGCCTCAGTTGTTTTCATTTCTTTCGTTGTAGGCTCGTCCGATGTAATCTCTGCCGTCGTCACATCTGATGGTACCTCATGCGTTGGAACATCTCCAGTTGTTTCGTCTGTTGGAATTTCCGCTGTTGTAGTCTGCTGTTCCACATATAGCATGATTCCTTCGTCTGATACAGATATCACCCTTTTGGAAACAATTGATTGTTCTCCTGATATCGAAGTTGCCCAAAACTTAACTGTATATATACCTGCCTGATGAAATGTAACTCGGACTTTTTGCATTGTTGTGGTATTAAATGTTATTTCTGATGAAAATGTACTAACATCATTCCACTTTTCATTCTCATAATACTCAAAATCTGAAACTTCTGAATCACCTGTAATTTCTAAATGTCTAATTGCCTTTAAGCCAACACTTCCCGATGGATAATATTCTAACTGAAATTCTTTTGATGTTCCCAACTGATAGCTTCCCAATAATTTTGCATTAGAAATACTAATGTTCCAAGGAGCATTATCATCCTGCCAGTTGTCACCATTCGAGGCACCCATAATTGGTACCATCATTGTTATAATAAATGCCAATGTTGTTATCATTGCTATAATTTTCTTATTCATTTTAACATCCTTTCATTCACTCTTTTTTGTTGACAGTATATCATATCTACTACTATTTTTCTATAAAAATAAAAATAGAATGTGCAATATTTCTCTACAGACTTCTGCTCGATTCACCCCACACTATACAATTATTTTTATACATATTATTGTTTAAAATTTATTGACTTAATAGATTACTTTTTCTAAAATATATAATTATGATAGAACAAAAGATAATTAAAATTAAAAAATATAATTCGCTTACAGGATTACGATTCTATATGATGGTAATAATCATGCTTTCTCATATGTAATTTTTATCCATTCTTCCTAATGGTCATATATATTCTAGCTACTTCCATAATGCAAATCTTGCCGTCAATTTTTTCTTTATTCTTTCAGGATTTTCTGGCACACTCTTATCAGGAGAACAACGAATCTGTTACGATTTTTTCTTCTGTACATTATGGTGTCAGTCGAATAAGAAAAATATATCCATTATACATTACTTTATTATTTATTTGCTTACCCTACTGTATTTATTTGGGAATTATAGATAATAATGGAATTATAATTACATTTATAATAAATATATTTAAACTTTTACTAAACATTTCTTTACTCCAATCAGCTACCGGCATATCACAACTGAGCAATGGACTAAACTCTGTCAGCTGGTTTCTTTCCACTCTATTTATTCTTTACATTTTTTGCCCTCTATTACTTAAAATAAATGAAAAGATTAAGAAAAAACATTCTGTTGTTTATATAACTTTTGTTGTTAACACTTTTTTACTACTTATAACATATTTTCTTTTTAAATTTATCGAAAGTAGAACTTTTTTCAATACATTATCATACTCTTCACCATATTTACGCATTTTTTATTTAATTTCCGGTATATTGCTTTGTGATATTATGAACATTATGTCCGAAAAACTTATTTCATTGAATACCTTACACGAATTTATTATTACTGCATTTAATGTATTTTGGTTCTTTTTTAGAAACAGCCTTCATATGAATTTTTATTTGAAATATTTTATAGACTATATTCTGTGCATATTATTAATATTAATTTTTGCTTTTGAAGCTGGAAAAATTTCAAAATTTATATCCAATAAAATACATGTCAAATTAGGCTTTGCAACTAAATATTGGTTTCTGATACATTGTCCAGTAAGATTATATGTCAACGAAATTTTCGTATTATTAAAGATTCCTGAAACTTGGATATCCGGACTCACAGAAGTTTTTATTATCGTAATTTTTACTATTATTATCACAAATTTTATTCTAAAGTATCAAGCAGCTCGCCATGTAAAAAGTTAAATAAATGAATCAATATCAACAAATATAAGGTATATAATATAACAAAACCGGCATCAGCTAATGCTGATGCCGGTTTTGTTAATCAAGAAATTTTCATTTTTTAATAAAGGCGCAAACCAGATTTGAACTGGTGATCAGGGTGTTGCAGACCCGTGCCTTACCACTTGGCTATTGCGCCATATCTCTAGAACCTCTTTATTATAGCAAGGGTTCCGATTATCGTCAAGGCTTTCAAGATAAATATATTTTACACCTTAACGGAAATGACTCCAAGGGGATTTGAACCCCTGTTACCGCCGTGAAAGGGCGGTGTCTTAACCGCTTGACCATGGAGCCATAGTGGATTTACCACTTTTTAACAGCTTTTATAATGTAACAGATAGAATATATTTTGTCAATAATATAAATACATTTTTAAAACATGTTTATTAGATATTTTCAATTTTTTACTTTATATTGTAAATATTCCCGTAATAAATTGCTGTATTATATTATTATCATAAATAAAGCTTAATATACCATTTTCTGCAATTGCTTTACAAATCATTTGCCCCCATTGCGTAGAACTAAATGCTGTTACAACAATGCATCCTATCCATATAATTATTACTGATTCTGCTAAACCTAACAAAGCTCCGCCAGCAGCATTAAATGTACTAATCACCGGCAGCTTAGCAATAATATCTAAAATATTAATTAAAACTCTCAACAATATAGATAAAATAATAAATAATATTATAAAGGCTAATGCCCCAACTATCATATCAGCTAAAGATGTAGATATATATGCTGCAAAAGTACCGACTTTCATCGTTTCATAACTGTCTTGGTTGTTATTTTCTTCTAACGTCTTTCTTACTTCTTTAGGCAAAGGTAGCTCATGAATAATTTTTTTCTGCGCTCCAACACCGGTCTGTGTCATATTTTTAGTCGCTTCAGCCACATTATCATTAACGTATTTTTCAATATTTGTTGTTATACCGGTATATATCGGAGTTGCCTTTAATAATTGCTTAACCGAAGGTGTTAGAATATTTATTAAAATCAAAATAATAAATATCGAAACAAACGAGAATGCCATTTTTATCATTCCCCTTTTCAACCCAATTAATATCATTGCAATTACAAAAATACCTATACCAATTAACAATGTGTTTCCCATATCTGCCTCCTATCTGGTATACAGACATTCCTTTGTAACTCTGTAACTCTACTTTAATCTTACTTTTTGTATTTTAGAATTATTCATAAATAGAAAAGTTCGTTTTCCATCGACTGGAATTATTGAATTTATTTGTGCCTTAAATGTATAATTAAATTTTTCCACACCTTTAAAAGATATAATTTTGCAATTCATGTCATCATACATCAAAATGTTGTCCCCGGAAAAAGAAACTTTATCACATTGAATATTCACTTCTTTTTTCATTATACGATGACCGCTTAAATTATATGCCTCAATCCGGTAAGGATTTTTATTATTTGTATTTTTAAAAACAAATCCTATATATTTATCACTATAAAATACTTTTTGTATTTCATCTTTAAACTTAATCTCTTCTTTTAAACTTGGCTTTTCTTTCATGCTATAAATAGATAAGAGATTCTCTCCTATCGCAATAGCATCATTTTCTGAAATAAATTGAACCATTGGCACTAAAGTTTCTTTATACTGATTAAATTCTCCTACCATTCGGTCAGATGAACTTTTACCCACATTAGAAAAGTTATAAAATAACACCTTATTACTCATCACACCACTATGAATAGTAATATATGACACTATCATCTTCGTTCCCTTATCAGATAGCGAAAAATTCAGTGGATATCCATTTTCATTAATCAACGTTTTATGAGAAACTAATTTAGAACCCTCTTTGTCAAATACTTCAATATAATTCGCATTTTTATCCTCTAAAAGAGCTGCTACAACTCCCTGACTTGCCACTTGGATTTTAATTATTGGATAGCTAGTCGATGCTTTTCCTACTTTTCCATCCTCATTATATATATATATATCATTTGTATTTTTATCCGCAACTGCAATATACTTATCACATATATCAACAATTGGCGTTTTCATCTCAAAGGCTTCATCCCAGATTGTTTCTTCTCCATCGATATAAGATATCCCATCACTACTATATTTTACAATAAATTCTCCAAATGCTTCATATTTGCTATCTGCTCCACTTTCAACTTTTAAAGAATCAAGCACTTTAAATTTATCATAACTGCGATATCTTTCAAACAAATATATCCCTGCTACTATGAATGCCAATATAACCAATCCGATTACAATCTTAACCTTTGTTTCTTTTAAAAAGGATTTCATATAAAGGAATATATCCGATAAATGCAACTCTTTTTTAAATCTTTTTATTTTTCTAGAGTAGTTCCGTGCCACGTTTTCACTTCCTATTTTAAATCATACTTTATTAAAAACTATTAACGATTATACAATATCTAAAAAAATATAGCACTATTTTTTTTATTATAAATTTATGGTAAAAGTATTTTTTGTCCTTCGACTATCGTATAATCATCATCTATATCATTATACTCTTTAATTTCATCCACCATTTTACTGGTTCCATAATATCTCATGCTAATATCATAAAGTGTTTGTCCGGATGCTACTGTGTGATATTTTCCAGAATAAGAACTTTTTACAGCAGCTTCTGTCTCTTTTGAATTTGAACTATTATTTTCAACTTGATTTGTACTAACTTTATCTTTCTTACGGTTCTTCTTTGTTTCCTGTGTCTGTATATCCTCTGTTGTTACCGTGTCACTAACACTCTGACTTTCTACAGCACCTGTTGTTTCATTATTTGAATTTAATATTTGATTTACTGCCTGTGCTTCCTGCTTCATATTGAAATTGGATAAGGTCTGCTTTATATTTTTTAACTCACCATAATTATTAAGCATTACTACCGTAGACAATAATAGCGCAACTATCAGTAAACCACTTATTCCATATGCAACTCTTCCTTGTCGAACCGGTTCGCCTTGCTTATCATCTTTTAATAAATCTCTAAAACTTTTTTGTTGTACATTATTTTTTGCGGGTACCGTCTTCTGATTGTCTTTCTGATTACTTTTTGTATCATTTAATGGCTCGTTTAATTTTATATTATTAATCTTTCGTTCATCTTTTTTTTGTTTCACACTATTATCTTTTTTAGTGCTTTCCTGATTTGTTGTTTTTGTATTATTTGCATTCTTAACATATTTTTTCATTTTCTCATTCTTTTCATAATAGATATAGTATCCCGGCTGTTTTTCTAAATTTCCTTGTTCATAAATATAGAAACCATCTTCTTTTTCAGTTCTGTCACTCAAAAAACATACCTTGTCATTTCCGGCAAAATTGTCTAAATGAATTTTCTTAATTCCATTCATATCATCTGTTACACGATACGGAACAGAAACAAACCATCCTACAATACTCATTTTGTCAAAATGCTTTTTTATATCTTTATATATCCCAGACCAGATATCATCATTAAATATAAGACTATTTTCTATGATATCAAAGACTTCAACCATTGCCTTTACAAAAATATATGTATTACCTTTACCCTTTTTCACCTCACCAAGTAAAACACCATACCGAACATTTTCTTCTTTTTCCGGTTTCTTTTTTAAATGTGTCAACACATAATCTTCTATGTAAACTTTTTTACTGGAATCATTACTTCCTATCTGACGTATATTTTTTGGTATCCTTACTTCTCCCTGTTCCACCGGTTCTTTGCCGTTATACACCATTTCTATCATGAGACCTCCTCCTTCTTCATATTGCCTGTAAATAATATCACAGAAGGTCTGTATTAATTTGTCAAATCAGCACACTAATTTCAAGAAACTTTACGACAAAAAGAACCTCTTAAAAACAACAAATTTTGTTATTTTACAAATTCAATTTTATAACTCCACAACTTGACGAAATACCTCTCCAATAGGTTTTTGAATAATAATATCTGCTCTTGAATCTTTCGATGTTTCACTTTTATTTATGAGTACGATTTTATTTCCCCTAAAATAATCTATCAATCCGGCTGCCGGGTAAACTGCTAACGATGTTCCTCCAATAATCAATACATCAGCATTCGATATCGCCTCAACCGACTTCTGTATTGTTAATTGCTCCAATCCTTCCTCATACAATACAACATCAGGTTTTATGATACCTCCGCACTCACATCTTGGTACTTCTTTCATTTGATACACCTCATCAAATCCATAGAATTTACTACATCTTTCGCAATGATTTCTATGAACTGACCCATGCAATTCATATACGTTTTTACTTCCCGCTGCCTGATGTAATCCGTCTATGTTCTGAGTGATGACTGCCTTTAACTTTCCCATCTCTTCTAATTTTGCCAATGCATAATGAGCCTTATTGGGTTTTACATCCGGTAACAACATCTTTTCTCTATAAAACTTAAAAAAATCTTCAGGTTTCCTTCTATAAAAAGTATGACTCAATATTGTCTCTGGAGGAAAATCATATTTTTGATTATATAAACCATCTACACTTCTAAAATCAGGAACACCACTTTCTGTAGAAACCCCGGCGCCTCCAAAAAAGACGATATTATCACTATTATCTATTATTTCCTTTAATTGCTTAATTTCATGCTCCATAATTGCCTCCACGTTATACTTCATTTCTATGACTACGATTATAACATTTTGGTAAAAGTTACTCTACAATAAATTCAATATTTGCCAATGTTATCTTATCCCCTACCTTAATCATCTGTGGATTGTGAGGCATTAATAAATTGCCATTTAATAGCGTTCCATTTGTTGAATTTAAATCCTCAACAAAAAATCCATCTTTTTCTTCTATAATTCTTAAGTGTACTCTACTAACAACAGAACTGCTAACCGCAAAATCACAACTCAATTCGCTCTTTCCTATAATATAGGGAAATTTATTAGGTAAAATTGTAATCTGTTCTTCAGTATCAAGAGCTCTTAACATAATCCCCTTTAACATTCCTTTTGATGTTAATATCATTGTTCTATCATCTTCTTCATTCTCACTAAAACAGTTGCTATAAACCTCTTTATTGAACGTATTATTTTTCGTACCGGCATCATTATAACAGTTCTCCTTATCTTCGCATATTAACTCTGCTTTTTCATACAATTCCCCCTCGTTTAAATATAAGCTTTTCTTTTTAAAAATACTAATCAAAGTATGTAAAATGCTTTTCTTCTCTCTTTGCCCGCTGCTTTTTTGTTCTGATTCAGTCTTGACATCTTTTTCGAACTCTTTACCTTTTCCATTATCTTTTATCTGCCTTTGTTTTTTATATTCCTGTATATTTTTATAAGCACAGTCCATTATATCTGTAATTGTAAAATCATCATTCAACGTTATATGTTGTATACCATATGCAATTAAGACAGCTTCTCTATCATTATGGTTAATATACTCAAGCATTTTATCGAACATATTCCTTATATTTTCATGTAATGCCCTCTCATTATACGGCAAATAACAAAACTCATATTTTCCATTACGCCTATTAAAGAATATAGATTCAAAATCCAAAAGAATATCTCCTATATCTAATAGATATTCTTTCATGTTGTCAGATAATATCTTTATCTCTTTAACAAAACTATATATCTCTTTTCCACTCATTTGTCGTCTTGCAAACATATTTGACATGGCTATTTTAGAAGTTGTTTCATAATATACGGCTATTTCATTATTTATGGTTTCTAAGCGAAGAGGAACCAGTCCTGGTATTTTATTATTTATTACCATTTGTAATTTATAATCCTCTTCATTTATATGAACTCCCTTTACAATCATGGTGTTTTGATTACCATCTTTTTTATATGATATTTCCATACCCTTTTATCGTCCTCTCTTATCTTTAATTCCTTCCATTAACGCTTTGCTTCCATACAACACTTCCGTTGAAATTCTTTTAGATATATATACTTTTTGCTCTTCTCCGGAATTTATAATATCACTAATAAACTTTACATTCCCTTTTGCCCGCACATTTATATGAATAACATAACCTTCTATTTCATTTTTAATAATCACTTGTGGTTTCACAACAAATAAAGGAAGCTCTCTGATTCGGGCCATGACTGCCCCCTCTTCTTTATCTTCTACAAAAACATACTCAATTCCTGCTGAATACGCACCACTTCTAAGTGTAACAATATCATGCACATATAGTGTCATATATAATAATCCCGCAATTACAAATAAAACAATAGGGATAACAATTGCTGCTTCAACTGTTACTTCAGCTCTTTCCCACTTTTTCATAAATTTCCCTCTATATTTTCACACTTTCAAAAATTAATATTATAATTTCACTTGCAAATAAAAATGGAATAAACTGTAATGTACTCTTAAACTTTATTTTTTTTACCAATCCCCCTATAACAGCAAAAATATCTACCAAAACAAATGCACAAAATATAATATGTAAAACCATGATAGCATCAAGGACAAATCCCAATGCTATTACAACAAGTGCGTCCCCTCTTCCAATTGCCTCTCCGGTTATAAAACTTAGTACCAATAATATCAGCCCTAAAATTATACCGGCAAATTGGTTCCACCATGTGGTATCTAATAAAATTATATGAAAAATCAAACCAATACCAGCTACTACAAAACACGGAATGGTATATATTATTTTTCTTCTTATGTCCGTTAAAGAACAAAAACCTAAAAATAAAATTGATAATATAATATAACCCATCTACTCTCCCTTTGCACAACCGCTGCATAATGGCATATCTCCTACGCTATCTTTTTCTACTGCTATAACATTACGGGTTAAACCACTACAGGTTAGACTACCATGATACTTCTTTCCATCTTCCGTAATAAAAATTTTATCACCGCTATGAAGACTTGATTTTACGCATATAAAACATCTATCGTATTTTTCACCATAAGCGTTTGTTAAACTGTTAATCTTAGAAAAAACTGCTTTACTTATTTTAATTACTAAATGGCTGCACTCTCTTGTTGTATGATAAACCCTGCCATTTTCAGTTATGTAAACTATATTCTGTGAAACTGTAATGTCTTTTCCCGTCCAATCTTTTACAAAGCTCCTTTGCTTTATTGCAAAAAACTTATTCAAAATGGGAGTTTTTAAAGCGTAATTTAATATAATATCAATTTCTCCTCTATCCACCGAATTTTGTTCTTTATAACAAACATTCTTTATATCAGAACTAATCCCTGTATATGATATTTTATTTTTTATTTCTTCTATCTCTTTTTTTAATTTCTTTAAACTTTTACTATATTCAACCGCCTCATTTGCTAAGTTGACATAAAATTTACTTTTCGCCGTAATAGTAGCTATATTATTCATTTTCATTTGTATCATAAATGTTGTATTTATCATCATAATAAAGCCCATAACAAAATAAATAATGCCTGCAAATAACGTAATTGAAATTGCCGCCTCAATTGTGATACTTCCTTTGGAGGTAAATGGACATACCCTTTTTCCTCTTAAATTATTATTTAATTTAGCTTTTATATGACTTTGTACTTGGAGAGAAACACAATCTATATATTTTTTTATATTTTTAAAATTATATTGGAAAAAGGGCATGTCCATTCACCTCCTCTATTTTAATATTTCATTTCACACATTATCGCATATTGATAAGCGCCATTATTGTTATTCAGCAAATTAATTACCCAAGGCATCGCTGTAAACAATGGTTTCGTCTCGTAAAGTGCATTAAATTTAATATTCTGAAAACAATGGCACATGTCAAATTCATGATTATACTGCTTTTTTATATTTAGCTGTATTAAATCCATCGTTCTAAATATGCATTTATGGTTATCCATTAACATAATAAGAATTAGACAATACTGTTCATAGTTTAATTTCATTTTTTTAGTGTTATCTTCTTTTACACGATTTCCTAAAAGATTCTTAATATCCGTATTCCAATTATTTTTATTTTTAATAAACGCTACACTTTTACCCTTTAACAATTGCTTTACATCACTAATTGCTTCTGCCATTGACCATGCTTCTATTAAAACTACTTTCAATATCGGTTCAAGGAATGGCAGCCCTAATGCAGTTGCAGCCGATGCAGCTATAAAGGACAATTCCTTCATTTTAACTTTATCCGTAACAAGATATGCCACATTCATTGCATTCCTTATACCGACAATTTTTTCTAAAGCAGCCGTCAAATTTCTTTTATCATTGCTATCGCCATTAATTATATATTCCAGTTCATATTGCAAATTATGATTTTCTTTGGGTTCATTATAATTTCCAAACTTTCTATTTATGTACATCGACATAAATGCCTTTTCCCTAACTTTCTCTATTGGGCTTTTTATTGTTTTTTGTTTCTTTATCATAGATGGCAGATTTAAGTCTGATACTGAAACATTTGATACATCTGATACATCATCAATAACTAGAGATAAAATTCCTTTATCCAATAAATCCCTGGCACTTTCGTAAATCGATTTATTCTCTGTATCTTCTTTCGTTACATGATTTTCCTTTAATGATTCTATATAACTTATTATTTGGTTCAGAATTTTTATAGCTTTTCTCACATATTCAATATTTAAAGGATTTATTTCTGATAACTCTGAAATACCAAGCGCCTTCTCATCCTTAATTTTGTCTCTTATTTTTTTCAGTGTTATTAAATTATCCCCTATGTAATCTCTTTCGCCAGATGTATATCCACTTTCCTTTAGATAAACTGCTTTTTTTCTCTCGTAGTTTTCTCCAAGAATTATGACACTGTTTACTAAAATTGCTTCCTTATCAATTTGAGTTCTCAGCTTTCTATACTTTTTAATAAATATCTTATCATAATTAGAATCTTTTTTATCTTCTAATATCTGACTAACTGCTTCAGTTAATTCCTTTTGCTTTTTGACATTTTTTATTTTTAATGTTTTTTTATTTATTTTATTGACTAATTCCTGCAATTCTGTATTTTTAACATTAATTTTTTTACTATCGAACATAAACGTAACTGTATTTTTTTCTACATCATTGCTTTTTTTATATTTAGTAAATAAATTTATTAACTGATTTACAGCTTGTGTGACACCTGCATACTTCATATATGAAACAATTTGAGATACAAATAATTCCCCCTCTCTGTCTGTGACGTATCCTACTTCTTTCATTTCTATGTCATTCAACTTTGTCGACATAAAGTTCGTTCCCACACCACTTAAATCTGCCATATTTATATTAGCCTGTATGTATTTTTTAAGCTCCTCTTTTACAGCTTCTTTTTCCCATACAAGTAATACACCATACTCATCATATATCTGTTTCGCATATCCGGCTAACACCGAATCAGCTGCCATATATGTAAAACTTTTACTTTCAGAATAAACAATTTTTATTCTTGCCGATTCTGAAATAACACTTACGAAAAGCATAACTCCTACCATAACAATACTAAGACATATCGTAACGCTTCCCTTTCTACTTAAAGAACAGTAATTTTTAATTTTATTCATAATTAAAATGACTCTATTTGTGTTTTTATTGATAAATAAACACTATTTGCGATTCCGCTAATCTGTCTCTTAAAAACAAGAGCTAACCCTACAAGTACCAAGATTATTAATACCACCTCAATTACCCCCATACCACTTTCGTCATGTATAATATATATAACTTTTTCCTTTATCTTTTTTAAAACAATACCCATTTGTCCTCCCTTTTTTCTTTACACGTTAAAACTTCATAGATAAAAATGCAGGAGCCATTATAACGGCAATTGATATAACCAGCATTATTATCATTGGACCCATTAACTTTGTGGAAATTTGTCCCCCACGTTTTAACATAATATTCTTCTTTTCAAACATAGAACTCTCTAACTCATTTTTTAACACTATTGTTAACGCATTGGTTCCCCTTCTTATATTTTGTTCAATAAGACCTGACAACTTTATATAACAATGCAGGCCACATCGTTTGCCATATTCACTTATTGCCACGATTTCAGAAATTCCACTTTTCATCTTAATTAATGCTACTTCCAGTTCTTCGTATGCATATCTTGATACTTTTGACAAATTCTTTTTATCTTCTTTATAGCCACCCACTATTTTTTCTATTGCACTTTTTATGGATAACCCTGCACTATGATATAGCAACAACTTACTCACAATTTCCGGATAGTCTATTGATAACTGCCGGTTTCTTTCTTCCAATTCACTCCTCAAATCTTTATCTTTTAGAAAAAATAATGCTACAGAAATTACAAATCCGAACCCAACTGCTATTAAACTGTTCTGGGGCTTTTCATTAAAATATGTCAACTGTTTTCCGTCAATTGTCTCGGGCAACTGCACTGAATCACTATATTCATCTGCTTTATTAATATAAGACTGCACCTGATTTTCCATATTCATATAAGTAGTTTTAGGGTACACATTTATATGAAAAGAATAGTCTACTGCTACTTTTTTATATGTCATTGTCGCTGTTAATTCTACTAATCTGCCTTCTTTTGGTATATTATCCGACAGTTGTCCATCATATCCAACACTCTTACTATCATCTATATTCCAATATACCAAAATCCCATCTCCTAAATGACTTACCAAATTCAACGGTTTTGTTACATA
Organism: uncultured Eubacterium sp.; assembly: GCF_937958975.1. Classification (GTDB taxonomy): domain Bacteria; phylum Bacillota; class Clostridia; order Lachnospirales; family Lachnospiraceae; genus Eubacterium_G. Next base: position 8,516 of record NZ_CALGRE010000039.1, on the reverse strand, counting down.
TTCCGCACTCTCATTTTTGTCAAGAACCTTTTTCAATAACTTCTTTTGATTCTGTTTTATCTTTTTTAATATTTCTTTCTCTTTTAACTCCCTTTTCTTGACATCAATTGTAAGAGAATGTTCTTCTCCATCGTCACTCCTGGCAAAAATATCATATGTAACTGTTGTCGACGTATTTCTTTTTAGCTCTTTTACTTCATTATTCCTATTAAATAATGTGTAAGTTTCGCTTCCAACCCCTACAATCATTGTCAAGAAAACAACAATAATACCAACAGCAACTTTGCTGACAACATATAAATACACTTCTCTTTTCGTATCTTCTTTTACTCTAAGTTCTTTCACCGCTTTGTTTATAAAACGATTCTTATTAACAATTTTATTCGGAAGTCTATCGGTTATAAACATTGCCAATCCATATATCCTGATAAGTGGATGTTTTTCTTTTTCTAATTTATCTTTGAGTGTTTTTTTATATTTTAATGTTAAAAAATGCAATACAACTATACATAAAATTAATGCACTATAAGCTATAATCATTTTATTTCCTAATATTCGACCTCCATTTCAATTATTTTATTTCCCCAAATAAATGCTGCTGCATACAAACCAACACAGACAGTCATTATGACTTTTCCTAAAATACTTTCATACATCACATCTAAAAATCCGGGAGACATCAGCTTTACATATAAAATCAAAAATATTGGAATTACTGTCATTATTCTCTGTTCTAATTTCTTTTCCGCAATGGAAACTTCTATTTCCTCTTTCACATTTTCTTTTATTACGATATTTTCTGTAACATTTCTAATGACTTCTGTCATATTTCCCCCAGTCCTTTTTGCCACTGAAAAAATTCTTGAAAATAAAACTGCATTTCTTAAACCTGTTCTTTCCGCAAAATCCTGAAAAACTTTCTCTTCATTTACATTAAGCTTTAATCTTGAAAGCATCAATCTCACTTCAACACATATAAGACTTTCATATCCATATGTAGAAATCATATCCCTATAACTTTCTTTCAAAGCATTTTGAACCGAATATCCTGTTTTAAGTGCATCTGATATTGAAATAAGCATATCTTTAAACTGAATTTCTAAATTTTCTTTTTTCTTTTTAAGTATCTTTTTTCTTCTATATTTAAATATAATGATGCCAAAAGGTGATAATAAAAATACCGCCCACACTGTTCCATAAAATAAATAAGAACTAATAATCAGTACCAAGAAAATTAATGAAAGATTAAAAAATATCTCCCTTTTCGCCATTTTGTAAATCATTCTTTTCCCCCTTTATCTGACCGCTTTTTATCATTTTATCTATATGAATTAATTTGTTATCTGTCTGTTTTAATTGTCCGCATACCTTTCCATCCTTTTCTCCATATTCTACAAATTCATATAGTTTGTTTAAAACAATTTCTCCAGAATGAAAACCCTGTACTTCATCAATTTCAATTACCTTTCTGCTTCTATCCCGAAGTCTTCCTAAATAAACAATAATATCAATTCCTGATGCTATTTGCGCTCTAATAGCACTAAGTGGCATTTCTATTCCCATGAGAATCATTGTTTCAAGCCTTGAAAGCATATCCTTAGGTGAATTAGCATGACCGGTGCTCATAGAGCCATCATGTCCGGTATTCATTGCCTGAAGCATGTCTAATGCTTCTATTCCTCTCACCTCTCCGACAATTATTCTATCCGGTCTCATTCTAAGAGACGTCTTAATTAAGCTTCTTATTGTTATCTCATTTTCTCCCTCAACATTTGCCTGCCTTGCTTCCAATCTTATGAGATTCCTGATGTTTTTTAATTGTAATTCTGCTGAATCCTCAATCGTAATAACCCGTTCATCTCTTGGTATAAAATCCGATAATACATTCAAAAAAGTTGTTTTTCCACAACCCGTACCCCCACAAATAAAAATATTATATCCGGCTAAAACAAGTTTCTTTAAAAAATCAGATACCTCCCTTGTTATGCAATTCCACCTTATTAATTGATTCATATTTATGTTCTCTTTTGGAAATTTCCTTATGGTTATTACTGCCCCATCGATAGCAATAGGCGGCAGGACAATATTTACTCTGGAACCATCTTCTAATCTGGTATCTACAATTGGAGTTGATTCATTGACCCTTCTATTATTTTTACTCACAATTTGTTGAATTGTGTCACTTAGCCTTTCTTCTGATGAAAATTGACCTTCTACTTCCTCTAACTTTCCTTTTCTTTCAACAAAAATATTCTTATAATTGTTTATCATAATTTCTGTTACATTTTCATCACATAACAAATCTTCTATAATCCCCAATCCCCTTATAGAATGAAAAATATATTTATGCAGAGAACATCTCTCATTAATCGTTATATATTTACAATCCAACTCATTTAATATAATCTCATCAATAACATTATGTATCTCTTCATCCTCTAACTCCCTTGACATATCAATACTATTTACTACTTTATCTCTTATTTCTTCTTTATTTGCTCTCATAAAACCCTTTTTTTAATGTTCCTGTAAGTTTGAACCCTGAATCATTTTTCTGACATTGTCTCCCAACTCTCCCCATAATTGCTGTTCTAAATAATTCTCCTCACATTTTTCCGTATATATATCCGGTATATTGACTTTAATTGTTTTATTTAATAGTTCTTCTCTTCCACTTTTTAACAAATACTCTTCATACGCTGATATTTTCATAAGCGATATCCAATCATCGTGTACCGGCATATATGAAACATTACATACCTCTAATATTTCAAAAATATCCTCTACCATGCTGCTTAAATCTATAACAATCTTTTTATAAACTCCCGTTTCAGATATTTTATTTATAAGTCCAATCCATTCCTTCGTATGTATGTTTCTTAAATCCTGTGAATATAGTAATGGCGGTATATAATCCAAACCATGAACATTATTTACAATCGCCTGTAACTTAATAGACAAAGATTCCGGATTCTGCCTGAAAAAATACATTAAATCAGACAAGTCTCCTGTATAACTTGTATGAAATATTTTCTCGAATACTGAAAACTCTTTTAAATTAATATATAAAACAGAAAAATCAGCAGCCATAACCTGTCCCAATGTCAATGCGAAAGTCGTCTGACCAATCCTTCTGACCGGAGAATAGACGCCTATAATTTCTGTTTCTCCCCCGGCTATTTTTATTACCCCCTTCTTTCTCTCAATTTCTGAGAAATAATTTAATATCTCCTTTAAAATATTTTCAGATGACTGATATTTATAAATAACCGGATTGTCTGCATAATCCGGGCACACAGCTCCTGATGATAATATTAAAATCCTCTCAATACCTAAATCCATAAATGCATCACTCAGCATCTCTACTGAAATTAACAACATATTAATATTATTTTCATTGGCATATTTTAATAAAGTTTCCTGCTCTGTAAATATAATTATCTTAAACAAACTAACCTGTCTTATGCCAATATACTGCACAAGTTTATTTACATACTCCTCATCTTTATCACAAATAGCCAGCACTTCCCCCTTCATCGTTTTATACATATCTCCTTTTCTTTTTGTGTGTACTCATATTATATATGTATTTTCTTTTATTGTCTATAGTTTTTTATGAAAAATTATAGAATTTTTTATTTTCTATTATTGACTTATAGGTTTTTCATGCTATACTTTGATGTAGTATTGAAAACTACATGTTGCGTTTTTGGTCGAAAATGCGCTTATATACTTATAAACTATCTCGTTTATGCGTATATCTGTGCAAAATAACCAAACAAAATCAAAATATATATTTCTGATAACCTAGTGCTATAAAATAAATAATGGAGAATTTTATATGAGTAAAAGAATAAAATTAATAGATAGAGAACTCCCTTTATATTCTAAAGGGGAAGAAATATTTAATATGGTTTCCCATATTATTGGCGGTGCGCTGGGCATTGCCGCCCTTGTACTTTGTATTATAACAGCTGCCCGAGCCCACAGCGCCATCGGTGTAATTTCCAGCTGTATCTATGGTATTACACTTATCACCCTATATACTATGTCTAGTATTTATCATGGTTTAAGACCCGGCATGGCAAAAAAAGTGATGCAGGTTCTTGACCATTGTACGATATATTTTTTAATTGCCGGAAGCTACACTCCAATTCTGCTCGTGGCAATGATGCCAAAATACCCTGTTCTTTCCTGGACATTATTTGGAATTGTATGGGGATGCGCGCTGCTTGCCTGTGTTCTCACAGCAATAGACCTGAGAAAATATAAAGTTTTTTCTATGGTTTGTTACTTGGCAATGGGGTGGACAATTATATTTTTTATAAAACAGACCTACGATGTTATGCAGCTTGGCGGTGTAATTTTCCTTGTTACCGGAGGCATTGCCTACACCATAGGTTCCGTACTTTATGGACTGGGAAAAAGAAAAAAATGGATGCATTCCATATTTCATTTATTTATAATTGCCGGAAGTGTTCTTCACTTTTTTGCAATCATTTTATATGCATTATAACTTCTAACGAAAAGCAAAAAACATCCCTAAAAACTAATGGTATAGTACCATTTCGTTTTTAGGGATGTTTTTTATTTACCACAAATCTACTTTAAAACTATTTTTAATCTTTTATTGTTTCAACTTTTGCTATAATGGTATCTGCATGATATAATATTTAATCCTTCATCGTCAATCACATACACCAGCCTATCTTTTTCATTAATCCTTCTACTGTAAAATCCTTGTAAATTTCCCAGTAAAGGTTCAGGTTTTCCTATTCCATCCAAATTACCATTTCTTTCAATATCTTTTAGCAGCTGATTTATTTTCTTTAATGTTTTTTTATCCTGACCTTGCCAATATATATAATCATTCCATGCTTCGTCAGTCCATATTTTATTCATCATCCACCTCTAACAAACCATGTACTTTTTTCTTCCCATTTCTATACTGCTCAAGTGATTTCATAAGGTGTTTGTAATTTTCTGCATCGCTTGTTAAATGAAGATTTTCCATTAAATTATCATACATCGACTGTGACATTATTATCATGTTTTCATCTTTTCGTGTGACAATCATTGTTTCACTATCTGCTTCCACTTTGTCAAAATATTCTTTCATATTTTCCCTTAAAGTTGTATAATTAACCGCTAACATATTAAACTCCTTTCAACAGATACATTTATATTCTATATTTAGTATAGCGTACAGTTTTCTGTACGTCAATGCCTTTTCCTATATATTATAATATTGCAGATATAAATTCTTTGTAATCTTTGGAATCAAGAATTTTTTGCTGCTGTTTCGTATCATTTACAATTTCAATAAAGCTGTCATATAAATGCTCAATATCTTTTTGTACTCCCTGTTTTATTGCCAAAAGGAAAACAATCTGTACTGTTTCGTCTTTGTTCCACAAAACCGGTTTGTCCAATATGGCTACAGCCACTTTTGTTTCCTTCGCACACAATTTCATAGGATGCGCCAAAGCAAATATATCATTCATATTGGTCTGCCCTAAACGTTCCCTTTCTAAGACAGAATCTATAAAATTATCATCCACAATTTCTTTATCTTTTAATTTTTCATATAAGATTTTAAGCAGTTCTTCTTTACCGGATACTTCTTCCAACCGTATAAATAATTCTTCGTCAAAAAAAGCTAATTTTCTATTTTCTTTTCTTACATACATTATATTTAAAAACCTGGATATGGATTCAATATCCTTATTTTTCAATGAAAAATTCACTGTGATAGAAGGAATTATTTTACTTTCCAGAGGAATTGTAGAAATTATAAAATCAATTTTGTTAAAATCTTTCCCTCTATAATTGTTATACTCATTATAAGATAAGCTCTTAACAATATTAATTTTATCCGGAAAATATAGATTCAACCTTGCTTCCAGCATTCTTGTAGTCGCCTGCCCACTTCCACACACTAAAATAACATTTTTCTTTTCCAGCCGCTTTGTAAAATATCTCTCAATTGCAGCCCCTATATGCACAGAGACATATCCGACGTCCTCTTCATTTAATACAAATGGCTGTTTGCAAAATACCTTGGATACAGCAGTTAGTGTAATTTCAAAAGCAAGGGGGTAGTTATTTTTAATCATCTGAATCAATGGGTTTCTAATATTTAATCCAAAAGATTTGCTTGTAAATATTGACTTCATATGACGAAATAAATCTTCCAATAGAATTTCATCATTGCGCAAATCAAAATTATAATTTTCAAATATAACTTCCAACACCTCATCGATAGAGTCTGAAAGCCAGCCATCATCAATATCCGTAACGTCCATATGCGTATTTGCAACAAAATGAAGATATATATATAATTTTTCTCCATGAGAAATAGCAATATCATAATATTCTTCTATCTCTTTACACAAACTTTCAACAATACACATAATGGAATATTCTGTCGGTATCTCTAAAATATTGATATAATTATTACTTTTAACGCGTATTATCATTAATGCCAGATGAATAATAAGATTTTTTATATTATAATCACTCGTCTCAATATTTCGTCTATTTAACTGTGATAACGTGATTTTCTTTAAATAGTCCAAATCTATTTCAGAAAACAACGCACGCTCTTCTTTTGTAAAACCGGTAATATAATTATCAAAATCATATGTTATGATATTATCCATAATACATTTTCGCTTATCATCTTCTGCACCTATAATCTTTATACCGGCATTAGGTTTTGAAATATATTCCAAATTATATTTTTCTACGATTTTTTTGATTGCTTTTATATAATTATTCAACGTGTTTTTTGAGATAAATACCCTCTCCATAATCTCGTCTAATCGAATATAGTCCCCGGATTCTAATAATAAGCTTAAAATATACTTAATTCTGTCTTTTGAAGACTCTAATTCCAATCCATTTTTAGAAACTTCTTCCAGCTGTCCCAAAAATTTTAAAAAGCCTTTATCATCTGATACTTCCACATAATATCCAAACTTTCTTTTTAACTTAATAGCAGCTCCATATTCCTCTAACACGGAATTGATTTCCTGAATATCATTTCTAATTGTTCTATCTGTTACATCAAATCTTGATGCCAGCCGTTCAGACGAAATATAATCATGCTTTCTAATATAATTAAATATTTCATTCAATCTACCATAGGAAAACATATATCTACCTCCTACCGCTACATTTTTATTTCCTTACTCTTCTTATTTTTCCAAAAAAACCTTACTTTTATTATAATGTATTTTTTTAACAATTTAAATCATGGTATTTTCCAAAAAAAATTGGAAACAACTTGTTATATAATCATTTATTTTTTCCACTTTCTTTTGGAAATATTATTATATCCATTTTTATTTTTTCCACTTTCAATCGGAAATCACATCGATTGAAATGAAAACCTTTTACCAATATACTTAATGCATAGCCAATAAGTTTTAAACTTTTTCCGGCAGCAGATAATTAATAATCAGGAGGTAAACAATTGTTTAAAGAAGAATATATATTTTTTAATCTTGATGCAAATACAAAAACAGAAGCTTTAGAATTTATCAGCAATCAGGCTTCTTTGCTTGGACTTACCGATGATAAAGATGGACTTCTGGAAGATTTTCTTAAGAGAGAGGAGGAATTTTCTACAGGTCTTCAGGATGGATTCGCGATTCCTCACGCAAAATCTTCACATGCGAAAGAAATCGGAATTATATATGTAACCTGCAAAAATCCGATTACAGAATGGGAAACTTTAGATGGTTCACCGGTAACAAATTTATTTGCACTAATCGTGCCGAAAAAAAACGCCGGCAACGAACATTTAATGATGATTTCAAAATTAGCCACAAATTTATTAGAAAATGATTTTAAAAACACAATAAAATCATCTGACAATAAATCCATGCTGGCGGAATTTATATTAAATATGATAAAGGAGGAAAATTAACATGAAAATTGTAGGCATTTCTGCTTGTCCTGCCGGACTTGCACACACACCGATGGCTGCCAAAGCTCTGGAAAAAGCCGGAAAAGAACTGGGGTATGATATTAAAATGGAACAACAGGGCAGTATGGGGCAAGTCAACACAATTACACCGGAAGAAGCACAGGCTGCTGATTTAGTTATCATTGCATCTGACCAGAAAATCACAGACATGGAGCGTTTTTCCGGAAAAAAAGTAATTCGTGTAGATATTAATATTTGTATCAAAGCACCGGAAGCAGTTATTAAAAAATGCGTAGCTGCAATAGGGAAATAATAAATATATATACTATAGAAAAAATATTTAGAACGAAATTTGATTAACAAAAGGAGACATTTAATTATGAAGAATTTTTTTAAAGAAGCAAAAGGTCATCTGATGACCGGTATCGGCTATATGCTTCCTCTGATTATCGGAGCATCCTTAGTCGTAGCAATTCCAAAAATTATAGCTTTATGTATGGGCATTACTATCAATGGAAAGGTTGACCCATTGATTGGTCTTAAGGAAAACGTACTGATAGGTAAATTGATTCCTGCAGGTACA
>NZ_CALGRE010000038.1 GCF_937958975.1 uncultured Eubacterium sp. | reverse complement strand
CCTCAATCATACATTCCACACCGGAACATTTTGGAGCAGACAATTCACAGGCTGTAATTGGTGTACAAATGGCATCTGCATATGTAGGAACCTGTTTGATGCCGCCAATATTTGGCTTTATTGCAAATCATATCAGCGTTTCTCTGTTTCCGCTTTACTTGCTGGTAATACTGATTCTGATGGTTGTGATGCATGAAAAAATGTTACCTAAATTAGATAGAAACAAAAAGGAAATTGTATAATGACACTAAAATTTTAGAAGAAATACATAGTTCTAATTGAAAAAGTGAATATATAACTGTATAATTATCATATGATTATGGTCGGAATAAATATCATATTTTAATTTTTACAAATAGCAAGGAGGACACCGATATGATTAGAAACAAGATTGTAAAATATTATGCCAGAAAAGACAAAAACATTGCTATTAAAGTTATTAATGGCCACTTTGTCACAACTCACTCACACTTAAACCATTATCTGGATATGACTACTATGAAAACACGCCAAAATGAAGCAGAGCGTATTGCCATTGCCATGAAAGATTATTACAATGTCATGGGCAAGCCAATTGATACGATTGTCTGCCTTGACGGTTGTGAGGTCATAGGTGCTTTTCTTGCCAGTGAATTAAGCCGCTCCGGTATTTTATCCATGAACGCACATAAAACAATTTATGTAGTCACACCGGAATTTAATTCCAATGGACAGATGTTGTTTCGAGATAACTTGAAACCTGAAATTGCCGGAAAGAATGTACTTTTGCTCTTAGCATCAGCAACAACCGGAAAAACTGTTAGAACCAGCATTGAATGCATAGAATATTATGGCGGCATTTTACAGGGAATATCAGCTATCTTTAGTGCCGTTGATTCTATTGCCGGTCATAGAATAGATGCACTCTTTAGAGCCGAAGATATACCAAAATATGAGGCATACAGTTCACATGATTGCCCAATGTGTAAAGCAGGGCAATCTATTGACGCATTAGTCAATGGTTACGGATATAGCGAAATATAAAAAAACAAAGTGTCGCAAGCGACACTTTGTTTTTTATTTATTATTCTGTTCCCACAATCCATCCTGCTCTAATCTATTCCAATCCGCAGTAAGAATTTTGGGTTTTTTTCCACGAAAATTTTTTTCCTCAAGGTTTAAATATTTGTTATTCATCAAATCATCTAAAGCTGCCTGAATACGCTCTCTGGACACACCACTATGAGCCGATACGTTTTCTACAGTCTTGTTATAAGTTGCCATTTTTCGTCTTTTCTTTAAAATATATAATGATTTTAAAATGGCATCATAATAATATTGCTGTTCCTGCTTTGACCTAGGCATTTCAACATATGAATTAGCCGATGACTTCAGCTTATTACTAAGCGAATGCTTTACTCCATAAACAATAACTTTTTTCTTTATGTCACGAAGATACTTTATTGCCAAATTAAAATGAGCATCGCCTGTAAATATAATAAATACTTCCGGTGAATCCTTTTTTGCAGCTTCTCGGTAAATTGCATCTAATATAATAAAATCTGTAAAATCTTTATCTACGCCATCTTTTGTACTTGCTGTATGAACTACATTTTTTGATAATTTTTCTAATCGTGGCAATTCCTTTTCAATTGGGCTTCCATGGAAATCGCCAAAAAATATGATATCTTTTACCCGATACTCTTCCGTTAATTCTTCATACCACTCCTCAACATTTGGTCTCATAGAGAAGATATTATTATATCCATAATACCAATGTTCATAATCAACAAATACCGCAGCCGAATGTTTTCCACTATTACCAAACAGTCTGTTAAACACGTTCTTCCTCCTTCCTTATAAATTTCCTATATTATTATAACAGACTTGCCGTAAAAAGAAACATTTTTATTTTACAATCGTGTTGTTCCAATTATACTCAACTTCTTTATAGTCAGCATCCACTACACTTAAAATATTATTATATAAATACTCATGACCGGACACCGTACTCATTTTATTTTTTTGATATAGGATATCCGCAATATCAAATATCGTATAGCTTTCGATATCACTGTATATATATTGTCCATTTTTCAGCTTAGCATATGCTCTCACTTTCATTCCAGTGTTATAATAATCAGCTGAATAAATAAACTTCATAGTCATCATATAGCTTGTTCCATCCGGATATGTACTAAATGATACAGGGCTTTTACCAGCAGCTGAAGACTGGAATGCCTGAACAAATATATTGTTATTATCGACTGTCAGATTCTCATCTGTTATATATTTGTCAACGCCATAGATTAATCCTGAATTTTCGATTTCGTCATTCGGGTCATAGATGGAATACACCACTCTGTGTCCTCCTATAGTAGTATTAATCTGTGAACCATTGACTTCTACAATTGCTTTTTCTTTTTCTGTGGTAGATTCTTCTACATCTGTTTTCGTGGTAGATTCTTCTACATCTGTCTTCGTTGTAAGCTCCTCAGTTACGACCTCACTTGTTTCTTCCTTTGTCGTATCCTCTTCGATTTTATTATTTTTTATAATAACCGTCACTTCATTTGTGCCATGAAAATCCACGACTTTTAACGTATTAAATCTCTTTTGCAGTTTTGACTCAGGTATCTTTACTGTGGCACCTGCTTCCGGCGCTAATGCCTCCCCGTTTATTGTGACCGACTGAAATACTGCCGCTAAATAACATGACACAGTAACTACATTTTCTCCTCCATACTTCTGATAAATCACACTAATTATATCTGATTTATTCCCTTTAGAAACAGCATACTCATAACTGCTATTATTTACACGCTGCCAATCTAATTTGTCATCATCTTCTCCCTGTGCCGTTGACGTTTCCGGGGTAATAACTTTGGTTGTCTCCGGTTCAAGCGAAGTATCCGCACTAATTTTTTTAATAGCTTTGCCCGAATCACCTCCTGCACCGACAAGATTAAACATAAATACAATATATTGATTTTCATATGACTTCAATGATTGTTTTGTTGTCCAGATACCATCAGAAACGGTCATATTGTATCCGATATAACCGGCAGAATTTGGACTCTCTTTCTCTCTTAATGCACTTTCATAATTATCAAATATTTTATAGAGAACTATAATATTATCTGCTGAAACTCCCTGTGCCACAAATGTAGCATTTAAATTCTTATCTAATGCCATGTACAAATTGTCATTGATATATGTATCATTTTTATTTACCCATTTTGCATAAAGCGTAAGGTTTCCATATGTCTTTTCATCAATGAGTCCAATTTTTTTTGTGAAACTGTTATCTTCATACCAGCCCCCAAAATTATAGCCTTCTTTTGTCGGTGCATAAAAATTAAAACTCTCACCATATTGATATGTCATTATATTATCGGGATTTTGGACACCCCCATTCAACTCATAATGAATTGTATATTGAGCAATATCATAATAAATCTTCAAAGTTTTGTTATCCGGAGACAATACAATATTCAATATACTCTTTTCCTTATTTACCTGATAACCCGGTATATCTTGAGATTTTCCGGCAACACTCTGTCCTATCTCTCCGTACTTCACCTCTGTATTATCTAATGTATATGTACCGTCTTTATTTTGGAGATAATTTTCTATATAATATTCTTCTCCCTCCAACTCATTTTGATTGATAATTGTCATTTCATTAGCCGGCGCTGAAAACTTAGCGCCATCGCTAAATATAACATTCTTTAACTTATTTGATGCATTATATACAGCATAATTTTTTTTGCCATTATTATCTACAAATACTGCACTTAAAACTGTATTACTTGTAATAGATGTATCCGGTGTTCCAATTTTTTCAAGAGACTTTATATACATATATGTATGCGCTCTGCTCTCCCCGGCTTCCGGCTCACCTTTACTCCAATATTTTTCTGCCAATTCCGGAGTCGCCAATGCATAATAAGCACTCCACACATCATTCCATATTCCGGAAACTCCCTTTGACTCGATTGTTCTGACGCTATCCTTTATATATTGTTTGTCACTTGCCAGATAGAAAGAACCTGCTGTTACAGGCATTAACTGTATTCCCTGGATGTGTGCGGCATTTCCTGAAAACCATGTGCCGTAATCATACTTTCCACTCCATACTAAGGAAGCCAAATTATTTTTTACACTACTTCCTCCCTGATATACATATTTGTTATCTAATACATCTTTATCCTGGTCAAACCAATATGTATTGATGGCTGACAGCTCTGTTGTATATAAATAGATTCCCAAATCTCTTATCTCTTTATTTCCAGACGCCTCTCCATAAAGAATAATGCCATACCAGGCATTCATTGCTTCTGAAGTAGATTCCTGGTTATTTCCGCTTTCCGGGTCCTCAAATCCAGATGCCCATGAATGTCCCTCAAATGGAGCAAAATTTCTTAAATATGGATATCTTGAATCCTTACTGTTTCTCTTTGTACACGCAATATCATCAATTAATTCCTCTATTACCGCTCCATATTTCTCCATCCACTCTAAATCTCTCATTCCAACCTGGGCGGCTGCCTGAATAAAATATCCATAGTGGAAGTGATGGTCATTCATCTGGTCAATAGAATTGTAAGATGACGGAAAGCTCAACAATGAGCCAATGCCCTTTGAATAAGCAAAATATTTTCCATCTCCACTTCCCGAATAGGAAAACCAGTTAGACAATTCTTTTTTCATTGCATTTAATATTTTATTTGAACTATTTTCATCGCCTACATCCTCAGCAGCAGACATCACGTTCGCTGCACGGTTTAATTGTTTTCCCAATGCATAAGGGTCACCTGCTGTTTCGTCTACACATAACGAATAGACAGCCCCCTCCGGCATATGCTTTTTCATATACTCCTGAACATATTCAGATAATTGAGACTTATTTCCATCAGCAATCCCCGGCATATAAGGAAGCACAGAAGAATATTTTAACTCTGTTGTAAAACTACTACCAACAGTATACTTTACGGTTCCTCTCAAAGTTCTTGCTGTGTTACTTAAATAATTTCTCGCACTCATATTTTTATACTGATGAGGCAAAATTCCCATAATCGTTCCGTCAGTCTTACTCTCTGCCATCTTTTCAACTTTATAACGATATGTCGTTGTCAAAGTAGCTGATTCTTCATCATAAGAATAATCTGAATATGTATCTGTAACAAAATTATACGCATACTTTTCGTAATTTGCCGCAATGTTAAGTGCCTCTGTATCGCTTCCATTGCTCTCGCATAACCATGCCATAGAGAAATATGCATTTTCATCTGATGTAAATTTCAATCTTAAGTTTCCCACATTATCTGATGAATTTCCGCTCTGTGTTATTACGGTTCCTTTTGGAACATATAATCCATAATAATCGTATTTTGAATAACCATTTTTCTCATCCATGTCATCATAGACTTTCAAAACGATGTATGTCGCATTTGATAAGTCTGCTGTATTTTTATAGATAATTTCTGACTTTAATAAAGCTTTTGTACTTTCTCCTTTTCTCTGATATCTGGTTACATTCACACTATCCGTTCCATACAACCTGAAAAATCCATAAGGACTTCCCTGAACCATAGTTGTCTTCATATACTGTTGTGGATTATTTTGATTTTCCATAACCACATCATATGTCCAGTCTGTAATCTTGTCCACTTTTGCACAATCACTGGAAAAATCCGGTTTTACAGTCCAATCCGTATACGCACCGGTATTTGGAAGCGTCATTACACAATAAGTAGAACCGGTTCGTGTAGGTGGCTTGGAAATCCACATACCGGTTCTATCTGCCTTGAATGCCAATGGATATGCATATAAACTTCCAGAGTATTTATTTCCACCGTTAAAATTCCACATAGCAGAGGTTCCCCAGTTGTTTGTATCAAAGGCCCCATTCGTATTATTATAATTTTCTGTTGTAAATCTAATGGTTCCACTGTTATCTTTTGTCGGAAGATTTTGGGC
>NZ_CALGRE010000037.1 GCF_937958975.1 uncultured Eubacterium sp. | reverse complement strand
GAATGTATATATACAAAATGACCCGGGGGAAGAGATAATGGAATATATGGCAGAGGTAAATAAGGATAGCGATGTCCAGGAACTTCTGAAAGATGTTGATAAGGAATATCAGGATGCTAAGGATTCTGATGAGAGACTGAAAAAATATTTTGATGATATGAATGAAGCAGCAGATAAGGCCAAAGGGACAGCAGCTAAGAATGACAGTACGAAATCGCCAGAGACTACTGCAAACAATCCTAAATAAAAAATGTCGGGAGATTCATATGAAGGGAATATGTTATATCATTGGTGCCGGAGATAATTCCGGCACCAATTTTAGTAAAGATGAAAAGAATAATGATTGTGTGATTGCGGCAGATGGTGGGCTGAAAACGCTGTTAGAGCTGAAAATAGCTCCGGATTATATTATTGGAGATTTTGACTCTCTTGGATATGTGCCGGAGGGAGAACATGTGATAAAGCATAAGGTTCAAAAAAATGATACGGATATGATGCTTGCCGTTCAGTTTGCTATGGAAATGGGATATCAGAATATTATAATTTTTGGCGGAACGGGTGGCGAGAGAATAGACCACACATTTGCCAATATCCAAACGATGCTATACGCATCCAGGAGAAATGTTACAGTTCGTATGACAGATGCTGTGAATGAGTATTTTGTCATCACAGATAGTGAGATTGAAATTTCTCCAAAAGAAAAAGGGAATTTATCAGTGTTTTCATTGGGGGGAGAGGCTGTAGGTGTAGATATCAAGGGTGCGATGTACACGACAGATAAGGTGACGCTCAGACCGGATTGTACTCTTTCCGTAAGCAATTCATTTATAGGAAATAAGGTAAATATAAAAGTTGAGAAGGGAAGTCTTTTAATTATTACAGACAAATAAGACAGTTATTCTTGACTTTCAATAAAAAATAGTATATTCTGTTGAAAGAAAAACCGCTAGGGGTGCCTTTTGGCTGAGAGATGTATATCGACCCTTATTACTTGATACGGTTAGTACCGTCGTAAGGAAGCAGTTCACAGAAAACATATCGTTTATTTGGGTTCTCCTGGTGGTTATTATATTATAATACCAAGGAGGATTTTTTTATGAAAAAATTTATGGATTTCTTTTTAAGTGATGCAGACGGAGCATATGCTCTTACGACGGCAGGTCTTATGGCATGCATTGTTATTATTGCGGTGATTGCTCTTATAATAGCTGCATTTCTTTTTAAAAAGGACAAAGCAGCAATATTATCCACAAAGCAGTTGGTGTGTATTGCGGCGATGCTTGCATTGGCGGTAGTGGCAACAAATATAAAAATATTTAGTCTGCCATATGGTGGTTCCGTAACATTTTTTAGTATGCTGTTTGTGTGCATTATAGGATATTGGTATGGTCCAAAGATAGGGATACTTTCGGCAAGTATATTTAGTGTGTTACAGTTTGTTCTTGGAGGAAGTACATACATACTTTCTTTTTGGCAGGTATGCTTTGACTACATTTTTGCATTTGCAGTTTTGGGACTTGCAGGATTCTTCTATAAAAAGAAAAATGGTCTTGTAATCGGTTATGTAGTTGCAATTATGGCAAGAGGAGTTATGGCAAGCATTGCCGGTTATTTGTACTGGATGGAATATATGCCGGAAAACTTCCCGAAGAGTCTTACAGTTGTATATCCAATTATATATAACTATTCCTATATTTTGGCAGAAGCTGTCATTACAGTAATTGTATTATCTATACCGGCTGTGAAAAAGGCAATGATGCGGGTTAAGAAAATGGTAAATGAATAAAAGATACTAAAAAAGAAAAAAGAATGACAGTTTTACAATTTGTATGATTTACAGTTGGAATTGTCGTTCTTTTTTTATATAATATGGTAAGAAATATACAAGAGGAATATTATGGAACAAAAAAGAGTTAAGAAGGAAAGAAGTCTGCAAGAGCAAATACGACTGAATAAGTTTTTAAGTGATGCAGGATATTGCTCAAGAAGAGAGGCGGATAGACTGATTGAGCGGGGGAAGGTTACAGTCAATCATCAGACGGCATTGATGGGACAAAAAATTACTGTGAACGATATCGTGGAGATAGATGGCAGACAAATAAAGAGGGAAGAAGAACAAATCCTTTTGGCATTTAATAAACCGGTGGGAATAGAATGTACTTCTGACTTGACGAATAAGGACAATATTATTGACTATATTAATTATGAAAAAAGAATTTATCCTATTGGGCGATTAGACAAAAACTCTCAGGGTCTGATTCTGCTTACCAATGACGGCACCTTTGTGAATCAAATTTTAAAAGCTTCTAATTATCATGAAAAAGAATATATTGTTTTTGTAGATAAACCTATCACAGAGGATTTTTTGGAAAGTATGTCTTCGGGTGTTGAAATTTTGGGACAGGTCACAAGACCATGCATTGTGAAGAAAATAAAAAAGCATGTATTTTCTATTATTCTAACACAGGGATTGAATCGTCAGATTAGGAGAATGTGCGAAACGTTAGGATATAAAGTGCAAAAGCTAAAAAGAGTTCGTATCATGAATATTGAATTGGGAAATCTTCCGATGGGGCAATATAGAAATATTACAGATGAAGAACTGACAGAATTAATAAAAGCAATTAATCTATAAAAATTGGAGATAACATGAATAAGTTAAACAGAATAAAAGAATTAGTAGAGCTGTTAAATAAAGCAAATCGTGCATATTATCAGGAGGCAAAGGAAATTATGTCTAACCTTGAATATGATAAATTGTACGATGAATTGGTGATGTTAGAACAGGAGAGTGGTGTTGTTTTAGCAAATAGCCCTACTGTAAATGTGGGATATGAAATTGTCAGTGAATTGCCAAAAGAACAACACGAAAGTCCTATGTTATCATTGGACAAGACAAAGGACGTTGGTGCTTTGTCTGAATTTGCAGGGGACAGAGTTTGTCTTTTATCGTGGAAGTTAGATGGACTGACCGTTGTTCTGTCTTATGATGGAGGAAAATTAGTTAAGGCTGTCACTCGGGGAAGCGGCAGGGTTGGTGAAGTTATTACTGCCAATGCAAGGGCATTTCAAAATATTCCGCTGTCGATTCCGTATAAAGGAAAACTTACGCTTCGAGGTGAAGCTATTATTAAATATTCTGATTTCGACAATATCAATAAAAAAATAGAGGATGTAGATGCAAAGTATAAGAATCCCAGGAATCTTTGTTCCGGTTCTGTACGCCAGCTAAATTCCGAAATCACAGCAGAAAGAAATGTAAATTTTGTTGCCTTTGCGTTAATTCAGGCAGAAGATATGTCGTTTCAAAATTCTATTATGAGACAGTTTTTATGGTTAGAGGAGCAGGGATTTCAGGTAGTAGAACACAGAAAAGTGACGGCTGATAATATGAAGTTAACAGTTGATTATTTTGCCGATAAAGTCAAATCTTATGATTATCCGTCGGATGGTCTTGTTCTGATGTATGATGATATTGAATATGGATTATCTCTTGGAGCTACATCAAAGTTTCCAAGAAACGGAATCGCATTTAAATGGGAGGACGAGCAGGCTGAGACAAAATTGAAATATATAGAGTGGAGTCCCAGCAGAACCGGGCTGATAAATCCTGTCGCAGTTTTTGAACCGGTGGAGTTAGAGGGAACCACCGTCACAAGAGCCAGCGTTCATAATTTGAGTATTATGGAGGATTTGGAGCTGAAGGAAGGAGATACGATAAAGGTATATAAGGCAAATATGATTATCCCGCAAATATCTGAAAACCTTACAAGAGGTGGGATGGCAGAAGTTCCGAAGGAGTGTCCGGCATGTGGAAAACAGACGGAGATTCGGGACGAACATGGTGTAAAAACATTGTATTGCCCGAATAGAAGATGTCCGGCAAAAAATATAAAATTATATACACTGTTTGTCTCACGAAATGCCATGAATATTGAGGGGTTATCAGAAGAAACATTGGAAAAATTTATTGATGCGGGATATATACAGGAGTTTTCAGATATTTATAAACTAGACAGATACAAAGATGAGATTATTGAAACTTCCGGATTTGGACAGAAATCTTATGATAATCTTATACAATCGGTGGAAAAGTCAAGAAATGTAGAACTCAATGCATTGATTTATAGTTTAGGAATACCGAATATTGGCCTTGCGAATGCAAAATTAATCTGCAAACATTTTCATAATAATTTAGATAAAATCAGAAATGCCACAATGGAGGAGTTAGTAGAAATTGACGGAATCGGTGAAAAAATGGCTCAAAAATTTTCGGAATATTTTGATAATGAGGAGAATAATAGTAGACTAGATAGACTTTTAGAAGAGCTGACATTTATAGAACAGGAAGAAAATAAGAGTGAGCAGAATATGGATGGAATTACATTCGTAATTACTGGAAGTGTGGAACATTTTCCGAACAGAAATGCAGTAAAAGAATATATTGAAAAACGTGGGGGAAAGGTTACAGGTTCTGTCACATCAAAGACAAATTATTTAATTAATAATGACTCTTTGTCTAATTCTTCTAAAAATAAAAAAGCAAAAGAACTCGGTGTAGAGATTATTACGGAAGAACAATTTTTAGACAAATGGAAATAGTGTATAATCGAGTGCTGAAACGAATATATTTTTTAATAAAATAGTGTAAAGATATTGAACCGAATCATATATTATGATAAAAATATATCAGTGTTAAATTTCTTATAAAAAAATTGGAGGAAAAAATTATGCGTGATGACATTATAGAAATTTTATGCGAGATTAATCCATTATGGGATCCGGACGATGAGGACATGAGTATAGCTGAGTTTTTGGAGTCAAAGCAGTTAATGGAGTTGATAGTAAGTCTTGAGGATAAGTTTGATATAGATATTCCTTATGATGAACGGAATGAAGATAATTTTGAAAATGTTGATACAATAATAGAATTGTTAGAAAAGTTGTAAAGTCTGGGATGATATTTGTTTTGTTTCAGCATTGATTTGAATAAAGAAGCGGTTGTGTTACTAGCAAAAGTCACAACCGCTTCTTTCTATTCTTGACAAATTTTTTAATACACGGTATTATAAAATTGTATTAATTAGAATAGTACAATTTACACAGGAAAGGGGGAAACAAATGTTTACCGTAAATTTTGGGTCTAGGACACCCGTATATCAGCAGTTATATGATGATGTAGTACGGCTTGCCTCCCTTGGCATATTGAAAAGTCACACAAAACTTCCGCCGGTTCGGCTTTTGGCTACGGAGTTGGGAATCAATCCAAATACTGTTCAAAAAGCATATAAGATGCTTGAGATGGACGGCTATATTTATTCTACAGTAGGACGTGGCAGTTTTATCTCGGATAAATTAGGACAAAATGAGGCAGAAAAGCTTGAGGCGAAAAAAGAATTGAAAAAATCAATAGGAACAGCCTATAAAAAAGGTGTCAGCAGAGAGGAAATGATATCTATTATAGATGAAACTATTAGCGGAGGAAAGGGAGAATGATTGAGATAAATAATTTGACAAAAAGGTTTGATAAGACCATCGCAATAAATAATTTAAATTGTGAGATATCAGAGGGAACTATTTTTGGTCTTGCGGGAAGCAACGGAAGTGGAAAAAGTACATTGCTGCGCACCATGTCAGGAGTATATGAGCCGGACGGTGGGAAAATTATAATTGATGGTCAGGATGCATTCGACAATCATGAAATCAAAGAGAGATGTTATTACATAGCAGATTATCCGTATTTTTTCAATGATAGTACCGTAGAAAATCTGGCAAAATTAATGAGAAAAATATATAAGAACTGGGATGAGGAACGGTTCCAACAGTTATGTGCAATGTTTCCAATTGCAGTCAATAAAAGAATAATCAATATGAGTAAGGGAATGCAGAGGCAGGCTTCTCTTATATTGGCATTTGCTTCCAGACCAAAATATTTGTTCCTAGATGAGATTTTCGACGGGCTTGACCCGGTGATTAGAAAGACACTAAAATCGCTGCTGATTGAAGACGTGACAGAGAATAATATGACCTGTATTATTGCATCCCATAATTTGAGGGAAATAGATGATATATGTGATAAAATCGTTTTATTGCATAAAGGAAAGCTTGTGACAAACAAGGAGACCGACGAATTGAAAAATAAAATGCACAAAATACAGCTGGCATTTAATGAACAGCCCGACGGTGATACATTCAATGAACTTAATGCACAGATATTAAGTCAGGTTGGAGGATATTATGTGCTTATGATAAAAGGTGATTTGGAAGAGGTTATGGAAAAACTAAGATTATTAAATCCGGCATTTATAGAGGTTGTGCCGTCTACATTAGAGGAAGTATTTATTAATGAAATGGAGGGTGTAGGATATGGAAAATAATGCAGGATTCACAAATAACAAAAAAGCATTGGAAATTTTTAAGTGGTCTTTAAGAAAAAATCTTCCGTTTTCCATTGCCTATTGGATTTTGTTATTTCTGACATTTCCAATGATAGAAATATTTATGATGGTTGTTGCCAATAGCTATGGAACTTTTAAAGAGTATATTTCAGGAATTAAACAAGCAATTAATTATCTTCCGTCTACTGTTTTTGCGGGGGTAGCAATTGTATTTTCCATTATTATGTCAGTAAAAGCATTTTCCTATATGCATAATAAGAGGAGGGTCGATTTTTTTGGAAGCCTTCCGGTCAGCAGAAGAACATTGTTTTTTATGAGATATCTATCGACATTGGCCGTATGTATTGTGCCGGTGATTGTATTCGGTTTCATCGGAGCGCTTATGGGATGTTGTAATTTTGCAATTATTACGACTGCAAAAGTTGTTGGAGTCTTGATTATAACAATTATCGGTAATGTAAGTTTTATAGCATTTATATCATTATGCTGTGGAACGGTTGTAGATGTAATTATGTCCTATGCAATTATTAATATAGTATATCCAATTTGTGTAGCAATTGCTTATTTTTTCCCGCCTTCTGTTATACCGGGATTATCCAGAGAGGAAATACCGATTACAATATTTACTTTTTTGGTGCCATCGGCTTCTTTTTACACAAACTATTTCAGTTTCAGTAAGGTACTGGGAATCGTCTGGTGGCTGGGGCTTTCTATTGTATTGATATCAGCTTGTTTTGTTCTATGTAGAAAGAGAAAAGCGGAAACTGCACAGAATGCATTTGCATTTAATGCAGTAGAAATCGTCATTAAATTTTTTACATGCTTTGCTTCCGGTTTTGGAATCGGATATATGTGTGCTTATCTTGGAGCAGAGCATATTAAGTCACAGTATATTTGGTTTGTGGTAGGTGCGGTCATAGCAATTATGACAGCCAATATATTATTACATCTTATTTTCCACAGAGGACTATCTCAATTTAAGTCCAGTCTTGTGGAGTGTGGTGCAGTATTCGCGTGTCTGATGACATTTTTACTTTTAGTGACATCCGGTGGATTAGGCTATGAGAAACGTATGCCCAATAAAAATGATATCAAAGCGGTCAGTTTTAGGATGGGCTATGAGGAGCGTTTTATTATAAATGGTAAGGATTTATTAAAGAGTTTTACAGAGGATACAGAGATAATCAATGATGCATATGCAGTGCATCAGGCTATAATCAATGGAATACAGGAGCAAAAAGGCTTGTTATCCATTACACCTTATTATGTGTATGGTGATGAGATTTGTGATTCAGTGCATATTACATATGAATTGAAAAATGGAAAGCATTTTACAAGACACTATAATCAGTATAGAGACCAGAAAGATACCAAGGATTTGATAGATAAAATTGTTGCAAGCAATTATTATTCTAAGTTGAATAATCCATATGAAAAAATTCCAGAGAAATACATTTATGAGATGGAATTGAACTGGTATATTGCACGTGATAACCAAGAGGATGATGATGTTATTACGGCAGACCAATATAGTGCTGCAAGGGCAGAACTTGATATGAATATTTCGTTTTTGTACTTTGATGAAGACAAAACTAAGATAGCTGCAATCGCAAGTGCATTGAGGAAAGATGTGGATAAGAACGGTATATATGTGCCTAAGCCGGAAGAAAAGGTTTTGGGAATTACTATTGGTTATAGAAAAAATAAGAGTGGTGATTATGATGAAGATACATGCGTAAGCGCTGTCTTGTTTATTCCTGCTACATATACCAATACTATAAAACTGTTAAAAGAATATGGGTACATGAATCAGGCATATTCCTATTTAAATGAAATCGGCTCAGTCTGTTACACCGAAGGTGAAGAGAAAAAAGAAGATGCAGGCAGGATGGTATATTTTACTGTCCCGGAGGATTGGGATAAAAAACTAGAAGTAAATTGTATGTTATTTAAGGATGAGGATATGTTTTGTGAGTTAGATGCAGAGAGTACAAAATGTAACCAGGTTTCAGACAGAGTTTGGTCCTATACTTTTCCGGATTTTGAAAAGTATGAGACGGATTGGGAAGAATATGAAGATATGAAAAGTTTTTCTCCAACGGCAATTATGTTTTATCAGCACGATAAGGAGAAAATGTATATGACGGGAGCTGTAGAACTTCCTAAGAAATATGAGGGGAAAATGCTTTCAGTAGAGAATCTCATAGATACAAATTACAGGCATTTCAGAGACCCTATGTATGATAAAAATACATGGGAAAAGTTTCAAATTAAGTAACAGTTCTACGTTCCTCTGTATTGACCGACAAAAAAAATAGTAGTATATTTAAATAAGTTGAAAAATTAACATGACATATGGAGGAAATAGAAATGGACAAGAAAAATATTGACTGGGCAAATCTGGGATTTGGATATATTCAGACAGAGAAAAGATTTGTATCTGATTTTAAAGATGGAAAGTGGGATGACGGAAAATTAACGGGTGACGCTAATGTGGTCATTAATGAATGCGCCGGAGTTTTACAGTATGCTCAGACGATTTTTGAAGGAATGAAAGCGTACACCACTGAGGATGGACGCATTGTTACATTCCGTCCGGATTTAAATGCAAAGAGAATGGCAGATTCAGCGAGGAGATTGGAAATGCCAGTATATCCTGAAGAGAAATTTGTTGAAGCTATAAAAGAAACAATTAAGGCAAATGCAGAATACGTTCCACCATATGGTTCAGGCGCTACACTCTATGTAAGACCTTATATGTTTGGAAGCTCATCCGTAATTGGTGTAAAGCCTGCGGACGAGTATCAGTTTAGAGTGTTTACGACACCGGTTGGACCTTACTTTAAGGGAGGTGTAAAGCCGCTTACAATCAAAGTCAGTGATTTTGACAGAGCAGCACCTCACGGAACAGGTCATATTAAAGCAGGTCTGAATTATGCGATGAGTTTGCATGCTATTGTTACAGCTCATGAGGAAGGTTATGATGAGAATATGTATTTAGATGCGGCTACGAGAACTAAGGTAGAAGAGACAGGAGGAGCGAACTTCCTATTTATCACAAAGGATAATAAGGTCGTAACGCCAAAGTCTGACAGTATTTTGCCATCTATTACACGTCGTTCTCTGATGACGGTTGCAAAAGATTATCTCGGTCTGGAAGTTGAGGAAAGAGAAGTACATGTAGATGAATTAAAAGATTTTGCAGAGTGTGGTCTCTGTGGAACAGCAGCAGTTATATCACCTGTTGGAAAAATCGTAAATCATGGCGAGGAAATCTGTTTCCCTAGCGGAATGGAAGATATGGGACCGGTGACAAAGAAATTATATGAGACATTGACAGGTATTCAGATGGGAAGAATCGAGGCGCCGGAAGGATGGCTTGTTGAAATTAAATAAAGAATAATAGTAATAATGTAAGCCCGCTTGCAAATGGTAAGCGGGCTTTTTAAAATGTTGACGAGGAAAAAGGAGTTATTATGTGGTGGAGAAGAGAGACATTAAAAAGCAGTGCAAAAGAGCTGATACAAAAAAATTATTGGTGGCTGGTTTTAGTTACATTGATTTTGGGATTTGTAGCAGGAAAGGGACTGTCTTTAGACTTTAATTTTAATAATTCTTCAATTACTAAAAATTTTGGATTTATAAATCGTGAATTTAGTCATTTTTCAGATAATTATATGGAAGATATTTTGAACAATACATATGATGGGGATAGTTTATATGACGAATTTGGGCTTATGGATGACATGTCGTTTTCAAATGCATTATCTTCGTATAAAAACATGGTGAATACTGTTTTTGGAGAATTGTTTGGAGGAGTATCTGTGGTGAATGCAATGATAATCCTATGTCTGTTCTGTATGATTATGATTACAATGATTGTTTTGAGGGCATTTGCGCTGGCACCTTTTGAAGTGGGATGCAGAAGATGGTTTTTGAGACATAGAACAGAAGAGGCAAAAGCCGGAGAATTGGTTTATGCGTTCAGGAAGGGATATTTGAATGTGGTAAAAGTTATGTTTTGCAGAAAATTATTTACTGCATTGTGGAGTCTGTTATTTATTGTGCCGGGAATTGTCAAGTCTTATGAGTATAGAATGATACCATTTTTATTGGCAGAAAATCCGGAAATGAGCATGCAGGAAGCTTTTGGAATCAGTAAAGAAATGATGATGGGAAATAAATGGGATACATTTGTCTTGGATTTATCTTTTTTAGGATGGCATTTTCTTTCGGCATTAACATGCGGAATATTAGCAGTCTTTTATGTGAATCCATATGTTCAGCTTACGAATACAGAACTTTATGTTGAACTGTGTAACCCGGCAATGAATAAAGACCATTATAATTATTAATTTGAAAGTGTTAGGAGAAGGAGATGAGCGAATTATACAATGGTGCGAGCGCAGTTATCCGTGAAGTAGAAAAGGCAGTGGTAGGAAAATCTGATATTATTGTAAAGATTATGGCTGCTATTGTGGCAGAGGGACATATTCTTATAGAGGACATGCCTGGAGTTGGAAAGACGACGATGGCAAATGCATTTTCAAAAGCAATGGGAATTATGCATAACAGAGTTCAGTTTACTCCGGACGTTATGCCGGCAGATTTGACCGGTTTTTCTATTTATCAAAAAGAAACCGGACAGTTCCGATATAAACCGGGAGCGTTAATGTGTAATATGTTTTTAGCGGATGAAATTAACAGAACTTCTCCGAAAACGCAGTCAGCCTTATTGGAGGTTATGGAAGAACGTCAGATTACTGTGGATGGTGTCACGAGAAAAATAGGAAATCCGTTTGTGGTTATCGCCACAGAAAATCCGGAGGGTTCGGCAGGAACGCAATTGCTGCCTGAATCTCAGCTGGATAGATTTATGATTTGTGTAAGCATGGGATATCCGACTGTGGAAGAGGAAGTGGAGATATTAAAGAGACGTCAACAAGGAAATCCGATAGAACAGGTTGACAATATTCTCACTGCTGAGGATATTATCTGTATGCATCAGGAAGTACGTGAGATTTATCTGAAAAATGAAATGTATGAGTATATTGCAATATTGTCTGAAAAGACGAGAAATCATGAAATGTTTGCTTCGGGAATGAGTCCGAGAGGAACGGTCGCATTAGCATCTATGAGCAGAGCAAATGCTTGGATGGAAGGGAGAAAGTTTGTTATTCCGGAAGATGTGAGGGCAGTGTTTGAGAGTATTGCTATACATAGAGTCAGATTGAGTACGAAAGCAAAAGTAGGACATGTTCAAAAGCGTGATGTGCTTAACGAGATATTAAGACAGGTGAAAGAACCCCTGATAAGAAGACAGAGATAGTATGATTAAAAGAGTTTTAATTTATGGAATTGTAATTGGAATTACATGGAGTCTGTTTTTTCTATTCCCGGAAAAGATAATTGGATTAGCGCTGATTATGGAGTGTATATATTTTGTTATTGCCTTTGTGGCGGTTCAATTTATGGCAGGAAAATTAGATTTTTCTATGGAACAGGGAGCAGCAACAGCAGAAAAGAATAAAAAAGTACCAATACAAATTACGGTGAGAAACAAATCCAGATTGTTTTATATTCCATTTCAATTGAGAGTGATTGTTACCAATTATTTTACAGGGGAAGAAAATGTCTGCAAATTGCATGCTGTGATTCAGGCAGGAAAATGTGAGAAAATCAGTACAGAGTTTATATCTAAAAATTGTGGTGATATAGATATTCAATGTGAATATGTTTTGGTTTATGATTGGTTATATATTTTTAAAAGAAAAAGAAAACTAAAGCTGACAAAAAAAGTAGAAATATTACCGGAATGTCATTTGATTATGACAGAAATTACAAGAGCAACAAGGGAATTTGTGACAGATTCAGAGCTGTATTCCGACAGTGAAAAAGGAGATGACCTTTCTGAAATATATCAGATAAGGGAATATAAAGAAGGGGATTCTATCCATGATATTCACTGGAAACTGTCAGCAAAGAATGATGAATTATTGTTGAAAGAACATGCAAAACCATTGGGGTGTGTTGTATTAATTTGGATAGATTTGTGCAATCGCCAAATGATTAAAAAAAATAGACGTGAGAAAAGACGTGTTGGGAAACAGAATCATGTTCCGATTACTTCTATTGAAATAGCAGCTTCTCTTTCCCTTTCTTTGGTCGAAGAGCGATGCGTACATATGGTGGCATGGTATGAAGAAAAGAATCAGAGAATTGTGAAAAAGAGAATTTGTGATGAAGAAAATATTTACGAACTTTTAAACAGGCTTTTATATCTTGAAACTTATTCGGATAGAGAGAAAGCAGATTTTTATTGGAATGATACTTTTCATAAGAGTGATTTTAGTTCCGTCGTAGAAGTCAGTCTGGATGGAACGGTTATAGTTAATGGAAGCAATATTGAGATAAAGAAAAAAGACAATGAGATTTGCTGGAATGAAATATATCTTGTTGTATAATATGGAAAGCAAAATGGCAGGAATTGAATTTATTAAACAGAAGAAAGAAAATATTTCTATTATTGTACAGATAGCAGCTGTGTTTGCAGTGCTGTTATCTTCTTTTGCTGTTCTTTTTTCAGTGTTTCAATTTGAGATTGCTATAAGTAATTTATGGATATCATCTATTTTAGCTGCCGGTCTGGGATATGGAATGATATTTATAGTGCAAAAAAAGAAAATAACTGCATTTATAATTTTTCCAATATATATTGTGTTGTTTGTTTTAAATTGGGAGAGTGTTGCTCCTTTTGCAAATAAGTTTATTGTTTTGTGGAATGCATATTATAAGACAAGTTACAGGAAAATGGCAGAAAACGATATAGAGACCGGCGCGATTATGATGCTGTTTTTAATGCAATTGTTTTTTGCGCTGGTAATATCTTTTGTTCTTTTAAAAAATGCGTATTGGTACATGGCTGTCATAATGATAATTAGTGTGATTGTTATGGATTCGACAGTTGGTTATATGCCCTCTACTATTAGTGGACTGGCATGGATATTATCATCTTTTTTATATTTTGTGGTTTATCATCAACAGGGCAAAAAGGGAGATATTGTAAATCTTCTTAAAGTTTTTGTGATATTGGCTCTTTTATGTATTGTTGCTTTGAATCTGTCGCCTTATCTGGAAGATTATAAAAAGAATAATAAAGAATATGAGACGATGAAGCAGAAGCTGACAGATATACAGAAGTTTGATGTAGCAAAATGGTTTTCGGGTTTTATAGAAAGTAATTCAAATTATGCCGATTCGGGAATCGGAAAAGGTGATTTGGAGAATGCTATAGAATTTAAGACAACGGGAAAAAAAGAGTTAAGTATTATCACGTCCTCAAAGCCGAAAAAGACATTATATTTAAGAGCCTTTATTGGAAGCCGGTATGTTGGTGGAAAAAAATGGGCACAATCACGAAGTTATGATTTTAGTGGGTTATGTTCTACTCAAGATGAGTATAAGGAGTTGGTAAACCAAATGTTTAACCGACTGGACAGAGAAAAGATATTGCAAAAACAGCATATCAAGATAGAACTTTTAAACGCCTCAGGTGAATTTGGATATTCTCCTTATAATTCTTATATTGATGATGAGAGTGTTTATCTGGATACCTGTGCAGAAGGAAATGGTTTGAAAACTCATGAATACGACTATTTTGACAGTGAAGACATAAAAAATATAGATAAAACATTAGATGGGTTTACAGAACGTTGGTATGATTACCAAACGTTTGTGAGAGAAAAGTATACAGAAATACCTATCGGATTAAATAAATTGGAGCAAAGATGTGCAAAAATAAATCATTCTTCAATCGATGTGTTGGCAAGAAGCATTGATGAATGGTTTGATGAGATGATGTATATGTATAAGCCGGGAGCTACAACAGAGGGAGCAGATTTTGTGGAAGATTTTTTGTTTCACAGAAAGAAAGGATTTTGTGTACATTTTGCTTCCGCCGCTGCTCTCATTTATAGAATGTGTGGCTATCCGTCAAGATATGTTGAAGGTTATATAATTCACCCGAGTAAATTTATAGAACGGGACGATGGAACATATCAGGCTGTCATAGGTGATTATGGTGCTCATGCATGGTGTGAGACTTTTGATGATTACAAAGGATGGCAGGTCAGAGAACATACAAAGACATATAGTGGGGCTTATGATGTTTCCCAAACGCGGAAACCGGAACGGGAGACAACAACCAGGTATAGTCAGGAGACAACTACACAGCAGAGGAGTATAAGGCAGGAGACAACGCGCAGTAATGAGAAAAAAATACCGGGAGGAGATAGCTCAAAAATCCATATGCCAAGTAATGTGGTAACAGGTATTATCTTTATCATAGTATGTATATTCGCTGGCATTGTTGTTTTTGTCATACCTCAGAGAGTCAGACGAATTGGAAAGATTAGGAAAATTAAAGGGAGAAATAGTATTTGCAGCACATATAATGAGGTGTGCAGGATATGCATATTTATGGGGTGCGATATAAAGAAACTATATGCCAGAGAGGCAGTGGATGAGATGATAAAAATGTTTCCGCAGCTTTCCGGGGAAGATTGGATGTGGATGTACAATAAGGCATTAAAAGCGGCATTTTCCAGACAAAGATTGAATACTGAAGAAAACAGAAAAATGTATCAGTTATATCGAAGGTTTAGAAAAGCAATATTATCAGAAATGAAGGGAATAAAAAAATTTGTTTTCTTATTTATAAAAGCAATGTAGTGTAAAGAATAAAGTAATACTGTAGGAATAAAAAAATTTGGCGATTTATCGCCAATTTTTTTATTATTTGACTGGACAAAGGATATAGAATTTGTTAAAATTATAACAATCTTGCGAATATCATTTGAAATACAGAAAATTTACGAAATATTAACATATTTATCAGTAATGTTTGTTGCGGTAAATTTTGAATAATGATATTATCTAAGATGTATGAGCAAATTTTTAATTGATGTAATTATTAAAATTTATTAATTTTTTTATGGAGGATTTATATTATGTCAAAGAAAGTAGTTATTGCAGGCGCTTGTCGTACAGCAATCGGAAAAATGGGCGGAGCTTTAAGCACAACTCCGGCACCGGTTTTAGGTTCTATTGTTATCGAAGAAGCTCTTAAGAGAGCTGGCGTACCTAAGGATGCAGTTGACCATGTATATATGGGATGTGTTATTCAGGCTGGTCTGGGACAGAATGTTGCACGTCAGGCTTCTATTAAAGCAGGACTTCCTATCGAGACACCGGCAGTTACAGTAAACGTTGTATGTGGTTCCGGTCTTAATTGTGTAAATATGGCTGCACAGATGATTCAGGCAGGGGATGCTGATATCGTTGTTGCAGGTGGTATGGAAAACATGTCTATGGCACCATATGCATTGCCACAGGCTAGATTTGGTTACAGAATGAACAATGGTAAAATTGTAGATACAATGGTTAATGATGCATTGACAGATGCGTTTAATGATTATCATATGATGATTACAGCTGAAAACGTAGCAGAACAGTGGGGAATTTCAAGAGAAGAATTAGATGCATTCTCAGCAAATTCACAGCAGAAATGCGAAAAAGCAATGACTGAAGGAAAATTCAAGGATGAAATCGTACCTGTAGTTGTTAAGAACAGAAAGGGCGATATTATCGTTGACACAGACGAAGGACCAAGAGCGGGAACAACAGCAGAATCGCTCAGCAAGTTAAGATGTTGTTCAGGAAAGGCTGACGGTGTTATCACAGCCGGTAACGCATCAGGTATCAATGACGGTGCGGCAGCTGTTGTAGTAATGAGCGAAGAAAAAGCAAAAGAGTTAGGGGTTACACCTATGGCTACATTTGTTGGCGGAGCACTTGGTGGTGTTGCACCTGAAATTATGGGTGTTGGACCGGTTGCTTCCACAAGAAAAGTAATGGAAAAGACAGGTTTGACAGTTGCAGATATGGACTTAATCGAAGCAAACGAAGCTTTCGCAGCACAGTCTGTAGCAGTTGCAAGAGACCTTGAATTTGATATGAGTAAAGTAAATGTAAATGGTGGTGCGATTGCACTTGGACATCCGGTTGGAGCATCCGGTTGTCGTATTCTTGTTACCTTACTTCACGAGATGCAGAAGAGAGACGCTAAGAAAGGTCTTGCTACACTTTGTATCGGTGGTGGAATGGGCTGCTCAACAATTGTTGAAAGAGACTAATCAAAAAAGATAAACTGGTTTGAGGCTTGCCTTCAAGCCAGTTTGTTGTGATAGGAACTAAAAATAAAGGAGAAGTAATATGGAATTTATTACATATGAACAGGAAGGTTTTGTCGGCGTAATTACAATTAACCGTCCGAAGGCATTAAATGCTTTAAACAGCCAGGTACTTGAAGAATTAGAGGCTGCATTGGATGCTGTAAATCTTGACGAGACAAGAGCATTAATTCTTACAGGTGCAGGTGAAAAGTCTTTTGTAGCAGGTGCAGACATTGGAGAAATGTCAACACTGACAAAGGCAGAAGGAGAGGCATTTGGTAAAAAGGGAAATGACGTTTTTAGAAAGCTTGAGGTATTCCCAATACCTGTTATTGCGGCAGTAAACGGTTTCGCTTTAGGTGGCGGATGTGAAATTTCAATGAGCTGTGATATTAGAATTTGTTCTGACAATGCTATTTTCGGTCAGCCGGAAGTTGGTCTTGGTATTACACCGGGATTTGGTGGAACACAGAGACTTGCAAGAATTGTTGGACCGGGTATGGCAAAACAGATGATTTATACAGCTAGAAATATTAAAGCTGACGAGGCATATAGAATTGGTCTTGTAAATGCTGTTTATCCACAGGAAGAACTTATGGCAGCAGCAAAGAAAATGGCAGCGGGTATTGCTATGCAGGCGCCGATTGCAGTGAGAGCCTGCAAGAAGGCGATTAACGATGGTCTTGACGCGGATATGGATGCTGCAATTGTAATCGAAGAAAAGTTATTTGGAAGTTGTTTTGAGACAGAAGACCAGAAAGCAGGAATGGGTAACTTCCTTGAAAAAGATAAAGAGAAAAAGTTAAAAGTTGTTCCATTTGCAAACAAATAGACCACGCAATAGAAAAATAGTGGAATCGAGCTGCGTGGATAAATAAAATATATTTATGATTTGGAGGAAAATAGAATGAAAGTTGGAGTTATTGGAGCCGGAGTAATGGGCTCAGGTATTGCACAGGCATTTGCTATGACAGATGGTTATGAAGTATATCTTTGTGACATCAAGCAGGAGTTTGCTGACGGCGGTAAAGCAAAAATTGAAAAAAACATAAATTTCCTTGTTGGTAAGGAAAAGATTACAGCTGAAAAGGGCGCTGAAATTTTAGGAAAGATTAAAACAGGCTTAAAAGATATCTGTACAGATGCTGATTTGGTTGTAGAAGTTGCACCTGAAAAGATGAGCATTAAGAAAGATACATTTAAAGAATTAATGGAAATTGTTCCGGAAAATTGTATTTTTGCAACAAATACATCGTCATTATCTATCACAGAGATTGGTGCAGGACTTGACAGACCGGTTATAGGTATGCATTTCTTCAATCCGGCTGATAGAATGAAATTAATCGAAGTAATTGCCGGTGAAAATACACCGGATGAATTGGTTGAGACAATTAAGAAGATTTCTGTTGAAATCGGTAAGACTCCTGTAGAAGTTAAGGAAGCTCCTGGTTTTGTTGTAAACAGAATCTTGATTCCAATGATTAATGAAGCAATTGGAATTTATGCTGATGGCATTGCTTCCGTAGAAGACATTGATACAGCAATGAAGCTTGGCGCTTCACATCCAATGGGACCTTTAGCGTTAGGTGATTTAGTTGGTCTTGATGTTGTTCTTGCAATCATGGATGTTCTTTATACAGAAACAGGTGATTCTAAGTACCGTGCACATGTTCTTCTCAGAAAGATGGTTCGTGCGGGCAAACTTGGCAGAAAAACCGGCGTAGGTTTTTACGACTATAGTAAATAATTTAAATGCGAGGAAGGAAAATGAGCACAGGCAAAGCCTGTATTCAATTTCCTCTGAGCGTTTTAGTGAGAAAATCAGAAATAGCGAAGCTATGGTTGTGTGGAGCACAAGGGTTTTCGAACTAAGAAAAAATTTATATACATTAAAAAAACGGAGGAAATAAAAAATGGATTTTACATTAAGTAAGAAACATGAAATGGCTAGAACTCTTTTCAAAGAATTTGCTGAGAATGAAGTAAAGCCTCTCGCACAGGAAACAGATGAAAATGAACAGTTTCCGGTAGAGACAGTTGAAAAGATGGCAAAATATGGATTCCTTGGTATTCCGGTTCCAAAGGAATATGGTGGACAGGGATGTGACCCTTTAACATATGCTATGTGTGTTGAAGAATTATCAAAAGTCTGCGGTACGACAGGGGTTATCGTATCAGCACATACATCACTCTGTATCGACCCTATTATGACATATGGTACAGAAGAGCAGAAAAAGAAATATGTAACACCACTTGCAAAAGGTGAGAAGTTAGGTGCATTTGGTTTGACGGAACCGGGTGCAGGTACAGATGCACAGGGACAGCAGACAAAGGCTGTTTTCGATGAAGCTACAAATGAATGGGTATTAAACGGTTCTAAGTGCTTTATTACAAATGGTAAATATGCAGATGTTTACATTGTAATCGCTGTAACAGGTAAGATTGAAAAACGTGGCAGAATGATGAAAGAAATTTCAGCATTTATCGTTGAAAAAGGAACGCCGGGATTCTCATTTGGAACAAAAGAAAAGAAAATGGGTATTCGTGGTTCAGCTACATACGAATTAATCTTTGAAGATTGCCGTATTCCGGCTGAAAACCTGTTAGGACAGAAGGGCAAAGGTTTTGGTATTGCAATGCATACACTTGACGGTGGACGTATTGGTATCGCAGCACAGGCTCTTGGTATTGCAGAAGGTGCTTTAGAAACAACAATCGAATATGTGAAAGAAAGAAAACAGTTCGGAAGAACAATCGGACAGTTCCAGAATACACAGTTCCAGTTGGCTGATATGGCTACAAAGGTAGAAGCTGCTAAGATGTTAGTATACAAGGCAGCTATGGCTAAGGCTACACAGAAAACATATTCTGTTGAAGCAGCACAGGCAAAATTATATGCGGCAGAAGTTGCAATGGAAGTTACAACAAAGGCTGTTCAGTTACACGGTGGTTATGGTTATATCAGAGAATATGACGTTGAAAGAATGATGAGAGATGCTAAGATTACGGAAATCTATGAAGGTACTTCAGAAGTTCAGCGTATGGTTATCTCTGCAAACTTATTAAAGTAATAGGAGGTACTAATCGTGAAAATTATCGTATGTATTAAACAGGTACCTGATACAAAGGGTGGAGTTCAGTTCAATCCGGATGGTACATTAAATAGAGGTGCAATGCTTACAATTATGAACCCTGATGATAAGGCAGGTCTTGAGGCAGCACTTAGATTAAAAGATCAGTACGGCGCAGAAGTTACAGTTCTGACAATGGGACTTCCAAAGGCAGAGGATGTACTTCGTGAAGCAATCGCCATGGGTGCTGACAATGGAATATTAGTAACAGACAGAGTTTTAGGTGGTGCTGATACTTGGGCTACATCTACAACAATTGCCGGTGCTATCAGAAATATTGAGGATTATGATATTATTATTACAGGACGTCAGGCTATCGATGGTGATACAGCACAGGTTGGACCACAGATTGCAGAGCATCTTGGAATCCCTGTTATTTCTTATGCAGAAGGTATTGAAGTAGATGGTGATAGTGTTATTGTTAAGAGACAGTATGAGGACAGACATCATATGTTAAAAGCTAAGATGCCGGTGCTTATTACAGCTCTTTCAGAATTAAATGACCCACGTTATATGACTCCGGGTGGAATTTTTGATGCATGTGATGCTGAAATTACAACTTGGGGCAGAAAAGACCTTGTTGATGTAAATGATGGAGATTTAGGTCTTATGGGTTCTCCTACAAAAATTGCAAAGGCTTCTGATAAGGTTCGCAAGGGTGCAGGAGAAAAGGTTGCGCTTGACAGCCCTGAAGAATCTGTTGAGTATATCATGGATAAATTATTAACAAAACACGTTATTTAGAGGAGAAGTCTTGATGAAATGTAGTTCATCATTAAAATGACTTCGACGAAATGCCGCCGAGCGTTAGCGAGGGGGCGACACAATATATGAGGAGATTATAATTATGCAGAACATTAATTTAGAAGATTATAAAGGCGTATATGTCTTCGCTCAGCAGGTAGATAATGAATTAAGCGGTATTGCATTAGAGTTACTTGGAGAAGCAGGAAGACTCGCTAAACCATTAGAAACAGAAGTTACAGCTGTACTTCTTGGTTCCAATGTTGGAAATTTAGTTGACCAGTTGGCAGAATATGGTGCTGATAAGGTTATCGTCGTTGATGACCCTGCACTTGAGACATATAGAACAGAACCATACGCACAGGCTTTAACAGCAGTAATCAATGAATTTAAACCGGAAATTATGTTAGTTGGTGCTACAGCAATCGGTAGAGATTTAGGTCCTACAGTTTCAGCAAGAGTAGCAACAGGTCTTACTGCTGACTGTACATTGTTAGAGATTGGAGATTTTCCAATCAATCCAATTCCTGGAAGAGAACAGAAACATAATCAGTTACTTATGACTCGTCCGGCTTTTGGTGGAAATACAATTGCAACAATTGCTTGTCCGGATCACAGACCACAGATGGCAACAGTTCGTGCCGGCGTTATGCAGAAGGCTGAACCGAAGCCGGGTGCAAAGGCAGAAGTTATAAACTATGATGCTAAGTTAGAAGAAAATAGCAAGTATGTTGAAATTCAGGAAGTTGTCAAGGCAGTTACGGAGACTGTTGATATTATGGATGCTAAGATTTTAGTATCCGGTGGACGTGGAGTTGGTTCCGCTGAAAACTTCAAGATTTTAGAAGACCTTGCAAAAGTTCTTGGTGGTGAGGTATCATGTTCAAGAGCTGTTACAGATAACGGATGGTTACCGGCAGACAGACAGGTTGGACAGACAGGTAAGACAGTTCGTCCACAGGTTTACTTTGCAATCGGTATTTCAGGTGCAATCCAGCATGTAGCCGGTATGGAAGAATCAGACCTCATCATCGCAATCAACAAAGACGAAGATGCTCCAATCTTTGATGTTGCTGATTACGGTATTGTGGGTGACTTAAATAAGATTGTTCCACAGCTGACAGAAGCCATTAAAACAGAAGAAGCAAATAAATAGACGCGAAGCTTAGGGCAGAGCGACATAATAAAAGAGAGAAACTTGAATCCTGCTTGCACGGATGAGAGTTTCTCTCTTTTATTGGTTCTGCCCTTATCTATATTATAAAGAAAAAACAAATTGTTAAAAACATAACAAGTGCATTTTTTGTATATATCTGTTAGAATAAAGGAATGAAAGGGTTTGGATAGAAAATTAGGAGGTATCAACATGAGGTTGGCTAAAAAAATGATTGCTCTAATGTTGATTGTTGCGCTTGGTGTAACATCAATCCATCTATTCAGAGTACCCACGGGAGCGGAGGAAATAGGAAAACAATTAGTATTGTCAGATGTTTTCACGGATGTGAACATTGTGAACAATGGAAGTTCGGCAATTATTGAGGCATTGTCGGGGACGACGACGGTCATTGACGGTGTAACATATAATAACTATGCCAGGTATGATGGAGTGACAGCGTTTGCATCCTCAGACAGTTTAGGAGCAGCAGGCAGGGTTATGGATGGGAATTTAGATTCCAGATGGGAGAGTGAACATGGAAAAGACCCGCAGTATCTGACGATTGATTTGGGGAATGTCTATTCAGTGAAAAATATCGATATTTATTGGGAAGGTGCATCTGCGAGGGAATATAATATTGAGGTTTCAGAAGACGGAAATCATTTTGAAAAACTTGCGAATGTACAGAGTAATTATGGGAGACGAACAGACGATATTAAATTGTCTAAAGAAATTAATATCAGAGCTGTAAGAATTTATTGTGTCTCCAGAACAACTATATATGGAAATTCTATTTATGAGATAGGGATTTATGGAACGGAGGCACAGAAAAAAGTTGTGCAGGTACTGTCCGGACTCAAGATATTAGATTATTACAAATACACAGGAAAATATTTTATTTATTTTAATGAGCCTGAGGAGTCAGCGGGATACAAAGTATATATTGATGACGGCAAAGAGCCGGTGAAAAACATTAAAGGTTCCGGAGAGTATTTGTCGGCTCGGGACATGAAAGGATATAGTACAGGCATACATACGTTATCGGTTGTGAATACAAATATAGACGGAGCAGAATCCGCCAAAATCAGTACAGAATTTTATTTGAATCAAACGGTAGGGAATTATAATGATATTCCACAGGTTTATATTTATACAGCTGAGAATGTGACGAATGAATATCATAAAAATGCGAATGTTACAGTTTCGGTGATTGACAAAGATGGAGGAGAATATATAGACTTTGTTGATAGTTCGTGTAATATAAAAATTCGGGGAAATTCCACAGCAGGGGCGCCAAAGAAGCCTTGGAATATTAAACTTAGTGGGAAAAAGAGCATACTTGGAATGAACAAAGGAAAAAAGTGGTGTCTGCTTGCAAATTCTTTTGATAAATCGTTGATGAGAAATTATCTTGCATATAATTTTGGCTCAGAAAATGGAGTTACATACACCTGTCAGAACCGGTTTGCAGAGGTTTATCTGAATGGAGTTTTTCATGGAAATTATCTTATTACAGAAGCTGTTCAGGCTAAGAAAGAGCGTGTCAACATAGATGCATATAATGCAGAAAGCAATGACATTTTATTGGAGCTTGGCACAAGAAATGAGCCGGATGTAGACCATTTTACAACATCAGTTTTGAATACCACTTTTGATGTGAATGACCCTGAAAAGGGAGATGACCTGACAGACATGGAGGTAGATACAAAGATTGCCAGGGTGAGGGAGTATTTAAACAGCTTTGAGAATGCACTTATCAATAAAAATTATGAGGAAATTTTAAATTATATTGATGAGGATACTTTTGTTAATTTTTATATTGTAAATGAATTATTTAAAAATGTAGATTTTAATTTTAGTTCTACCAGATTTTATATAAAGAATGAAAAGATTTATGCAGGTCCTCTTTGGGATTTTGATTTGTCCAGTGGAAATTGCAAAAAATCTTATTACAATGATTATTATGTGGATGGTGTGAGTTACAAAGGATATTATTGCCAAAGTATGAATTGGTACAGAGAATTGTTAAAAAATGAAACATTTTATAACAAAGTAAAAGACAGGTATGCTAAACTGCAATATACAATACAGAATATGTATAAAGTGGATACAGAGACACAGCTCAGCATATCCGGTTTGCTGGATAATTATAAAGAATCATTTATTAGAAATTATCTGCCTCAGAGTCAGCTTGGCGCAGGCTGGGAACTTACTAATGAAGATGGATACAGCTATTCTGCTGAGTCCGGATGGACATCGTGGGAACAACCGATAGAGTTTTTGAGAACATGGATTCAGAATAGAAATATTTGGTTGTGTGAACAGTGGAATGTAGATATGGATAAAGCATATTATGATAGTGACCCAAATCCTGAAAAAGATTTGTTGACAGAGAAGGATATTGCAATCACAGGCTATCAGATGACAACATCAATTGGCGGAGTCCAGGGGAAAATAGGAATAAGGACAATATATCAGATAGAGCAGGCTGTAAATAATGACAAAGTAAAAGAAATGGGATTGGTTATCGGATTGGATAGTGCTAACATTTCAGACAGGGATATGGTTATTGACAATGATAATGAGTTTGTTATGCATGTGGCATCAACACAGAAAGGAAAGGCATTTGTTCAACTGGGAAATTCTGACAGTGCAGATTATTATGTGATGACAATGGATATCGCAGGGGGATATAATCAGAATTATAAAGTCAGACCATATGCAATATTAGATAACGGTACAATTATTTATGGAGAAACTGTACGATTTAATATCTTTAAAGTGGCAAAGGAATTATATAATGGAAGTTATATGCCTAATTTCAGTTCCCATAATACACTTTATGAAGAGGTTATTAAGAAAGTAGAGCCTTTATATGGAGAAGTAGAGTTTGGCTGGTCAGGAACAGTCATACCTTCTTATATTGTAAATACTTTGTAATAATTTTATTTGTGTTCATTCATTATGGCTAAAGCGTTTGATAAAGAACGTTAGCAAATATATTTAAGAAAGGAAAGTATAGCACGGCTATACGAAAGAGGAGATGTTGGAAAAATTATTTAAACTCAGTGAGAACAAGACTTCTGTTAAAACAGAAATTATTGCCGGTCTCACAACATTCATGACAATGGCGTATATTATTGCGCTGAATCCGAATCTTTTAACAGGTTTTGGGGCAGAGGGAGGAACCGAACTTTGGAACGGTATTTTCCTTGCAACATGTATTGCTTCGGCGATTGGTATGTTTGTTATGGCATTTGTAGCAAATAAGCCATTTGCAATGGCTCCGGGTATGGGACTTAACAGTTTCTTTGCTGTAGTAGTCGCAAACATTGTAAGTATTACAGGTATGAGCTATGTTGCATCTTTTCAGGCAGCATTATGTATCATTCTTATTGAGGGTGTTGTATTTCTGATTTTATCAGTGCTTAACATTCGTGAAAAGATTGTTGAGGCAATTCCTTTAGGTGTCCGTTTAGGTATTGCACCGGCTATCGGATTAATGCTTATGAACATTGGCTTAGGTTCTAATGCAGGTGTTTATTCGTCAAAAGGTGGCCCATTCTTTGTGATGAGAGACTTCTTTGGAGCACTTACTCCTAGTCTTGCAAAGACAAATATGGGAGATGGATACAATACAATGGTACTTACTGTTGTAACAATGTTTATTGGTCTTTTTGTAATTGTTATCTTGGCACAGAAGGGTGTAAAAGCAGCAGTTATTCTTGGTATGTTAGTATCAAGTATTATTTATTGGGCAGGACAGGCTATCTTTTTCGAGGTAAATCCTTTTGCAAATTTAAAGACTGCAAAATGGCTTCCGGCATTTGATGATATGGCAAGTACAACATTATTTAAGTTTAATTTTGAGGGATTTATTGATATCGGTTGGTTTACTGTGATTACATTAGTGCTTACTTTCTGTATTATTGATATGTTTGATACAATTGGAACACTGGTTGGAACAGCGAGCCGTGCAGGTATGTTAGATAAAGAAGGAAAGATGCCAAAGATGAAAGAGGCATTGCTTGCAGATGCTGTCGGTACAGTGGCTGGTGCCTGCACAGGTACATCTACAGTTACAACGTTCGTTGAGTCAGCTTCCGGTGTTGAGGCTGGTGGACGTACAGGTTTGACAGCTCTTACAACAGGTATTGTGTTCCTTGCCTGTACATTTATTGCACCGATTGCAGCAATTATTCCGGCAGCAGCTACATCCGCAGCATTGATTTATGTTGGCGTATTGATGATTAGCGGTTTAAAGAATGTTGATTTTGGTGATATCTGTCAGTCACTTCCTGTGGCAATTATGATGATTGCTATGCCGATTTCAAGTTCGATTGGACATGCCATTGGTTTAGGATTAATTTCATATACAGTTATTAAAGTATTTACAGGAAAGGCAAAGGATGTATCGATTCTTACATATGTAATTTCAGCGATATTCCTGATTAAGTTTTTCTTAATTGCTTAAGTTATTAATGAACAAAAAAAAGCGTTTTCCAACAATAGTTGGAAGACGCTTTTCTTTATTTATTGTATAATTTCGTCATCCGGCATAATCAGTGCAGCCACGATATAAGCAATAATTCCTGTTCCGCAGGAACATACGGTGACAAGTCCCCAAATCAATCTTATTACGGTCGAATCCAGATTGAGATATATGCCCAATCCGCCGCATACACCACAAATTTTACTGTCAGATGATGATTTACAAAGTCTTTTTTTCATAGAGAAATCTCCTTAATATTTCATTGCTTCTTCTTCCCCGTTCATTACCCGGATAGCGCCCTGTGCTAAAGCGAGGAGTTCATCTTCACCAGGGTAAACAGTAACGGGAGCAAGAAAACTTACAGTATCTTTAAAATAATTTTGTGTAATAGCATTGTAGGCAATACCGCCTGTTAAAATAATCTGGTCAACCTTACCGTCAAGAACTACAGCCATAGAACCAATCTCTTTTGCAAGCTGATAGTGGAAAGCATCTAATACTAACTTAGCTTTGTCATCTGTCTCAGCCATCTTAACAAGGTCTCTCATATCGTTTGTTCCAACATAAGCGTTGAAACCACCATTGCCGTTAATCATTTTGCCAACTTCAGCCTGAGTATATTTTCCGCTAAAGCAAAGTTTCATCAGCGCACCTGATGGAAGACCGCCGGAGCGTTCCGGTGAAAATGGACCATCACCGTCTAAGGCATTGGCAACATCAACAACTTTTCCGTGTTTATGGGCACCAACTGAAACACCACCGCCCATATGAACAACGATTAAGTTTAAATCTTCATATGCTTTGTTGTTTTCTTTTGCAAATCTCTTTGCAACAGCTTTTTGATTCAATGCATGGAACACAGAAACCCTAGGCATTTCAGGATGACCTGAAAGTCTTGCGACATCCTGCAATTCATCTACAACGGTAGGGTCTACAATATAGGATGGAACGTTAATGTCAGATGCAATCTCATGTGCAAGGATACCACCAAGGTTAGAGGCATGTTGTCCCTGTACACCTATTTTTAAATCTTCTAAGAGTTCAGGTGTTGTGGCATAAGTTCCGCTTGGCATTGGTTTTAGCATGCCGCCGCGACCGACAACAACATCTATATCGTTCAGGTTAATGCCTTTATCTTTCAAAACATCTACAATCACTTTTTTTCTAAAATCTTTCTGGTCATAGATTGTAGCATATTTTGCGATTTCTTCTGTAGAATGTCTGAGAGTTTCTTCCATTACCTGAGTTTCATCTTCATAAACACCGATTTTAGTAGATGTAGAACCGGGATTGATAATTAAAATTTTATAAGCCATAACAATATCTCCTTAAATTATATTTATATTGCCCAATATTATTATTTCAGTTTTTCTGCAACAATTGCTGCGAGGGCAATAGAATTTACTTTTACTTCAAATTCATCTGAGCGGGATGTAAGGATAACGGGAGCTTTTGTACCCGTTAAAATATTTCCATTTTTACATTCAGCTGTGTGAACTAAACATTTGTATGTAATATTACCTGCCTGAATATCAGGGAATAATAATATGTCGGCATCACCAACGATTTTTCTGTCTGTCGTTCCTTTGTGGAAAGCAGCTCTCGGTTCAATGGCAAGGTCAAGTGAGAGAGGGCCATCAATGATACATCCTTCAATTTTTCCCTCTTCGTTCATTTTTGTGAGTGCCTCCGCATCCACGGTAGCAGGCATTTTAGGATTTACAACCTCAACAGCTGCAAGTGGAGCTACTTTTGGACATTCAAT
The DNA here is from genome assembly GCF_937958975.1 of uncultured Eubacterium sp. Taxonomy (GTDB): domain Bacteria; phylum Bacillota; class Clostridia; order Lachnospirales; family Lachnospiraceae; genus Eubacterium_G. The sequence continues at coordinate 46,291 of NZ_CALGRE010000037.1, read as the reverse complement.
ACCGCAGGCATGGGCAATTTCAACTGTGTTTTGAATAATGTGTGCCTTTGTTTCAAGGTCCGGATAAGGAACAAAAGCTACATCGGATAAAAATAGCAGATGGTTCAATCCCTTAATTTCAAATACACAAACATGCGATAAAGTTTTGTCTGTTCTGAGACCAACTTCCTTGTCTAATACACTTCGAAGGAAAGATTTTGTATCAATCAGCCCCTTCATGTACATATCAGCTTCCCCATCATGTACTAATTTTACAGCAGTTCTTGCAGCCTCAATAGTATCTTCTACATTAATAATTTTGTAGTCATTTAAATTCATCTTAATGACTCTGGCAATTGTTCTGATTTTTGCTTCGTCACCGACCAATATAGCATCAGCAATTCCTCTTTCCTTTGCTGCTTTTACAGCCTCTAATACTGCATCATCATGTGCACATGCAACTGCAACTGTTTTCTTTGGACATTCAGCAACTTGTGCGAGTAAATCATCAAAACTTTTATTCATTTGCGTATACCTCTTTTTATTTATTCTTTTTATAGGATATAAAATTTCCTTTATAAACCATCTTAAATAATAGCACTACCAAAACATTCGGTCAAGAATAATAAAAAGAATGTTAGTTGACAAAGAATACTATATATCGTATAATATTATAAAAATAGCAATAAAGGAGGAAAATATGGTTTTTAATACAGGCTCGACTTTATTAGATGCCATAGTTTTATCAGTTGTTTCAAAAGAACAAGAGGGAACATATGGGTATAAGATTACACAGGATGTAAGAACAGTGATTGATGTTTCTGAGTCAACTTTGTATCCTGTTTTGCGGAGACTCCAGAAAGAGGAATGTTTTGAAACTTATGATAAGGCTATTGATGGCAGAAACAGACGTTATTATAAAATAACAGATAAGGGAAATGCACAGCTTAACCTATATAAAATAGAATGGAAGAATTATTCTACAAAAATAACAAATATTTTGTTGGGAGGGAAGCGCAATGACTAAAAAGGAATTTATGCGTGAATTAGAGAATAAATTGAGAGTTATTCCTATGGACGAGAGAATAGATGCGATTGGATATTATGAAGATTATTTTGCAGAGGCAGGAATCATGGATGATATGCTGGTACCGGACAGCGTAGGAACACCTGAGTGTATTGCAAAGCAGATTATTGATGAATTGACCGGTAAGAATTTAAAAGAGAACTATATTGACGAAAATGCAAACATGAAAGGAAAAACAGAGAATGTTCCATATTATAAGGCTAGAAATTATTCGTTTAATGATAAAAAAAATAATGGTGGAAGCTATTATAATGGCACGATGGGACATGAAAATAAACAGAGCAATTATCAGTATAATAATGTAAATAATGCAGGAGTACCAAGAGGCGGTGATAATACAAATCAGATAATAGCAATTGTTTTACTGATAGTTTTATCTCCTCTGTGGATAGGAATTGCTGCTTCGATTATAGGTATATTGTTTTCAGTATTAGCAGTTTTAGGAAGTCTGGTTTTTGCTTTTGTTGTGGCAGGTGGAGCGTTGGTGGTATCGGCTTTTTTTACAAAAGGAATCGCAGGAGGAATTTTGCTTGCAGGTTGTGGAATGGTAAGCATATCTCTCGCTGTTATTACATTTATTCCGCTTGTGTTGTATTGTAGTAAATTTCTTCCCTGGCTTGTCAAAGAATGTGTTAATTTATGTAAAAGATTGTTTGGAAGAAAGGAGCAGGTATAATGAAACGATTTGGAAAGAGACTTGCTGTTATCAGTGCGGTGTTGGCCGGAATAGGCATTATTTTAATAATCATAGGAGTAAATTGTGGAGGTGCAGGCATTATTAAAAAGAATATTTCAAACAATGAACAGCTATTTATTCATTTTAATTCAGATGATATAAATACAGACGGAATGGAAGAACTTGCAGAAAATCAGAGTATGTTTTCTAAAGATGAAGTTAAAAGCATTGAATTAAAAGGCAAATATGGTGAATTTGAATTTTGTCAGTGGGATAAGGAGGAAATTGGAATAAGTATCAGGAATCATTCGGGAAATATCAAGTATTCAGTGCAAGAAAATACTTTAAAGATAGTAGACAATGGAAAGAGAACATTTTTGTGGAAAAATAAGTCATGCAAGATGGTAGTATATATTCCTACAGATTATAAATTAAATCGTTTAGATATTAATATTGGAGCCGGAACAGTAAAAGGAAATTATATTAGTGCAGGTGAACTGGACATTGATATAGGAGCAGGACAGGGTACTTTCGAGAATGTGACGGCGGACAATATAAAAGTTTCTGTGGGAGCCGGTGAGGCAGATATTGTAAACGGGAAGTTTGGAACCTGTGATATTGATGTAGGAATGGGAGATGCGGATATTACAGGAATGATAATGGGCAATACAGATATTGATTGTGGAGTAGGTTCGGTTTCTCTTGAACTTCAGAATAGCTATAAGGATTTTAATTATGCTTTGAAGGTAGCTACAGGTGAAATAGAATTGAATGAAAACGAATACGAAGGTTTTTCAAATCAGGAGAAAATTAACAACAATGCAGCATGGAATATGGATATTGACTGTGGAATTGGTGATGTGTCTGTAAAACTTTTAGGAAATTAGCAGAAAAAGGCAAACATAGTTTGCCTTTTTTTTTTATGTAACGTATACTTGTTAAGAATAAAAAATCAAATGAATTTGAGGAGTTGAAATGAAGAGTTTATTAAAGTACCTAAAAGATTTTAAAAAGGAGTCTTTTTTTGCTCCACTGTTCAAAATGCTTGAGGCATGTTTTGACTTGGCTGTGCCGCTAGTGGTTGCAGCGCTTATCGATAATGGTATAAGATATGATGACAAAGTATATGTGTTGAAAATGGGAGCAGTGCTTATTCTTCTGGCATTTGTGGGACTTGCGTTCTCGATAACTGCCCAATACTTTGCAGCGAAGGCATCAGCAGGGTTTGGAAAGCAATTGCGGCATGAGTTGTTAAAACATATTCAGGGATTATCTTATTCGCAGATTGATAAATATGGAACATCGACATTTATTACAAGAATGACAGCAGATATTAATCAGGTTCAGACCCAGGTAAATATGGCATTAAGACTTTTACTGCGCTCTCCTTTTATCGTAATTGGTGCAATGCTTATGGCATTTTTTGTGGACTTTAAGACGGCTCTGGTGTTTGTTGTTGCGATTCCTGTTTTATCTCTGATTGTGTATGGAATTATGTTAATAACGATTCCGCTTTATAAAAAAGTCCAGGCAGCTTTGGATAAGGTTATGGGAAGTACAAGAGAAAATCTCAGTGGAACAAGAGTTATCAGAGCTTTTAATAAAGAAGAGGAAGAAATACAAAATTACTTGGAAGAAAATAAAATCTTAAATAAGTTTCAGATTTTTGCAGGAAGAATTTCTACAATTATGAATCCGATGACATATATCGTAATCAACGGTGCTATTATTGCAATTTTATGGGTAGGAGGACAGCGTGTAAACACCGGGAATCTGACACAGGGACAAGTAGTAGCGCTTGTGAACTATATGTCTCAGATACTTGTAGAACTTATAAAGTTAGCGAGTCTTATTATAAATCTTACAAAAGCATTCGCATCAGCAAAACGTATTCAGGATATTTTTGAGATTCCATGTGGAATAGAAGAGGGAGAGGCAGTGTGTGGTTCTCTTTCTGAAATAGCAGTTGAATTTGAAAATGCTGCTCTTACCTATGAAGGGGCGAAAGAGCCATCGGTAGAAGGAATGAACCTAAAAGTTTTTAAAGGAGAAACAATTGGTATTATTGGTGGAACAGGTTCAGGAAAGACTTCTATGGTGCATTTGATACCAAGGTTTTATGATGCGACAGAGGGGAGTGTCAAAATTGAGGGTGTAGATGTAAAAAAATATAATAAGTCTGTACTTCGAAAAAAAATTGGAATGGTCCCGCAGAAAGCGTTACTTTTTAAGGGAACTATCCGGAGTAATTTATTATGGGGAAATGAAGACGCTACAGATGATGAGTTAATTGAGGCATTAAAACGTTCACAAAGTTATGATTTTGTTATGGAAAAGGAAAATGGACTGGACGGTGAGGTGGCGCAGAATGGTAAGAATTTTTCCGGAGGACAGAGACAGCGTCTTACAATTGCGAGAGCATTGGTGAGAAAACCGGAAATTCTTATTTTAGATGACAGTTCTTCAGCGCTTGATTTTGCTACAGATGCAAAATTGAGAGCAAGTATAAAAACACTCAAAGATACTACTGTATTTATTGTATCACAGAGAACAGCTTCCATTATAGACGCAGACAGAATTGTTGTGTTAGATGACGGACAATCTGTGGGGATTGGAACACATGATGAACTCTTGAAATCCTGTGAAGTTTACAGGGAAATTTATGAGTCACAATTTAAAAAATCTGAGCAGGAGGGCAAATAGATGGAAAAGAAAATAATTTCACAAAAAGAAGCTCTCAAAGAATTGGGTCTAAGAATAAAGAAATACTGGTATTTATTAGCATGTTCAATTATGCTTGCAGTGGTCTATGTGGTTTTGTCTCTCTATATACCAAAACTCATTGGTTTTGGCACAGATAAAATTATTGCAGCGGGAAAAGTTAATTTTGATGGGTTAAAAGAAGTGGTTTTCAGTATATTTATTTGTGCAGTTGTTGCAGGAATTGCACAATGGGTTATGGGATTATGTAATAATAGAATTACATTTCATGTAATAAGAGATGTGAGACAGGAAGCTTTTACAAGGATTCAAAGACTTCCGGTAAGTTATATTGATTCAAAATCCAGCGGTGATATTGTAAACAGTGTGATAACGGACGTAGACCAGTTGGCGGATGGGCTGTTGATGGGATTCTCCAATTTATTTACAGGAGTTATAACGATACTTTTTACATTAATATTTATGTTACAGACAAATTGGAAAATTGCGCTAGTAGTTATTCTTATTACTCCGGTATCATTTTTTGTTGCAAGTTTTATTGCAAGAAGGACTTATTCTATGTTTAGAAAACAGTCTGAAATTCGTGGAGAACAGACAGCATTGGTAGATGAAGTGCTTAGTGGAATTAAGGTGGTTCAGGCATTTGGTCAGGAAGAGAAGACGATAAGTCAGTTTGATGATATAAACGACAGGCTAAATGTTGTCAATGTGAAAGCTACATTTTATTCTTCTATTACAAATCCATCGACGAGGTTTGTAAATAATCTGGTATATGCGGGGGTTGCCATTAGTGGAGGCTTAGAAGCTATTTTGACGAGAGGAATCACTGTGGGTGGGCTGACCTGTATATTGAGTTATGCAAATCAATATACAAAACCTTTCAATGAAATATCAGGAGTAATTACGGAGCTTCAAAATGCGTTGGCATGTAGTGCAAGAGTTTTCTCTTTAATTAAAGAAATAACAGTAGAAGATGTAGAGGAAAATGAAAGTACAGTCATAAAAAGCGTGTCAGGGAAAGTGGATATTGAAAATGTCAGCTTTTCCTATGACCCGGATAAACAACTGATTGAGGATTTAAATTTACATGTAGAGCCGGGACAGAGAATTGCTATTGTTGGTCCCACAGGCTGCGGAAAAACAACAATTATTAATCTTCTGATGAGGTTTTATGATGTGAAATCCGGTATTATAAGTGTTGACGATAGAAATATCAAAGATATTACAAGAAAAAGTCTAAGAAGGTCATATGGAATGGTATTGCAGGAAACCTGGCTTAGAAATGCAACAATAGCCGAAAATATTGCAATGGCAAAACCGGAAGCCTCCAGAGAGGAAATTATTGAAGCAGCTAGAGCAAGTCATGCCCACAGTTTTATAAAGAGACTGCCGGAAGGATATGATACGGTAATCGGTGAAGATGGCGGTAATCTTTCACAGGGACAAAAGCAGCTTTTATGTATTGCCAGAGTTATGTTGGCATTACCGCCGATGTTGATTTTAGACGAGGCAACGTCATCCATAGATACAAGAACTGAAATTAAAATACAGAGAGCTTTTCATAAAATGATGGAGGGAAGAACCACATTTATTGTTGCGCATAGGTTGTCGACAATAAAAGAAGCGGATACAATTTTAGTTATGAAAGCAGGAAAAATCATTGAGCAGGGAAATCATGAGGAACTGCTCAGAAAAAAAGGATTTTATTATCAATTATATAATAGTTGATATATAGGAGAAACGGATATTGTGTTTTTATTTAAGAGACACAATATCCGTTTTACGTTTTGGGGCAGTTCATTTATATCCGTGAGTATTTCATTTCTTTTCTCAGAAAATATAGAAAAACAAAGAAAACGACCCCGGCGCTCAGCAGTGCTTTTCCGATATCAAATATTTTTCCTGAGAAAGAAGAAAATCCTAATATGTAATTTATTAATTTTCCTGCGACAATGCTGCAAAATAGCCATGCCGAAGGTTTGATGATATTATCTGTGGCAGAAAAAGAAAAATGAATTTCTTTAAATATGTAAAAACCGTGCAGGAAGGTAATCACCAGGTTGCTGATAAGCAATCCCCATAGGTATCCGGTGATTCCAATAACAGGAACAACAAACCAGAGACAGAACAATTTTATAACCGTTCCTATTACATTATGAATAAAGGCGGTATTCGTTTTTCCAAGTCCATGTAATACAGAGCCAAGCGTTATGGAAAGATACATAAATGGGCAAAGCCATGCTAAAATTTTTATGTAATCGCCCGCTTCACTGTGTCCAAAAATTGTTGTACCGATAAAATCGCCATAACACAAAAACATTCCGATACAGAAAATGCCGGTGACAAGGGAAAACCAGATAGATACTTCTGTTGTCTTTTTTACATTGTTTTTTTCTCCGCCTGCATTTGCACCCGCTATCGTTGGAAGTATCATGGTTGATACAGAAGTATTAATCGCAGATGGAAAGGTGATAACCGGAATCGCCATGCCTGTTAGAATACCGTACAGACTCAATGCATCGTTATTTGACATTCCGCTTTTTACGAGAACAATTGGTACTAAAATAGCTTCTAAACACTGTAAAAATGTAATCATGATTTTATTAATCGTGAGAACATAAGAGACAGAAAATAAGTTTTTCATCTGAGAAAACAGTTGTCTGATTTTAAAAGCATATTTCTTTTCTGCACCTACAGCAATAATACAAAAAATTACACCACCAAGTTCAGATATTATCATGGAATATACGGCAATTAGCGGTGTCAGTTCTACGCCTTTTTCTATCCAGATAAGACCGAGTATATAAATAGAAATAACCTTGATAATCTGCTCAAAAATGGATGAGGCAGCTGGGACAAAGGTTTTCTTTAATCCCAAATAATATCCCGAAATACAGGCATGAAATGTTGTAAATGGAATTGTAATAGACGCATATCTTAACAGCATTGCACAATCGTCATTTTTTATTATGTACTCTGAAATAGGGCTGGCAAAATAGTAGAGTAAAAAAGCGGTGGCAGATGACAAAAAGAGGGACATTATAATGCTGCTGATTAATACGAGGAACTTGTCTTTATTGTTTTTAGATTCTGCGACAAATCTTGAAACGGCAATCTGAATACCGCCGCAACTGAGGGCAACACAAAAGCCGAGAACCGGAAAAATTAATTGAAAAATACCCATACCTTTTGCACCTATTAGGTTTGAGAGGAATATTCTATATAAGAAACCTAATACCCTGCTTAGGATACTGGCAAGGGTTAGTATGATTGTACCTTTAATAATTTGATTTTTAACCGACATATTATCACATTTCTAATATTTATTTATACAATGTATTCTTTAAATATGAAAAAATGCTACAAATCTATAAACTTTTAAATATGTAAAAAGGAGTAAACCATGATATATCTGGATAATGCAGCTACAACAAAAATCAGCGATGGAGCCATACAGGCAATGGAACCTTATTTAAATGAAATGTATGGAAATCCTTCGGGAATATATAACTTTGCAAAAATGTCGAAAGAACTGGTAGAAGAGACGAGAAAAAATATTGCAGGAGCTATTAATGGAAAACCTGAAAAAATTTTTTTTACATCGGGAGGAACCGAGTCTGATAACTGGGTCTTAGAAAACGCAAAAAATTACGGAAACCATATTATAACGTCAAAGATAGAACATCATGCCATTTTAAATAAATGCGAGCAATTAGAAAAACAGGGAATGAAAGTCACATATTTAAATGTCGACAATCAGGGAGTGGTGAATCCAAGAGATGTGGAAAAGAGTATAAGAAGTGACACCGCACTAATCTCCATTATGTTTGCGAATAACGAAATCGGTACGACAGAGCCGATAGCTGAGATTGGGGAGATAGCAAGAAATTATAATGTTATTTTTCATACAGACGCTGTTCAGGCATTTGGGCACGTTCCGATAGATGTGGAAAAAATGAATATTGATATGATGAGCGCCAGCGGCCATAAGTTTCACGGGCCAAAAGGTGTAGGATTTTTGTATATCAGAAATCCGGAGCAAATGATGCCGCTCGTCTACGGCGGTGGACAGGAAAAAGGAAAACGTTCCGGAACAGAAAATGTGGCGGGAATCGCAGGCATGAACGGAGCAGTATGTGAGATGACAAAAGATTTACAAGAAAGAATGAAAAAAGAGACGAACCTGAGAAATTATCTGATTAATAGAGTTTTAAGCGAGATTCCGTATGTACGACTAAATGGAAACAGCATAAAAAGACTTCCCGGAAATGCAAACTTTACGATTGCAGGAATTGATGGAACCTCTCTTGTAGTTTTGATGGACAACGACGGAATCTGTATATCTTCCGGCTCGGCATGTTCCTCAGGTTCAGACAAACCGTCCCATGTGATTTCAGCTATTGGCGTGCCGGAAAACTATGCATATGGAACCATAAGGATTACGCTTTGTGGAGAAAATACTAAAGAAGAAATTGATTATACAATACACAGATTAAAAGAAAATGTAAGAATGTTAAGGAGTAAGTAAAATAATTGCTCTATGAAAACAGGGTATTTATATTGTGGTATAAATATGCCTGTTTTCTTTTGTCTGTTCAAATGTTATTTCGTAAAAATCTTAAGGTGGTAAGTGTCAATAATATCTCTTATATTATCAAAACCATAACCGATATATTCAGCCTTATGTGCATCAGAGCCAACGGTCACATACATACCTCCCAATTCTTTATATCTTTTTATAATATCAGTGTGGGGATTTGGAACGCGGAATCCTTTGGCAAGATTGGAAGTATTGATTTCCAATTTAATGTCTCGTTGTATGATAAACTTTAAAATTTCGTCAATGATATCTGTGTAATCGGAAACGGAGTAGTTACTGTCTCTATTTGGACTATACCTTACAATGTAATCCATGTGTCCTAAGGCATCAATCTCGTGAAATTCATTTAATCCATCAAATAGTGTGTTAAAGTATTGTTCAAAAGCAGTACGGTCTTTGCGTCCATTCCAGAAATCTGTATAATATGGGTCCATATTGTCAACAATATGACAGGAGCCAATCACAAAATCGAACATTGATGTATGAATAAGGTTCTGGCATAGGGCAGAGGTGCCTTTCATAAGACCAAGCTCTATGCCTTTTAAGACATCAATTCTATTTTTATATTTTTCTTTATAAACATTAATTGTCTCAGAATATTCATCTATATTAATATTAGGAAATTCTCCTTTTACAGGCCAGTTAAAATCCTGATGGTCCGTAATGGCAATTTGTTTCATGCCAAGATTGATTGCCCGCTCTAAAATACTTTTAATTTTTTCTTCGCTGTCAAAAGAAAACAGACTGTGTACATGATAATCTGAATACATAGACACTCCTTGTAAATTTAAATTTTATGAATAAAAAACGAAAAACGATTTAAAATATATAATGTAATAAAAATTTCTATACTGTTTGTGTTATCTGGTGTGAGTTTCAAGAAAATAATTGTTCTACACATCGTAAAATATAGCAAAAATGACAATAAAAATCTACTTTTACATTACATTATCTATAAATTGACAAAAATTTAACAAAAATCCAATAAAAACCATAAAAATATCTTGATATTTGTAAATTTATTATGTAAAATAACTTTTAGGTTAATGAAAATTAACGACAAATTTTTAAATTCTTATTTTTAGGAGGAAAAATCAAATGGCAGTTAAAGTAGCTATTAACGGATTTGGACGTATTGGACGTCTTGCATTCAGACAGATGTTTGATGCAGAAGGATATGAAGTTGTTGCAATCAATGACTTAACAAAACCATCAATGCTTGCACATTTATTAAAGTATGATTCATCACAGGGAAGATATAAATACTGTGACGAAGTTTCAGCGAACGATGAAGATGGAACAATCACAGTTTGTGGAAAGACATTAAAGATTTATGCAGAGGCTGATGCTTCAAAGCTTCCTTGGGGAGAACTTGATGTAGACGTTGTACTTGAATGTACAGGTTTCTATGTTTCTAAAGCAAAATCACAGGCTCATATCGATGCAGGTGCTAAGAAAGTAGTTATCTCAGCTCCAGCAGGAAATGACCTTCCAACAGTCGTTTTCTCAGTAAACGAAGATACATTAACAGCAGACGATAAGATTATTTCAGCTGCATCATGTACAACAAACTGCTTAGCTCCTATGGCAAAAGCTCTTAATGATTATGCACCAATCCAGTCAGGTATCATGTCAACAATCCACGCTTATACAGGCGACCAGATGGTACTTGATGGACCACATAGAAAAGGTGATTTAAGAAGAGCCCGTGCAGCAGCAGTTAATATCGTACCTAACTCAACAGGTGCCGCAAAAGCTATCGGATTAGTTATTCCTGAGTTAAATGGAAAATTAATCGGTTCTGCACAGAGAGTTCCTGTTCCAACAGGTTCAACAACAATCCTTACATCTGTAGTTAAGGGTAAAGACGTTACTGTTGAAGGAATCAACGCAGCTATGAAGGCTGCTGCTTCTGCTTCATTTGGTTATACAGAAGACCCATTGGTATCATCTGATATCGTTGGTATCACATATGGTTCATTATTCGATGCTACACAGACAATGGTTAACCAGATTGGTGATGACCTTTATGAAGTTCAGACAGTTGCTTGGTATGACAATGAAAACTCATACACAAGCCAGATGGTTAGAACAATTAAATACTTTGCAGAATTAGCATAGTATAAAAATTATTTAGATCCACAAGGGTCCGGCTTTCTTGGGCCGGACCCTTTTTTTCGCGAAGGCAATGAGCCGTGCATGAATCAATATAGACGAAATCGCCCGAGCTTGCTCGAGGCGATAGAAGACTATATTGATTCATATAGGGCGAAGCCCGCGACGAAACAGAATCCAAAGGATTCTGAGAGTTGCACGGCGAATAAAGTGTAGAAAATATTGAAAGGAGCAAATTATGCTTAATAAAAAATCAGTTGATGATATAAATGTAAAAGGGTTAAAAGTTTTAGTCCGCTGTGACTTCAACGTACCTTTAAAGGAAGGTGTTATTACAGATGAAAATCGTCTTGTTGCTGCACTTCCGACAATCAAAAAATTAATTAACGACGGAGGAAAAGTTATTCTCTGCTCACATCTTGGAAAACCAAAGGGAGAGCCAAAGCCGGAATTGTCACTTGCACCGGTTGCAGTAAGACTTTCTGAATTGTTAGGACAGGAAGTAAAGTTTGCAGCAGATGACAACGTAGTAGGTGAAAATGCAAAAGCGGCTGTGGAAGCTATGAATGACGGTGATGTTGTTCTTCTTCAGAACACACGTTACAGAGCAGAAGAGACAAAGAACGGTGAAGCATTCAGCAAGGAACTTGCTTCACTCTGCGATGTATTTGTAAATGATGCTTTTGGTACAGCGCACAGAGCACATTGTTCCAATGTGGGTGTAACAGAATATGTTGACACAGCAGTTGTTGGTTATTTAATGCAGAAAGAAATTGATTTCTTAGGAAACGCAGTAAATAATCCTGTGAGACCTTTTGTTGCTATTTTAGGCGGTGCAAAGGTTGCTGATAAGTTAAATGTTATCAATAACTTACTTGAAAAATGTGATACACTTATTATTGGTGGCGGTATGGCATATACATTTGTTAAAGCTCAGGGCGGAAATGTTGGAATCTCTTTAGTAGATGATACAAAACTTGATTACTGTCTTGACATGATTAAAAAGGCAGAAGAGCTTGGAAAGAAATTATTACTTCCGATTGATACAGTAGCAGCTGACGGATTCCCAAATCCAATTGATGCTGAAATTGAGACAATGATTGTACCAACAAATGATATTCCGGATGATAAAGAAGGTCTTGATATTGGACCTAAGACAAGAGAATTATTTGCTGATGCGGTTAAGAGCGCTAAGACAGTTGTGTGGAACGGACCTATGGGTGTATCAGAAAATCCATGTCTTGCAGCCGGAACAATCGCAGTAGCAGAAGCACTTGCTGAGACAGATGCAACAACAATCATCGGTGGTGGTGATTCAGCAGCAGCAGTAAACAACCTTGGATTTGGAGAAAAGATGACACACATCTCAACAGGTGGTGGCGCATCATTAGAGTTTCTTGAGGGCAAAGAACTGCCAGGTGTTGTGGCAGCAAATGATAAATAATCAATTGAGTTGTGTAAAACATGTGGCAGAAAAGTGCGACTGTGCTTGCACAAAAGAGCACTTTTTCTGACACATGTTTATGCGAAGCATCAATCAGATTGTTAATCTGATTGATACACAACGACTGATAGGACGCGCGACAAGAGCGAGAGCGCGAAGCGGTCGAGCTCGCTATATAGTATAGAGAGGTTGAGTCCGTTAAAAGGCGTCCGAATACATTTAAGGAGATTTTACAATGAGAAAGAAAATTATCGCAGGCAACTGGAAAATGAACAAAACTCCGAGTGAGGCAGTTGCACTTATAAATGAATTGAAGCCATTAGTAGCAAATGATGAAGTTGACGTAGTATTCTGTGTACCAGCAATTGATTTAGTGCCAGCTATTGAAGCAGCAAAGGGAACAAACATTAATATTGGTGCAGAGAATATGTACTTTGAAGAGAGTGGTGCTTTTACGGGAGAAATTGCTCCAAACATGCTTACAGATATCGGCGTAAAATATGTAATTATCGGACATTCAGAGAGAAGAGAATATTTTGCTGAGACAGATGAGACTGTAAATAAAAAAGTGCTTAAGGCTTTTGAGCATGATATTACACCTATTATCTGCTGTGGTGAAACTCTTGAGCAGAGAGAACAGGGAATTACAATTGATTTCATTCGCCAGCAGATAAAGATTGCTTTTATGAATGTTACAGCAGAGCAGGCGAAGGAAGCAGTTATCGCCTATGAACCAATCTGGGCAATCGGCACAGGCAAGACAGCTACTTCAGAACAGGCAGAAGAAGTGTGTGCAGCAATTAGAGCATGTATTGCAGAAATTTATGATGATGCTACAGCAGCAGCTATCAGAATCCAGTATGGTGGTTCTATGAATGCCGGAAATGCGGCAGAATTACTTGCAAAACCAGATATAGATGGTGGATTAGTAGGTGGAGCAAGTTTGAAACCGGATTTTGGTCAGATTGTTAATTATAATAAATAATCATTTGATATAAAGTGGAACGCTGGTTTGATACCGGCGTTCTATCTTGATAAAAAAGGAGAAAAAATATGAGCAAGAAACCTACAGTGTTAATGATATTAGACGGTTACGGGTTAAACGACAAGGTGGAAGGAAATGCTGTTAAATTGGCAAATACTCCAAATATGGATAAATTAATGTCAGAATATCCATATGTAAAGGGATATGCCAGTGGTATGTCTGTGGGACTTCCTGATGGACAGATGGGAAACTCAGAAGTAGGACATCTGAATATGGGGGCAGGACGTATTGTTTACCAGGAACTTACAAGAATTACAAAAGAAATTGAAGAAGGAACATTCTTTGAAAACGAAGAACTTGTTAAGGCAATGGAAAACGCAAAGAAGAATAACAGTGCACTTCATATTTTTGGTCTTTTATCAGATGGTGGTGTTCACAGTCATAATACACATATGTATGGAACCATTGAGATGGCGAAAAGATTTGGTCTTGAGAAGGTTTATCTGCACGCATTTTTGGATGGAAGAGATACACCTCCGGCATCCGCAGCGGATTATATGCAGGAAATGGTGGACAAGATGGCTGAGATTGGAGTCGGTGAAGTGGCAACGATTTCGGGACGTTACTATGCGATGGACAGAGATAATAACTGGGATAGAGAAGAAAAGGCTTATGCTGCAATGACAAGGGGCGAAGGTGAAAAAGAGACGAACCCTGTAGAGGCAATCAAAAATTCCTATGCCAAAGAAGTGACAGATGAGTTTATGCTTCCTACTGTTATCACAAAGGATGGTGCTCCGGTGGCAACAATCCAGGATGGAGATTCCGTTGTATTTTGTAACTTCAGACCTGACAGAGCGCGTCAGATTACAAGGGCGTTTTGTGCAGATGATTTTGATGGATTTGACAGAGAAAAGAAACTTGATTTAGTATTTGTATGTTTTACGGAATATGATGTTACGATTCCAAACAAATTAATCGCATTCAAAAAAGTGGAAGTTACGAATACATTTGGTGAATTTCTTGCTGCAAAGGGAATGAAGCAGGCAAGAATTGCAGAGACAGAAAAATATGCCCATGTTACATTTTTCTTTAATGGTGGTGTGGAAGAACCAAATGAAGGAGAAGACAGAATCTTAGTGGATTCTCCAAAATATGTTCCAACATACGATAAGAAGCCAAGAATGAGTGCATATACTGTCTGCGACGAAGTGTGTAAGGCGATTACAAGCGGAAAATATGATGTTATCATCACAAACTTTGCGAACCCTGATATGGTAGGACATACAGGTGTTTTGGAATCGGCAGTTAAGGCAATTGAAGTTATCGACGAGTGTGTAGGCGAAGTTGTTAGCTTTATCAAAGAAGTGGATGGACAGTTATTTATCTGTGCAGACCACGGAAACGCAGAACAGTTAATAGATTATGAGACAGGTGCACCATTTACGGCGCACACGACAAATCCTGTACCGTTTATTTTAGTAAATGCTGACCCGCAGTATCGTTTGAGAGAAGATGGTGTGTTAGCAGATATTGTCCCTACTTTAATTGAACTTATGGGATTAGAACAGCCAAAAGAAATGACAGGAAAATCATTATTAGTAAAATAATATAGAATTAGAAAAACGTGGCAGAGAAAAATATCTGCCACGTTTTGATATGGCGACGAGGGAAGTGGGAAACCAATGAAAAAGAGAAGAAGACCAAGGATGAATTATAATAGATATCACTCCAGATATATTAAAAGAAGACGACTGAATGTTAAGAGAATTATGATTTGTGCATGCAGTGTGATACTGATTTCAGCAACGATAGCGACAGTTTATATAAGAAATAATGAAAAATATAAGGCAACAGAAGCTATGGCTACTCCTCAGGAGAGGAAAGAAAATTTTAGTGTGGAAACACAGACAAATGCTGAAACAACGAAAACAACAGAAAAAACAGATATTACACTGGTTGCGGTGGGGGATGATTTAGTAAGTGACGCGGTATTAACTACCGCAAAGAAAAATGATGGCTCTTATGATTTTTCCGGTGTCTATGAAAAGTTAAAACCGGACATCAAAAAAGCGGATATAGCGATACTAAATCAGGAGACAATTCTTGGTGGAGATAGCTATGAGTATAAGGGATACCCATGTTTTAATACCCCGGATAGCATGGGGGATGCAATAATTGATGCAGGATTTGATATTGTGCAGCAGGCATCGAATCATTCTTTTGATACACGGGTAGAGGGAATAGAGCATTGTATTAAATATTGGAATAAACATAAGAAAAAGATAATGATGGTGGGATTGAATAAAAATGAAAAGCAATATCACAGCATTCCGATATATGAATGTAAAGGAATAAAGTTTGCAGTTTTAAATTACACATATGGGCTAAATGGATTTGTTCTGCCGAAAGGAAAGGAATACCTTGTCAATCTCTTAGATGAAGAACACTGGGATAAGGTAAAGTCAGATATTGAGAGAGCAGAAACATTAGCGGATTTTACGATTGTTCTACCGCATTGGGGACAGGAATATGTTCAGCCGGACCCTACACCGGAACAGGAAAAATGGGCAGATATGATGGTTGAGGCAGGCGCAGATTTGATTATTGGAACACATCCACATGTAGTGGAAAAAATTCAATGGATAAAGAGCAACAATGGAAATAAAGCGTTATGTTATTATTCTCTGGGGAATTATACATCCGGGCAACAAAATTGGAAGACACTTCTCGGGGGAATGGCAAAGTTAACGATTCGGAAAGATGAGAATGGTGTTAGAATTTTAAAGAAGAAAGCAGGAGTTGTGCCGATAGTAACACATTATGTATGGGGATTATCCGCAGGAGTAATCAGGGAACAATATACATATAAGTTGTCAGAGTATTCTCAGGACATATTAAATAGACACAGTATACAGTGGTACGACCCGATTCAATATAAAGATTTGGTAAAGCTTTCGAATGAAGTGTTTGGAAAGTGGATAATGAAATAGCAGAAAGTGGCGGATAAAAAACTCTCAGATGTATAGAATAGTTACTATAGACGATACTAACAGAATAAAGGTTGGAAGTATTGCATAGATGAATCATTATTAGTTATACATTTGGGAGGTTTTTTATGTATAAATATTTAAAAATCGTTAATGTAAAGGGGCGGGAGGTTTTAGATTCCCGTGGAAATCCTACAGTAGAAGCAGAGGTGACTGTGAAAGCGGACGGAAAGGCAGGAGAGCTGTTTACCGGTACCGCTATTGTTCCGTCCGGTGCATCGACCGGACAATTTGAGGCGGTAGAACTGCGTGACAGGGATGACAGATTTGGCGGAAAAGGCGTACAAAACGCAGTAAAGAATATTGATGAAGAAATTTATCCGGCTCTGGAAGGTGTGAACGGACTCAATCAGAGGAAAGTTGATGCTATAATGATTGACTTAGATAAAACAGATAATAAGGAGAAATTGGGAGCAAATGCAATTCTTGCCGTATCTATGGCAAATATGAAAGCATGTGCAAAGGCTTTAAACATACCGGAATATAAATATATCGGGGGAATTACTGCTGAGAAAATGCCAATCCCTATGATGAATATTTTAAATGGTGGTGCTCATGCTTCCAATAATATTGATGTTCAGGAATTTATGATTTTACCTGTAGGTGCGTGCTGTTTTAAGGAAGGAATAAGATGGTGTGCAGAAGTATATGAGCATTTGAAAAAAATTCTAAAGTCAGGTGGACATTCTGTAGCGGTTGGAGACGAAGGGGGTTTTGCACCGGATTTGTCAGGGGAAGAAGAAGCGCTTGATATTATAGTTAAGGCAATTGAAGAAGCAGGTTATAAGCCGGGAGAGGATTTTAAAATATCCTTGGATGTTGCGGCATCAGAATGGAAAACAGAAACCACAGGAAAATATTTAATGCCAAAAAAAAATCGGGATTTGAATACAGATGAGTTAATTGCAATGTGGAAAAATATTACGGACAAATATCCTATTTTTTCGATAGAGGACCCTCTGGATGAGGAAGATTGGGAAGGATGGAAAAAAATCACGTCAGAGCTGGGACATAAAATCCGATTGGTAGGTGACGATTTATTTGTGACCAATGTTAAGCGTCTCGACAGGGGGCTCAGAGAAAACAGTGCCAATGCAATACTGATTAAACCAAATCAGATTGGCTCTGTGACTGAGACAATAAAGGCGGTAAGAATGGCTCAGAGTCAGGGATATATTGCTATCATGTCTCATAGGTCGGGAGAGAGTGAGGATACAACAATTGCCGATTTGGCAGTGGGATTGAATACAGGATATATTAAGACAGGTGCACCGTGCAGAGGTGAGAGAACAGCGAAATATAATCAACTTTTGAGAATTGAAGAAGAACTGTAAAAAACGTGTATTTTTTACTTGATTTTAATACCCTAATATGTTAAGATTGTCTATGTTTGATACGTCGTTAAGAGGAAACATTTGGTGTTTTCTATAAAACTTTATAGAGGAGGTGTGGACATTGACATTATTAAGAGTATTAACAGCAGTGTTTATGATAGTATGTTTTATTATAACAGTAGTTATCTTACTTCAGGAAGGAAAGCAGGCAGGTCTTACTGGTGCAATCAGTGGTGCTGCTGAATCATATTGGGGAAAGAACAAGGGACGTTCTATGGAAGGTAAGCTTGAGAAGGTTACAAAAATCTGTGTAGTTTTATTCTTCGTGCTTTCAGTAGTTCTCAATATGGATTTTTTAAATTTTTAAGATTAAATTTAAAGATTGACTGACTAAGGTGTAGGTTTCTACACCTTTTTTCTATATTTAAGGAAAGGAAGCCCTATGACAGATAAGTTTGATTTCATTGAAGAGAAAAAGAAAATTTTACTTGATTTGATGCACGATAAACATTATGTTCCAATGAAGTTTAAAGAACTGGCTATTATTTTAAATGTAAAAAAAGAAGACAGAAAATTATTGGATTTTGTTCTATCAGAATTAGTGAATGAAGGTAAGATTGTCCTCTCGAAAAGAGGAAAATATGGAATACCAAAAGAAACATATGTACAGGGATATTTTATAAGCAATGAGAGAGGTTTTGGATTTGTGGAAGTTGAGGGGGAAGAAGAAGACTATTTTATTCCTGAGACTTCAGTGAATGGCGCTTTTCATCACGATACAGTTTTAATTGCAGTAGAGCCTGTGCGAACAGGAAAAAGAAGAGAAGGAAGAGTTATCAAAGTTCTTTCCCATGAAATTAGAGAGGTTGTCGGTTATTTCCAGAAGAATAAATCTTTTGGATATGTGGTACCGGATAATTCAAGAATCTCAAGTGATATATATGTTGCCGGAAACGACACAATGGGCGCTGTGCATGGTCATAAGGTTGTAGTAAAACTCAAAAGTTATGGCACCGCAGATAGAAAACCGGAAGGTGTTATCACAGAAATTCTCGGACATGCCAATGATCCGGGAGTGGATATTTTATCCATTGTAAAAGGATATGATATTCCCTATGAGTTCCCTTTGGAAGTCATGGAACAGCTTAAAAACATTCCCGATGAAGTACCGGAGAAAGATAAGACCCACAGATTAGATATCAGGGAATGGCAGACAGTTACTATCGATGGTGAAGATGCAAAGGACCTTGATGATGCGATTACGTTGACAAAAGAAAATGGAATCTATACCTTAGGAGTTCATATTGCAGATGTATCTAATTATGTGACAGAAAATTCTCCATTGGATAAAGAAGCACGAGAGAGAGGCACAAGTGTATATTTAGTAGACAGGGTAATTCCAATGCTTCCTCATAAATTGTCGAATGGGATATGTTCTCTGAATCAGGGAGAAGACAGATTGGCGCTGAGCTGTATAATGAAAATTAATGAAAAGGGTGAGATTTTTGACCATCAGGTAGCGGAGACATTGCTTTGTGTAGACCGACGAATGACATATACAGCGGTCAAAGAGATTATTGCTGATAAAAATTCAGATACAATAGAAAAATATGAGGAATTTGTCCCGATGTTTCAGTTGATGGAGGAGTTGTCATCTATATTAAGAGAGAAAAGATATGGCAGGGGAGCAATAGACTTTGATTTTCCGGAATGCAAAATTAAGTTAGATGATAAGGGACAGCCGGTTTCCATAGAGCCGTATGACAGAAACGTGGCAACAAAGATTATTGAGGATTTTATGTTAGCGGCAAATGAGACGATAGCAGAATATTACTTCTGGCAGCAGGTACCGTTTGTGTATAGGAACCATGAGGAGCCGGATAGCGATAGAATGAAACAATTAGCTATGTTTATCACGAATTTTGGGTATTTCGTGAAGGTTGCCAATGACCAGATTCATCCCAAAGAATTGCAGAAATTGTTGAAGAGAATTGAGGGAACTCCGGAAGAAGCGATGATTAGCAGGGTAACTCTCCGTTCCATGAAGAGGGCTGAATATACGCCGGCATGTACCGGTCATTTTGGATTGGCAGCAAAGTATTATTGTCACTTTACTTCACCTATTAGAAGGTATCCTGATTTACAGATTCATCGGATTATCAAAGAGTGTATTCATAATAAAATGAGCCAAAAGCATAGAGAACATTACAACTCAATTTTGACGGAAGTAGCGAAACATTGCAGCATGACGGAGAGACGTGCAGACGATGCGGAACGGGATACGGAAAAATTGAAAAAAGCAGAATATATGAGAGGGTTTATCGGAGAAGAATTTTTAGGAGTTATTTCAGGTATTACTAATTTTGGTATCTATGTGGAACTGCCAAACACTGTGGAGGGTTTTATACATGTAAGCACATTGACAGATGACCATTATATATATGATGAGACTTCTTATTCTATGACCGGCGAAAGAACGATGAAAACTTACAAGTTAGGACAACCACTGAAAGTAAGAGTGGAAAGCGCTGATAAAGTGACTAGAACTATTGACTTTACAGTGTTACAATAGAGCCGATGACAATAATATATAGTTAGAAAAGGTAGGAAAACTATGGCTTCAGAAAAGATAATTGCTACAAATAAGAAAGCGAGGCACGATTACTTTATCGAAGATACTTATGAGGCGGGAATTGTTTTGCATGGTACGGAGGTAAAGTCTCTTCGGGCAGGACATTGCAGCATCAAAGAGTCCTTTGTGCGGGTCGAGAATGGAGAAGTGATTATTTATGGGATGCATATTAACCCATATGAAAAGGGGAATATTTTTAATAAAGACCCTTTGAGACCCAAGAAATTGATGCTCCACAAATATGAGATTCATAAACTTGTGGGAAAACTAAACGAAAAAGGTCTCACTTTAGTACCGCTCAAAGTTTATTTTAAGGGAAGTCTTGTAAAAGTAGAAATAGGACTTGCAAGAGGAAAGAAACTGTACGATAAGAGACAGGATATCGCAAAAAAGGATATGAAACGGGAGAGCGAAAGAGATTTTAAATATAAGATAAAAAGTTAGGAAACGGTTGAAAAAGAGGAGGTAGATAAAAATGTATTCAGAATCATTAGTTAAATTGGGGAAGGTTCGTTCAGAAATCAGAGAGATTTTTGAATATGGAAATCAGAGAAAGGCAGAAATAGGTGCGGATAAGGTTTTTGATTTTAGTATTGGAAATCCAAGTGTTCCCGCACCGAAGACAGTTGATAATACCATTATTGATTTAGTAGAAAATTTTGATTCTGTTGCGCTTCATGGCTATACATCAGCTCAGGGAGATGCAGAGGTGCGGGAAACAATAGCAAATTATGTGAATGGAAAGTTTGGAACAAAACTGACAGCAAATCATATTTATATGACCTGCGGTGCGGCTTCCTCGCTTACAATTGTTTTGAATGCTATTATGCTTCAGGGGGAAGAGTGTATCGTATTTACACCATATTTTCCGGAATACGGCGTTTTTCTTGAGCGTACAGGGGCAAAACTGGTTGCAGTAGAATCAGCAGAAAAAACATTCCAGATAGATGTGGATAAGTTTGAAAAAGCGATTACAGAAAATACAAAGGCGGTTATTGTCAATTCCCCCAATAATCCGTCAGGCGTGGTTTATTCCGTGGATACAATAAAGAAGATGTGTGATATTTTAAAGAGAAAGCAGGAAGAATACGGACATCCGATTTTTGTTATCACAGATGAGCCTTATAGAGAACTGGTTTATGATGATATAGAAGTTCCTTATCTCATGAATTATTATGATAATACTTTTGTCTGCTATTCTTATAGTAAGGCATTGTCATTGCCGGGAGAGCGCATCGGATATATTGCTGTTTCTCCTTCTATGGTCAATGAGGGAGAGGCATATGCGGCAGTGTGCGGCTCAGGACGTGCACTTGGGTATGTATGTGCATCAAGTATGTATCAGAGAGTTATTGCAAAATGCATTGACGATACGGCAGATACATCTATTTATAAGGTAAATAGAGATTTGCTCTATCATAGTCTTACAGAGATGGGATATGAATGTGTGTACCCGGATGGAGCATTCTATTTATTTGTAAAGTCGATGTGTGAAGATGCCCATGAATTTTGTGAGAAGGCAAAGGAATTTGAATTATTGCTTGTTCCGGCAGACAGCTTTGGAACACCCGGCTATGTGAGAGTATCTTATTGTGTGCAGACAGAGCAGATAAAGGATGCCCTGCCGGCGTTTAAGAAGTTAGCAGAAAGCTTTGGAAAATAGCAGGAGAGTGTGAATGAGTGAGCAGTATAGCTGCGAGTTTTGCAGCAATTATGTGTATGATGAAGAATATGAGGAATATACTTGCACAGTCAATATGGATGAGGATGATTTGGCAAGACTGATGCAGTTTAAACGTATTTCGTGTCCATATTTTTCTTATGGAGATGAATATAAACTGGCAAGAAAACAGTAAAGCGGGAATAGAAATGAAACAGGAAACTTACATAAAGATTTCTGATTTTGTAAGAAAGTATCCGAATGGTGAAAGTATAGTAAAACATGTCAATCTTATAATGACACAAATTGTGTATGTGGCATATTTTATTTTGCTTATTGTTCTTGCAATTCAGAAAGATAATAGAATATGGAGAATCGTCTTGGTTACGGGAATCTCATTTTTGCTGGTTAGTGTTTTCCGACATATTGTGGATGCTCCAAGACCTTATGTTGTATATGATTTTCGTCCCGTGGTTTTAAAAGATAAAAAGGGGCAGTCTATGCCGAGTAGACATGTTTTTTCTACATTTGTGATTGGAATGTCCTTTTTTTATGTATGTCCATTCGTTGGAGGCTTGCTTTTTTTGGATGGGATTTTGATGTGTTTTGGAAGGGTTATTGCAGGTGTACATTTCCCGAGGGACGTAATTGCAGGAGCGGTTGTCGGGATATTGAGTGGTATTCTGGGATTTTATTTTATCTAATAATAAAACGTATCTATTGGAGGATAAAATGAGTGAGCAAAATAGATTTGTAAAAGATATGACAGTGGGAACTCCATATAAATTGTTATTACAGTTTGCAATTCCACTGTTTATCGGTAATATTTTTCAACAATTATATAATATGGTAGATTCCGTGATTGTAGGAAATTTTGTCAGTGCAAATGCACTGGGAGCCATTGGGACAACAGGTTCTTTACATTTCTTTTTCTTTTCATTGGTAGCGGGACTATCTGTTGGTATCGGTATTATTGTATCTCAGTTTTTTGGTGCCGGAAATGAAGAAAAGGTGAAAGATACCATAGGAAGCACTGTGTGGATTATTTCAATTTGTTCCGTTATTATGTCTCTTATTGGTTTTTTTGCCGCCAGACCTGTGTTGGTGTTATTACAGACAGACCCGGTTATTTTAAATGATGCGGTGGCATATTTGAGGGTTACATCTATTGGAATATGCTGTATGGGGTTCTATAACGGAGTGTCAAGTATTCTGAGAGCTTTGGGTGACAGTAAGACACCGTTATTTTTTCTGATATTTGCAAGTATTATAAATGTTGTTTTAGATTTTTTATTTGTACTGGCATTTGGATGGGGTGTTATCGGTGTTGGTATTGCCACAGCATTTGCACAGTTTTTATCGGCGGTTATGTGTATGATATACGCCTATAAAAGCAATACATATTTTAAGCTTAAGAAAAGAAATTTTAAGTTGCAGGGCAATATTGTAAAGAAAAGCCTCAGACTGGGAGTGCCGGTCGCATTGCAGAATGCATTGATTGCATTTTCTCTTATTGTGCTGCAGGCAATTGTCAATAGTTATGGAGCCAATTTTACAACGGCTTTTACGATAGTATCTAGGATAGAAACCTTGATACAGCAGCCGTTTATGTCTCTGGGAGCAGCTGTTTCCACATATACAGGACAAAATCTGGGCGCTGAAAAAATAGAGAGAGTAGTGAAAGGGTTTAACGCAGCAAACGTGATAAATACAGTTTTTGCATTCTTTGTGATTGGAGTGTTTTGGATATTTACATCACAGATTGTATCTATTTTCGGAAGAGACGTAGATGTTTTAAAAATTGCTATTGACGGACTCAGAATTACCAGTTGTTTTTATTTGTTCTTAGGGCTTATTTATCCTACAAGAAATGTGTTGAACGGTGCAGGAGATGCAATGTTTTCTCTTTTTACGGGAATTATAGAATGTATAGGACGTGTAGGTTTCGCTTATCCGCTAACATTAATACCTTTTATGGGAAGCTATGGGGTATTTTATGCTACAGGGTTGACCTGGTTATTAAATGGAGTATTTAGCCTGTTGAGATATAAGAGAGGAAAGTGGAAGACCATTCGATTGGTGAAGAATGAGAGTTCGTACTAGATTATGATATGACAGAGTGTAGGGAGGTGAGTGTATGTACGAAACAAAGGAAAAGTTAGAAAAAGTGATTTTAGTGGCTGTTTCTACGGACAGTGGGGTGGATGCAGAAGAATCTTTAGATGAATTAGAGGAATTAGTAAATACTGCGGGCGCCGTAGTTGTAGGAAGAGTCATTCAGAATTTAGAGCATATAAATAATGCCACATACGTTGGTTCGGGAAAGGTTCAGGAATTGAAAGATTTCATCTGGGAAAATGAGGCGGATGCAATTGTCTGTGATGATGAGCTGTCTCCGGCACAGTATAAAAATCTGGAGGATGAACTGAATGTTAAGGTTATGGACAGAACTTTGATAATTCTTGATATCTTTGCGGGAAGAGCTAAGAGTGCCGAGGGCAAAATACAGGTAGAGCTGGCACAGTTGAGATATCGTTCCACGAGACTGATTGGTATGAGAAATCTCTCACGTCAGGGAGGTGGAATCGGCACAAGAGGACCCGGAGAAAAGAAGTTAGAGGTAGACAGACGTCTTATTCGCGATAGAATTTCACAATTAAAAGAGCAAGTAAGAAATATGGAAAACCACAGACAGGTTACAAGGTCAAAACGTCAGGATAATCCGGTTCCGGTTGTTGCCATTGTCGGATATACAAATGCCGGAAAATCAACTCTTCTCAATACTCTGACAGAGGCAAATGTCTTGGAGGAAGATAAATTATTTGCTACCTTAGACCCAACTACACGGAATTATAGGCTACCGAATGGTCAGGAAATTCTTCTTACAGATACAGTAGGATTTATCAGAAAATTGCCGCATCATTTAATTGATGCCTTTCGAAGTACATTAGAAGAAGCGAAATATTCGGATATTATTCTTCATGTAGTAGATTGTTCGAATCCTGCAATGGATAGGAATGTTCATGCGGTATATGAAACATTAGAAAATCTTGATGTGAAAGATAAAATTATAATTACTGTTTTTAATAAACAGGATAAGTTAGTCGAAAAGCCAATTTTGCGTGACTTTAAGGCTGATTATGTAGTGGATGCTGCAGTCAAAAAGGGGATAGGCATTGATGACATTCATGAGGCAATTGAGAAGGCTCTTAAATCTATGCGTGTTTTAATTGAAAGAGTATTTGATTATGCGGACGCCGGAAAAACTGGTCTTATTCGAAAATATGGCCAGTTAATCAGCGAGGAGTATAAAGAGGATGGAATTTATATTAAGGCATATGTGCCATCGCAGATGATAGATAAGCTATAGCGGAATTTAAATAAAACTAATTGCTTTTTTCAAATGCCCATAAATTGCGAATCTGCCCTTTAATTTTGTCGTAATTCCATAGTTTATTACTGCGTTTTTTATTATTTGGGTCGTTTATAATTAGTTTTCCGTCTTTGGTACCGGATAAGACGATAAAATGTCCTTCTGTCGTAAAATCTCCGGGTCCTACAGCACATATAACAGGATGATTATTTTCTAATTGCTGAAATATTGTAGATTTATCTAAAGGAAGCTCAGTGCCGGTGACACCAAAAGATGTGGAACCCTCGGACATTAATGTCCATTTTGTTCCTACATTATCAACATAGTAATCATTCTCTTCAGAAAATTTTGCAACTTCGTCAGGTGTGATATTCTTTTTATCTGTAAGGTATCGGATAACCATAGATAGACATGTAGGTGCGCAGCCGGCTGTTTTGATATCTGTGTCACCATATGAGATGTCTGCCCATTTGGAATCATATTGGAATAGAAGGGGAACATCTCTTGAAATTTCCGGTTTTGTAAAAGGATTGTCGGATGAAAGTTTTTCCGTAAAGGAAAACAGGTTTTTATAGGAGCCGCTGATTACAAGTATGACAAAAAGAATTGTTACAATAAATAATATGAATTTAATTCTTAAAGTTTTTTGCCTTCTTTTTTTCATTTGTTTTCTCTGATTCATTGTTATTCCCTCTTTTATTGATTTAATTATTTATAATTTAAGTGTATCACAATGGTCTTAAAAATTGTTAGTTGTCTGTTTTAAAATTATTATATTTTTCTTGGGAAAACCTTGCAAAAATCTTGCAGACTAAATGTGAGATGATATGGACCCTTGAAAAAGTGAAACAGATGTGTCATAGTCTTAATATGTGAAAGCTAAAGAAACGGAGAATAATATGAAAATTAATATTTTAAATAGTAAATTATTTTTATACCTTACAGAGTTTTTTGCAGGAATGTCTGTTATGGCTGTGGAGTTGGGAGCTAGCCGGCTTTTGGCGCCTTATTTCAGCTCGTCACAGATTGTATGGACAATTATAATCGGAACAATCATGATAGCAATGGCACTGGGAAATATTTATGGTGGAAGGCAGGCGGACAAAAATCCGAATCCGGACAAATTATATGGAAGGATTGTCATAGCTTCTATCTGGATTGCCGCCATCCCGGTTCTTGGAAAGTATATTATTTTGGGAATATCGGCTTTATTAATATTTACCGTAAATAGCAATTTTCTGATATGGGCGGCATTTGCAGCCTGTATGGTTATATTTGTTTTTCCGCTATTTTTGCTGGGAACAGTTACTCCGTCACTGGCAAAGTATTCGGTTGACAGTCTGGATGACAGCGGAAAGACAGTGGGAAATCTGAATGCATTTAATACGATTGGAAGTATTATCGGTACATTTGTTCCAACGTTTATAACGATACCGGCAGTGGGGACATCCATAACATTTTTGATATTTTCCGGAATATTGATGTGTCTGTGTATTGTATATTTTATCAGCAAAAATAAGGGAAAAATCAAGTGTATTGTCGCTGTAGTGTTAATTATTGTATGTAGTGTAATGGGATATTCAGATAGTTTTGCCTTTTGGGAGAAAGATTTAACATATGAGGGAGAATCTGTCTATAATTATCTTCAAGTAAAAGAGGATGATGAGAAGGTATTGTTATCTACGAATGTTCTTTTTGGGGTTCAGTCGGTGATGATGAAAAATGACCAGTTGACAGGTCTGTATTATGATTATGCAATGGCAGCACCACTTATGGCCGGGAAGGATAAGGCTTCCGAATGTAATATGTTAATACTTGGCATGGGGACAGGAACTTATGCTACGCAGTGTAAAAAATATTTTGGAAATATGAATATAGAAGGCGTGGAAATTGATGATAAAATTACAGGATTATCGAGGAAATATTTTAATTTGTCTGATGATGTAAAAGTTACCACATATGATGGAAGAGCTTATTTAAATGCTGTAGATAAAAAGTATGATATTATCATGGTAGATGCATATCAGGATATTACGATTCCATTTCAGATGTCTTCAGTCGAGTTCTTTACTATGGTAAAAGAACATTTGACGGATGATGGTATTATGATTGTTAATATGAATATGCGTGGAAAACGTGAAGGAGATATCAATGAATATTTGGCAGATACGATTTCCAGTGTTTTTTCAAATGTATATACTGTAGATGTAAAAGGTTCTACGAATAGAGAGTTATTTGCATCACAGAATTGTAATATGATAAAGAATCTGGAGATTAGACAGCAAAAATTAGTTGATAGTAGCTTGAAAAGTCTGATGTCAGAAATCAGTTTTAATTTGACAAAATATAGTCAGGGAAAACATATTATGACAGATGACAAGGCACCGGTAGAATTATTGGGAATGAAGGTAATTGATGAATTGATATTTGATGAGGTAGAATACTATAAAAACATTTATGAAGAAAAGGGAATCAAAGGACTGTTAGAATAAGCAAATGTTAAAAAGGAATTAGGAGAGTTTATATGGATTTATCATTTATTACAGAAAAAGGAAAGTTTAATTATCGTGTTGGTGCAATTATTATGCATAACAATAATTTACTTATGGTAAAAGATGAATTTTCGGATTATTATTATAGTGTAGGCGGACGGGTTCATATGCATGAGACATTGGAAGATGCCATTAGACGTGAAGTGTTTGAAGAAGTTGGTGTTGAGATGGATATTGACAGACTGGTTTATATTCATGAAAATTTTTTTACAGAGGAACACTATACGAACGAAGAAGATTTTGGTGAGAAAAATAAGATGCGGTGGCATGAATTGTCTTTCTATTATTTAATGAAAGATACCGAGTTATTGGATGACATACATATGGAGTTTAAAGAAGCAGAGAATCTGGCAACTTTGAAATGGATACCAGTGGAAGAGGTGTCAGATACAATGATGTATCCCGTTTTTTTTCGGACGGATATAAAACATTTACCACAGCAGATTAAACATATGGTAACTGTTGAATAAATATTAAATTAGACAGAAAGAATGGTTAGATATGAATATAATTCATCCGATTGAACCTGTGTATAATCAGGAATCAAAAATATTAGTATTAGGAAGTTTTCCATCAGTGAAATCAAGAGAAAGCGGATTTTATTATGGTCATCCACAGAATAGGTTCTGGAAAGTAATATCTGTAATTATGGGAGATAAAGTACCGGAAAGTATAGAGCAGAAAAAGGACTTGTTGATACGAAATCATATTGCTGTGTGGGACGTAATACATTCATGTGAAATTGAAGGGTCCGCCGATAGCAGTATCAAAAATGTAGTGGTTAATGATATTTCAGAAATTTTACATAAGAGTAAAATAAAAAAGATTTATACGAATGGAAAAAAGGCAAATGAATTATACAAAAAGTATATTTTTCCGGAAAGTCAAATAGAAGCAATTTGTTTACCGTCCACGAGTCCTGCCAATGCAATGTGGAAGTTGGATAAATTAGTGGATACATGGAAAGTAATTCAAACAGAATTAGAATAGAAAAAGAGAAGTATAAGGAGGCAAAATATGAGAAAAAAGATAACGAGGGCATTTGCGTTATTTCTTACGGTATGTATGACGGTTACCGTTTATCCGGTTATGGCAGGTAAGAATAATATGAAAGAGTATAACGTAGATACAACAGAAACGAATGATTATGCAGAGGGCGAAGCTATTATTATGTATAATAGTGAAGGAATATCTGCAAAGAGCAGGACGGGAAATATTATAGGCAGTGATATAGAAATTGTAAGTACATATGTGTTTGGAGAGAACCAATCCGGTATTAGAGCAAATAAAGTGGCTCCTGAAAAGGAATTTTCTGTGTCATTAGTAAAATCAGATAAGTATTCTACAAAAGAATTAATTGACAGGCTGAGTAAAAAAAGTAATGTAAAATATGCAGAGCCAAATTACAAGATTAAAAAAGCCGATTATAATGATTCTTATTATAGGCATCAGTGGGCGCAGGAGAATAAAGGACAAAATGATGGAATAGATGGCTTAGATATCAATGCAGATGTATCTTTTCTGGCTGATAAAGATAGTCAGGAGAGAGTTATCGCATTAGTAGATACAGGTATTGACTATACACATGAAGATTTAAAAGATGTAGTATGGAATAATCCTTATAATAATAGAAAGTTATTAGGTCAGCATGGTTATGATTTTATAAATAAGGATGCAGACCCGCTGGATGATAATGGTCATGGCAGCCATTGTTCCGGAATTATGGCTGCAAAGTCAAACAATGAAACAGGAATTGCAGGAACTGCAAAAAGTGACAATGTTAAGATTATGGCACTTAAAATTTTAGATGAGAGTGGTTCGGGATATGGCATGGAAGCAGTAGGAGCTTATA
Organism: uncultured Eubacterium sp.; assembly: GCF_937958975.1. Taxonomy (GTDB): domain Bacteria; phylum Bacillota; class Clostridia; order Lachnospirales; family Lachnospiraceae; genus Eubacterium_G. Next base: position 16,231 of record NZ_CALGRE010000037.1, on the reverse strand, counting down.
ACTATATTTATAAGGCACAGCAGCTGGGAGTAAATGTTGTTGCAGTGAATAATTCCTGGGGCAGCGGTGGAGACGATGAAGAATCAGAGATATTAAAGACGCTTATAAATTTAGTTGGGGCAAAGGGGGCTATATCTGTCTGTGCTGCAGGGAATGAGAGCGAGGATAATGATATCGTGGCGTCAATACCGGCAAATATCGACAGTCCATATGTTGTCTCTGTTGCGGCATCGAATGAAAAGGATGAACTTGCAGCTTTTTCAAATTATGGAAAGAAGAGTGTGGATATTGCAGCTCCGGGCGCTGATATATTATCAACAGTATCCTATAATTGCTTTAATCCGGGATTGTATGAAAATAAGTTCGATTTGTGTAGTACATATGAGTCCTTTGATAATGGAAATATGATTCGGACGATGGATGAAAATGGAAGTACGGAAAATGTGGCACAACAGGGTGATATTGCTTATGGAACAAGTGCGACAGATGAAGGGGAAATGAATGTATTTACCACAACAAAGCAGTATTTTGGTGAAAAATCTTCAACGGATAAATCTCTTCAGTGGACGATTCAAGGGGCAAAGGCGAAAGGATATTATTATTTGTATCTGCCATATGATATAAAAGCATCCTCTACCCAGACACATGCCAGCCTGATGGCAAAGGTTACAGGTCCGTCGGCGAAACATGAAGATGCATCAGGTATAGAAGATTTGTTTGAAGTGCCACCTGTATTATATTTTGCAGATTATAAAATAGATAAAGATGGAAAATGTAAAATTGGTGATATTGAGGAAGAAATGCTTGCCGGCAGTTATATTGATGAAGGAAATTACTGGACACATTTCTCGAACGAAGTTTCTTCCAATAATAAAAAGGAAGAAAAACATGCATTAGTTCTTGCTATTTATGCAGCTGTAGAGGGTGATTATACAGTGTATGTGGATGATATGGGAATTAGCAGAGAAAACGTATCGGCTGATAATTTTGGTAAATATGATTATTATAATGGAACATCTATGGCAGCGCCACATGTGACAGGTGCAGTAGCCGCAGTAGCCAATGCTTATCCTGACGAGACTGCACTTCAGATAAAAGCAAGGATTTTAGGCAGTGTGCGAAAGAGCGAGAGTCTGAAAGAAAAAATGGTAACCGGTGGAGTTCTCGATTTGTCTAAGGTTGAAGTGCCTGATATGACAATTGAGAAGGTTACTTTTAATAACAAGAAACAGCTTGAGATTCATGGATATTATACTGAAAACGCATTAGTGTATATAAATGATAAACAGGTTAAAGTTTTATCGAATAATGGAAAGCTGATTGTTGTTGATGGTCAATCTTATTCAAACCGACAAATGAATATAAAAGTTGTAAAGAATGAGCAGGTTTATGAAGATAGATATTTCTTTACAGCAGGAAAGTCCTTTAAGAAAGAAGCGCTTATCAGCGGTGGACTGAATGGAGGACAGCTTCTTTCCAGTGGTGAAAGTATGGTCTATATTAATGCAAATGGACAGGTAATATATGGTCTGCCTTATGTGGATGATGACACAAATAAAGAAAGTATTTATTGGAGTGAAAGTCAGTTTGAATTTAAAGGAGAGATGTTTGGAAAAGAGTATGCTCAGGCTGTAGACTACACTATTTATAATGATACGGATTATACATATACGAATGGCGTAATTTATGGAATATTAACTATTGATGTGGGATATGCATCGGACAAAATTTTAGCATGTTATAATGAAGAAAAGGGATGGAAGAAGTTATCAGATATTCCAGAGGATATGTATGATTTGACCGGCAGCATACTTGCTGCTTATAACGGAGATTTATATTTAGCCGGTGGTATCGACGAGACTGGTACCTTTGTTTCAAAAGTTAAAAAGTATTCTGTTTCAACGAAAAAGTGGACAAATGGAGTTACATTGCCTGAATGCAGAGCATTTTCGAAAGCATTGCAGGTTGGTAAAAAATTAGTCATAACTTTAGGTTCCAATGGAACAAAGGACATTCCTAAGAATATTATTTTTGATGGAAAGAAATGGACAACATCAAAGGTGAAATTAGGTAAATCAATAGATGCATATAATGATTCAGTAGCTGATAAGGAGTTTTTAGTAACGACAGCACAGGTTGGTCTTGTGAAAGATGGAATCGTCTATACTGATATGAGAGTAGAAAACTTGGGAGATACATTCCGCTACGATGTGAATAAAGACACATATACAGCGACAGGATATGCATTAAATTCAAATCAATTGGAGTATAGTAATCTTTTTGCCACAACAGTGCAGGATAAATTGTATGTTATTTATGGAGACCAATATTCAGAGGATGATTTTGATGAGTTTTGGTCTACGAAAGATGTTAATTTAGACCAATTTTTGGAGGAAGAGGAAGGCATTAATTGTGTGTCTATTCCAATTACGAATGGATTTATAAACGTTATAGATAACAGTGGTATTGGCGGATATGTAGGTGGAGCAGGTTTTTATCTTCCGGGAGATACTATTACATTAAAAGCTATGGTATTGGATGAAGATATGATTATCAAGAAGTTTGTTGTGAATGGAAAGGATATTAAAAAAGGGAAAAACGGCTATGTTTATACGGTAAAGGCCAGTGATTGTCCAAGCAAAATAAAGGCTGAAGTTGTGGCAGACTATAGCGATGTTAATACTAAAGTTACTACACCGGGAAGAGTAAAAATTTCTAAGGCAACAAGAGCAAAAAATAATAAGAGTATAAAACTGGTATTAAAGAAAGTGAAAAAGGCAAAGGGATATCAGGTTATGTATTCGACATCAAAGAAATTTGGTAAAAAAGTTACGAAAACAGTTTCCGGCAAAAAACTGAAGATTACATTGAAGAAGTTAAAAGCCAAAAAGAAATACTATGTAAAGGCCAGAGCATACACAACTTTTTATGGAGAAAAGATATATGGTGCATGGTCTAAGGTAAAAGTAGTAAAGGTGAAAAAGAAAAAATAGGAGCAAGAGAATGCGGCTTGTTTATCATAAGTTGAGTGAAGAACTACAGAAACAGATTAGTGAAGATAAAAAGAACCATTATCAGAGTCCATACCGATGTAAGGACTCTGATATTATAAGGCGTGATATGGAGCAGGATATTCCCAATATATGGCGTCCTGCATTTATAAGGGATGTAGAAAAGATTTTGCATCTTCCATATTATAATCGGTATGCGGATAAAACCCAGGTGTTTTCTTTTTATAATAATGATGATATTACCAGAAGAGCTTTGCATGTGCAGTTGGTCTCAAGAATTGCCCGAAATATTGGCTCTGTATTGGGACTAAATTTGGATTTGATTGAGGCGATTGCCTTGGGGCATGATATTGGACATACACCTTTTGGGCATGCAGGGGAACGTTTTTTAGATGAGATTCTACAGGAAGAAACGGGACGTAGATTTAACCATAATGTGCAGAGCACAAGGGTGTTGGACAAAATTTTTTCTAGAAATATCAGCCTTCAGGTTTTAGATGGCGTATTGTGTCATAATGGTGAGTTTGAGCAGCAGGAATACCGACCAAAATGGAATAAGAAATTTAATGACCATGACATGGAAGTGGAACAATGTTATCTCAGGGGAGGAGAAGCAATTAAGGAATTGATTCCTATGACATTGGAAGGCTGTGTGGTAAGAATCTGCGATATGATTGCGTATATTGGTAAGGATAGGCAGGATGCAATTACTGCAAAAATAATTGATAGAAAGCATAAGTTCAGCAATGAAATTATTGGGGCTGCCAATGCATCTATTATTAATAATCTGACAGTAGATATTATAGAAAACAGTTATGGCAAGGATTATATACTGCTCAGCGAGGATGCATATAAAGATTTAAAAAAGGCAAAAGACGAAAATTATAAAGTGATATATAAAAATGATGAGATTAATTCAAAATATGAAAATGTTATAAAACCAATGTTTAGGGATGTATATTATGCACTTTTGGAACAATTGATAAAGAAGGATGAATCATCTATTATTTTTAAACATCATATGAATTTTGTCCGCAATACTCTTAAATATTATAAGGGGATTGATTATGGTAAAGAGGAACCAAATCAGATTGTGGCAGATTATATTGCCAGCATGACGGATGACTATTTTGTTGAGTTACATAAAAAGCTGTTTCCAAATAGCAAATATAAAATAGAGTATATATCTTATTTTGATTAAAGAATAAAAGAAGCATTTAAGGAAATTGGAGGATTTTATATGGAATTGTATACAGATAGATTAATTCTCAGACCATGGAAGGAAGAGGATGCAGAAGAATTATATAAATATGCAAAGCATCCTGATGTTGGTCCTATAGCCGGATGGCCTCCACATACCAGTATTGAAAACAGCAGAGAGGTTATTCGGAATGTTTTGTCAGAACCGGATACTTATGCGGTAGTTCTGAAATCAAGTGATAAACCTATTGGGTGTGTTGGACTGATGATTGGAAAACAAAGTAATCTGGATATTGAGGATAATGAAGGAGAAATCGGGTATTGGATTGGAGTGCCATATTGGGGACAGGGATTGATACCTGAGGCGGTGAGAAGGATACAACAGTATGGATTTGAAACATGTCATCTGGAAAAAATATGGTGCGCATATTTTGAAGGAAACATGAAATCAAAACGTGTACAGGAGAAGTGTGGATTTAGATATCATCATACGAATAAAGATATTGTATGGGAGTTGATGGGAGATATTCGAACAGAGCATGTTTCCTGTATTACAAAAGAAGAGTGGGATAGTAGCAGGCAGAGTTTCATTGATTAGTTCAAGTGAACTATTTAAATAGTACCAAACTATTTTGAATGTTGATGCTAAAAATCGGAAAAGCAGGTTTTATATTGGCAGGAGATTATATAATGAGAATAATAGAGTATTTCAGCATTGACAATAAAGAATATTGGTTATCTAAAATCAAAGAATGTGATTGGGGTGCTGGACAGTATTTGTATGAACTATTAAGGAATCAAGGGTTAAAGAGTTTGGTGGGGGAAAATACTAAGGTACTTATGTTAGCAGATGGCGAAAATTTGGTTTCTTTTTGTACATTTGCGGACAAAGATGATGTTCCGTCAACGGAATTAACACCGTGGATTGGATGGATATATACTTTCCCTAAATATAGAGGAAATCATTATGTGGGAAAGTTGCTAAAATATGCAGAAGTGTTGGCGCAAGCAGCTGCAATGAGAAATATATACATTTCAACGAATTATGTTGGATTATACGAAAAATATGGATATGAGTTTTTTCAGATGATGAAAGATATTCATGGAGAAGATTCTAGGGTTTATGTGAAGCAAATAAACTTGAAAGTAATTATTATAGGAAGTCCTGGTGCAGGAAAAAGCACGTTCGCACGAAGATTGAGAGAGGTTACAAATCTTCCATTATATTATTTGGACATGCTGTGGCATAAGCCGGATAAAACGAATATTTCAAGAGAAGAATTTGATATCCGATTGAATGAAATTGTCCAAGGCGATAAGTGGATTATTGATGGCAATTATCAACGTACACTTGAGGTTCGCCTAAGGCAATGTAATACCGTTTTTTTGATGGATTTTCCGTTAGAAGTCTGTCTTTTGGGGGCCAAATCTCGTATTGGAAACAAGAGAGAGGACTTGCCGTGGATTGAAACGGAACTGGATGAAGATTTTGAACGGTTTATAATTGATTTCCCTAGAAATCAATTACCACAGATTTATGAATTATTGGAAAAATATCAGGTAGATAAAAATATTGTTATTTTTCAATCAAGAGAAGAAGTAGATAATTATTTAAAAATCATATCGAGAGATTGAATTAACAAGATAAAGAGAGATTCAAAAGAATTAGAGGTGTAAAAATCAAGGCTTTCAGCACACTTGTCGTGTACGGAAGTCTTGATTTATTTACGCCGTTGGGGTGCTTGACAAAATACCATATAAATGACATAATCAAGTTATATAAGCGATTTATATAACTTGATTATGGAGGGAAATCAGATGCCTAAACAAAGGATTACAAAAGAAATGGTTGTGAATGCTGCTTTTGAAATAGCAAGGAGCCATGGTATGGAGCAGGTAATGGTAAAAAATATTGCGGAAAAGATAGGATGTTCCGTTCAGCCTATTTACAGTTACTGCAAAAACATGGAAGGGTTGAAATTGGATGTAACAGAACAGGTAAACTGTTTTATCAGAAAGTATATTGCCGCACATATTGATAAAGATGATGTTTTTGGAAGTACAGGAAAAGCCTATATCCAATTGGCAAAAGAAGAACCTCATTTATTTAAAATTTTTATTTTGCACAAACGGAACGGGATTTGTTCACTGGAAGATTTGTATCAATCGGAAGCAAACCCTAATATAGTACGGTTTATTTCTGATAAACTGAGTATCAGTATCGAACAAGCAAAGAAATTACATCTGCATATGCTGATTTATACAATAGGAATTGGAACAATTTTTTCCGTTACTACCCCCGGGATTTCAACAGATGAGATTTATAAACAGCAGAAAACGGCGTATAAAGCTTTTTTAAGCCAAATAATGATGAATAAGGAGTAGCTTTTATATGAAAAATGGAATTATTATATATCAGTCTAAATACGGAGCGACGAAAAAATATGCAAATTGGTTAATGGAAATCACGGGTTTTGATTGTATTGAAACGCCTAAAGCTAGATTAGAGATGGTAATACAATACGAAAGCATTGTATTATGTGGTGGTGTATATGCTTCGAGTATAGCTGGATTATCTTTTCTAAAAAAAAATTTCAGAAATTTGAAAGGCAAAAAAATTGCTGTATTTTGTGTAGGAGCATCTCCGTATGATGAAAAAGCTTTAAATGATATAAAAAAATTACATCTGAAAGATGAATTAAGTGATATTCCGCTTTTTTATGGAAGAGGTGCATGGAACGAAAGTCGTATGTCTTTTAAGGATAGAACTTTATGCAAATTGTTGCAAAAAGCTATTGCAAAAAAAAATCCAAATACCTATGAGCCATGGATGAAAGCTCTTATGAGTGCAGTAGGGAAATCGTGTGATTGGACAGATAAAAAATATTTAACTTCTATTCAAAAATATCTTGAATAATGAATTATAGTGAGAGATGTGTGTTTGTTACTGTTGTCTGTAGTCGGCGGAGTATCATACAGAAATGCCACGCAAAGTAGCAGGAAAAACTCAAATGTCATTTCTATTTGCTTGTATTGCAAAATACATTTTCCTACACTTGACATATCAAAAACAAGGAGGTCACGAATATGACATTTGCAGAAAAATTGAAATCCATCCGCAAGCAGGCAGGTATGTCGCAGGAACAGTTGGCGGAGAAGCTCGGTGTATCAAGGCAGGCGATTACAAAATGGGAAACGGATGCAGGAATCCCCGACATTCAAAACCTTATGGCAATCTCCACCTTGTTTGATATTTCCATTGATGAGATGCTTTCTAATAAAAAGGGAGTAAATAAAAAGGCAGAGTATCTTTTTGAGAGTGTGACGGAGTATGATATTGACGAGCCGAAACGCTATGACATGAAGTTTGGAGGGGCAAAACAATTTATATTGTCGGGCTATGAGGGCGAGAAAATCCGTGTCCGACTGACATCCAATACCCTTTCCACGTTACAGAACGATTTTAAGGTTAAGATTGACGACATCCGAAAACGAATTGATGTGGACATAAACCGTAGGAACGGCGTATCCGAAGCGGTTGCAAAAGAAGCCGTTAGTATTTTCGTACAAATTCCATCCGCGTATGTCGGGAAAATTGAATGTGCGGTCAATGCAGAAACCATGGAAATCCGTTCTTTGGAGTGTGATAGTATAGAGCTTGATGTAAAGACACCAAACATTGTTTTGGAGGATGTCTCTGGAATGGTAGAGATAGATTGTAACCTTGATATGGAAGTGGTTTGTCATTCCTTAAACGGTGAGGTGGCAATCAATCAAGTGTCGGCGACTTCAAAAATTCATATTCCGGAAGGTGTAACTTTTACTGCTATTGCAAAAGGGATTGGTACGAGCATTTCTTATGAGAAGGACGGAAAACCGACGGAAGTTTTTAGTGTGCCGGATGCCGACAATATCATCGAACTCAACGGTATAAAGAGTGAGCTTGTCATCAGCATGGACAAATAAGGGAGTTTAAGGAGATGAATACAAATTATTTGAAGAAATATATTATCAGCTCCTATATTCTTGTCTGGACGCTTATCATTTTTGTGGCAGGCTCGGCAAGTCTGATTTTTCATGTACCGCCCGTTATCATGTGGATTGTCCGCAACCTTATTGCATGGTCACCGACTTATTTGTTGGGGCGTTGAACGGAGAAAAAAGGTGTTTGAAAAGGAGAGTATTGTGTCATTTAATATATCAGAAACATTTGAATTATTGTTTGATAAGAATAATAATGTTGCATACAAAGCATTACAGAAATTACAAAAAGAAAGTGAAAAAACGGATTGTATTTATTCTTATATGGATAGGTTAAGCGATATGCTTGACAACGATAATTGTTATATTCGCACAAGAGGGCTTACACTGTTTGCCTATAATGCAAAATGGGATAAAGATTATAAAATTGATGAAATTATTGATAAATATTTGAATCACATTACAGATATCAAGCCCATTACTGCACGACAATGTATTAAACTGTTGCCTATGATTGCAAAATATAAGCCGCAATTGAAGAAACAGATTATTTCTGCACTTAATAAGGCGAATATATCTATTTATGATGATAGTATGCAGTCATTAGTTTATAAGGATATTCAAAAAGCAATAAAAGAACTACAAAAAATATAAATGAGAGAATAGGAAAGGTTTTGATATAGCAATGAGTGTAGGAGAGGATAAATTATTCTCTTTTATGTTTTAAATTTGGAATGTAATAAATAAAAAGAATGAAAAGGTATATCACATTACATTACCTCATGGGATATTCAGATATAAGCGTTACAATGAATGTGTACACACATATCGAATATGATGATGCGGAGGAAGAATTGAAACGAATGGAAGAATTCCGAAAGGCACAGGTAGATATTGAAAAGAAAACTGAGAACCTGATGCTGCAGAAGATGTTTCAGGTAATTTAGTATGGAAGATGGATGACGTTCCGGCTTTATGGCTGGGGCGTTTATTTGTTGTAAAAAGTCATAAATTATGAGATAATAAAGCTTAAGTTTTGTACGGACAAATAAATAATGTTTGGAGAATAATATGGATGCAACAAAAAGTGAATTAACTAAATTTTTATCATCAGAGGCACAGTATTATGTTCCTATTTATCAAAGAAGGTATAGTTGGGAACGCGTACATTGTTTGAAATTGTTTTCAGACATTATCAAGGTGTCAAAAGATGCAAACAGACCATGCCATTTTATAGGATCTGTAATTTATTTGGCAAAAGATAGTGCACAACATGCATCTGCTGTAAAAGAATATCTTGTTATTGATGGACAGCAGAGACTAACAACTTTATCGTTACTTCTGTTAGCACTTGGCGATTATACTAGAGAATATATAAAGGAAGATGATGAATATAGCAAATCAGTAACTAATCTTGACAAATTAATGAGAAAGTATCTTGTTAATGAAGATGAAACAGATGAATTATATTACAAAATTCGACTTAATCAAGAGGATTTTGAAGCTTATAAAAGTTTAATTAAAAATAGAAAATTGCCAGATGGTGTAAAAACAAGTAAAATATTTTCTAATTATAATATACTTTTAAACGAAATGAAAAATCTAAAAATAGAGCCACAAGTAGTTTTTGATGGGATTAAAAAACTTCTATTGGTTGATATATGTCTTGTTCCCGAAGATAATGCTCAACTTGTATTCGAAACTGTGAATACCACAGGTATGAAATTGTCGACAGCTGATAAGATTCGTAATTATTTGCTTATGTCTGTTCCTCCTATAAAGCAAACACTGCTATTTAATGATTATTGGCATCCTATGGAAGAAGATCTTAATATGGCTTCTGGGAGTTCAAAAATATTTGAGGATTTTTTCTATCACTATATGACATCTGTGACAAAAAAACAGATTACAGGTGATTACTATGAATTGTTTAAGGATTATTATGCAGATAATGCTAATATGGGAACAGAAAATATAGTCAAGCAGATAAGACAGTATTCAAAACTATATAAAAAATGGAGAGAATCTGAAAAAACATTAGGTAGAATTAATAATGCTTTGGCAAAGGTACGTGCAACTAGACAGTTCAAGATTACTCCAGCAATACTCAAGTTACTTGTGGATAATGAAGAAGGAAAAGTATCAGATGATGATACAATTGAAATATTAACAATAATAGAAGCGTATTGGATGAGAAGAAAAGTATGTAATCTTCCAACTAATACTGCAGGTCCTGTGTGTTTATCTATGTTGAAGAGTCTTTATAATGATAATCATCTTAAGGCTTTCAAGAAAAATCTCGCACAATTAACATGGGCACAGCGTATGCCGAGTGATCAAGAAATGCATAGCATTTTGCTCAAACTTCCAATTTATTACATTAATTCTGGAACTACTAAAATGTTGTTAAGTAGAATAGAAAACACTGGTAGAAAAGAATCTGTTCCAACAGGAGAATATACTATAGAGCATATTATGCCACAGATTCTTAGTGATGAATGGAAAACTGATTTAGGAAGTGATGCTGAACAAATACATAGCACATATTTACATACTTTAGGTAATTTGACATTAACAGGATATAATTCAGAATACCAAAATAAGAGATTTGTAGATAAAAAAGAATGTAAAGATAAAGCCGGAAATCAGATAGGGTATAAGCATACACCAATAAGAATTAGTCATTCGCTTGTTAATTTAAGTGAGTGGGGAGAAAAGGAAATTGCTGAGCGATGTGATTCGTTGGTAGAGGTAATAAATAAAATATGGGAGTTTCCAAAGTAATATTAATAGAGCCACGCTAAAAATATCAGTGTGGCTTTTTAACAAAAAAACTTAGTAGTAGGTATTTTCATTTTATTACTAACAGGTAGTAATAACTTGCTAAAATCTGCTCTGATTTGCCACAATCCGCATTTTCAGAGTAAATCACAAAATTCCCGAAAACCCCTGCAAAACAGGGCGTTTCAGGGCAAAAAGGAGTAAACAATAACTATGATAAAAGTACTATTCATCTGCCACGGCAGGAGTTTCTCTTTTGCCTAAATCTCCTTATTTTATGCGGTTTTCCTTACAATAGGAGAGTACATTACAACGATTTTACAACTTTTGAAAAGTGTTCCGATATGACGAAAAGTTACACTAAAGGAGGGATTAACATGTATGAATTTACAGGATTAAGAGTTTTACATCAAAATATGAAAGAAATCGGTGAAACAAGAGCAATATTTCCTTTTAAATATAATGAAAAAGAGTTTAGTTGCATATTTTTAGTTGATATTATTCCGTTTAGATTATATTTAACAACCCTTGGTATTAAACCAATAGTGTTCGAGTTAGAAATCGAAAAAGGATACAAAGTAAAAAGCTATTTGGATGATTATAATAAATTGGTGGCGTATTTAGAGTTAAAATATAATCCGAATCATGTTTTTAAACCTAATGATTTTTTTGAAGCATTGAATGGGAGAATTCCGATTCGCTTTACTACCAAGCCAAATTATAAAGAAGTATTATTGGTTGCATCGAAAAGACGAAAAATTGAAGAAGATGATAAAATGTATTTTTGTGGATGGTATTCTAATCCTATAGGAAAACAGGTAAGGCCTGAAAATCTCGAAAAAACAAGAAGTGCTTTTGGTGATAAAAAAGCAGAAATATGTTCATTGAATAATATAAGTTCGTGTTGGACAAACATTCCTATAGAGGAAAATCTAAGTAAATTAGATGATATAGAATCGAAAACAATTTACAAGTAAATGAAATTTAAGGAGATAAAATGGGAAAGAAACCTAAAGGAAAGTGTGCTTTATGTAGAAAAGAATGTGATTTGACATTTGAACATATTCCACCTAGGACAGCATTTAATTCAAATCCTGTCAAACCTGTAACAGGAGATAAGATTATAGAAGATAGTGAACGTATGCCTTGGGATATTTCTGGATTGCCTTATGACAATCAACAAAAGGGAATGGGGAAATACTCTCTCTGTAGTAATTGTAATAATAATACAGGGGCGTGGTATGGAAACGATTATAGTTTAATTGCTCATGTCATGCATTATACACTAAAAGATAATATTCCTAACACTACACAAGGAATCGGTATAAAGGGTGTCTACCCACTTCGGTTTATAAAGCAGATATTATCCATGTTTTGTTCAATTAATAATTTCGAAGATGCAAGAATGGATGCATTGAGGAACTTTGTTTTAAATAAAAATGAAGTCGGGCTAGATAAAACGAAATATAAAATTTGTATGTACTTTACTAAAAGTAATATTATAAAATATGCTCCATTAACAGTTTTACTTAAAGAGAATGATTTTACATTGGAATCAATGGCGGTTAGTGAGATAACTGCTTATCCATTAGGATTTATTTTATACTTTAATCCGACAGATACATGGAATTATGATGGTATAGATATAACGAGTTTTTCAGAATGTAGTTATGAAAATAAAGCAAATATCGAAGTCCCTTTATGTATTAAAGAGGTGAATGATTTATTTCCAACATATTATCGTTCCAAAGAAGATATTCAAAAATGTATAGAAAAAAATAAACGAGAGGCGAATAAAGAAGAAAAGTATACATAAAGAAGAAACACAAGAGATATATCCTTAGCGAAGGAAATCCCTTGTGTTTTTCTTATTTAGTATTCTGACAGATATACAAGTTCTCTTTATCAAAGAGATACTCTGTAGCTGTATTATGCAGGATATTTATAGTTTTGATATTTTCAATGAAAGGGGTAACCACAGTATTCTGTACATCTACAAATTTATCTAATGTTTTTATAGTTCTATTTGAAGTGTGAAGTTCAAGTTTTTTACCCGCTTCAATTAAATTCTCATCTATTTGCGACTTACTAATAACAGGAACTTTGGCAATAGCTTTCCCCATTATTTTACTTGTTGCAGATATTCCGCTTAATAAACCGGATTGAATAGAGGTATTTGAAGAGTGTTCTAATAGATTGTAAGTCTGCGTATACAATTCTCTATATTTTAAAGAATACTCCTCAATTCTTCTTGAGGTACTGTTTAAATATTGCGGGTCAAAATTTTCTAATAGTAAGACCTCAAGGAAAGTAGAAAATGCATACAAATATAAAGCAAGCTGATAATCTTTGAATAAGCTCTCTAATTTTTTTAACTTTCTTCCAACCTCTTGGTCGCTATGTAGCAAGGACGGCATTATATGTTTTTTGGCAATTAAGTCTCGATATAGAAGTATGTTCTGTTCAGACTCTTTGCGAATATCTTGGACTAGAATGTGTTTATTTGTTTTATATTTTTCATTATTCCAGTTGAATTTATAGTTATTCAGAATATCTGTTAATGTATTCAAATTACCTTTTAACTTAGCTGTTTCTTTGATTTCTAGGAATTCAAGTAATTCTTGCTGGATTTCTTGAATTTTATCCAATTTCTTTTCAATATTCATTAAAGCCATAGCCATAAATAGCATAGTCGGATCGCAGGCAAGAGTTGTCATAGTTGCCTGCCCTCCGCCAACTTGTCCAGAAGCTGATTTTAGAGAACCGATAAATTCACTACTACCGGATTTTTGAAACATAGCTTTTCCATGTGTGTTAACAAAATAGAGTCCACTTCCGCCAGTACCATTTATTGCGGTTTGAATAACGGTGGTTAAAGGCTGGAAGGCAACACCGAGATTATTTATTTGGCTTAATGGAATTTTGGTTGTTTTTTCCATTGGTAGATTTATATCTTGCATAGCAGGATAATATTCTATATTAGCCAAATTTTGCATAGGATTTATTGTATCAAGTTCATTCTTCACGATTTTAACTCCTTTCATGTGCTACAGTCTTATTTTCTGAGATTACTCGTCCTCATCATCAAATTTACCCCTTACCCATGGTAATTTTGATAACAGTTCCATATCCTCTTTTGAATTTGGGTTTATCATCTTCACAACTTGATAAGGTGTTTTATACTTATGTCCCTCTATGCTTTCTCCAAACATATCCATGCTGTATAAATCATCATAGCGGTCTAACAGTTTTTTGAATTTCAAATGCTGGATAAATTCTTTGATTGGGTAAAGGTCGGACGCTTCTATGCTCTTTCCGTTGATATAGTCGGTAATATATTCCCGCAACTTTTCTAATTCATATTCCAGCCATTCTTCCTCGTTGTCAAAGAAGTTATCATAATGTCCGTGTTTCAGTTCGGTATTAAGTCGTTCTTCTGCTCTAAGAAATTGACAGACTTCCTTTTCGGATTGGCTGATATATTCCCATTCTCCCGATAACAATTCATTCGGTGTTACGTCCAGCACTTCCATTATCTTTTCCAGCGTTTCATAAGCAGGATAGTTCAACCCTCGTTCAATCTTGGAAAGGCTCTGCATATTGATACCGATTTTGTCTGCAAGCTCCTGTTGTTTCATTCCTTTAAATTTTCTTATGGTCTGTATGTTGTTTCCTAAAAAATTTATTTTCATTGCATAACCCTCCGCAACTCTGCATATCTTCTTGTTTTGTTTCTTTTATAAGTCTAACACGCTTAATAAAGTTTGTAAAGGCAAAAAAACATATTGACAAATAAGCGTATAAGAATTACTATATTCGCATAAACAAATAAGCACAATAGAATGAAATACAAAAATATTCAAAAAGAAATACCTATTTGATTAAACCTGTAGATATGAATATTGGTTGAAATGGAGCTTGTTAGAAAAGGCGAAATAGGACTTGCCGACAGAACATTGTAGGACTGTTGGCGTGCGTCAGCAACAACGCCATGACGGCTTGCCGTCAAAGGACGGAAATGCTTTGTCGGCTGGCGAGCCTTGACTGTGCCCCCGTTATCTAACAGGGGGGCACTATTTCACAAAAGACAAGTCAAAAACCATACAATCCCAAAGCTGTGAGTAGTAATGAGAAGTTTTAAGAAGATAGTGCATATCACACTTTTTGAATAGAGGTTTACAGCTATTTCAAGGCTATTGTGGGATTGGAGGAATACAATGAACAATTTAGAATTTGCACTTGAAATGAAGAACAAACGCCTTGCCAGCGGTCTTTCGCAAGGAGAGCTTGCAAGTCTTGTCCATGTATCAAGATATAGTATCAACCGCTTTGAGAACGGAAAAGCCAACGCCAGCAAGGAAACACAGAACATTATCCTGCGTTGTCTGAATTACTATGTCTGTGATAAGCCTTTTTATCTACTCGTTGATTATCTGTCTGTCCGTTTTCCAACGACTGACGCATTGGAAGTTATCCGAAAGGTGCTTGGTATGAAAGCAGACTATTTTATCCATTATGACTATGGGTATTATGGCTATAAGGAACATTATGCCTACGGAGAAATCAAGGTCATGGCTTCTGATGATGAACACATGGGCGTATTTTTGGAATTAAAAGGGGCAGGCTCACGCAACATGGAATACGTCTTACAGGCACAGAACAGAGATTGGTATTCATTCTTAAACCGCTGTCTTGACTGTGGCGGTCTTATCCGACGTTTTGATTTGGCAGTCAACGATATGTGCGGTCTGTTGGAGATTCCTGTCTTATCTGAAAAATACAGAAATGGCGGTGCGGATTGTCGCTGTAAAAATTACGAAAACGTGCAGGGTGGAAAATTAAGCGGAAAAAACAGCAATTTAGCGACTACCCTTTATATCGGCTCAAAGACAAGTACAAAATATTTCTGCCTGTATGAAAAGCAAAAGGAACAGGCAACGAGAAAGAAACATCAATCGTTTTGAAATCCGTCTGCGTGATAAAAAGGCGGTACAGGCAGTCGAAGAATTATTATTGACGTATAACCCTCATGGGCTGGTATTTTATCTCATTACCGATTTTGTAGAATTTCCCGACTATCCATTGTGGGAGATATTCATTGCCCATGACAGTTTACCTTTTGAAATGAACCCTGTACCTGTCAATATGGAACACACTCTGCAATGGCTGGAAAGACAGGTTATGCCGTCAATCGTGATGATAGAGGAAATCGACAGGCTGACAGGCTCAAACTACATGAAAATGATTGATGAATGTAC
>NZ_CALGRE010000036.1 GCF_937958975.1 uncultured Eubacterium sp. | reverse complement strand
AACAAGGACGCTGGCTGGCTCATTATGAATGGCAACCGCATACAGATTAAACGCCGACAGTTTGAACAGGTTATTGATAAATTGGACGCAATCTAGTGAAAAAGGAGCTGGTATATGTTATGATGAGAACAAGTCATATCGGGACTCTTTCAGAAGTGGAAAGGAGCGAAGATGAGCGAAAAAAGACGGGACAATAAAAACCGTGTTTTACGCAATGGAGAGAGTCAACGTAAAGACGGAAGATATATGTATAAGTATGTAGATAGTGCTGGAAATGTGAAATATGTGTATAGTTGGAAATTGGTAAAAACAGATACCGTTCCACAAGGAGCAAAGGAAGATGTTCCACTCCGAGATAAGGAGAAGCAAATTCATAAAGATTTGGAAGATGATATTATTTCCTTTGGCGGAGACATGACGGTACTGGAACTGGTAAAAAAGTATGTATCACAGAAAACGGGCGTAAGGCACAATACAGAAGCGAATTATAATTTTGTGATTAATATTATCAAAAAAGAAGCATTTGGAAACAGACGGATTGATAAGGTTAAATTAT
Source organism: uncultured Eubacterium sp. (assembly GCF_937958975.1). Lineage (GTDB taxonomy): Bacteria > Bacillota > Clostridia > Lachnospirales > Lachnospiraceae > Eubacterium_G. The sequence goes on along the minus strand of NZ_CALGRE010000036.1, from coordinate 130,703 downwards.
CAGACGCAAAAGGCTGGCTGATTAAATTACAGGCTGACGGCAGAGGCTATAGTACCATACATTCTGTCAGAGGTGTGGTAAGACCTGCATTTCAGATGGCGGTTGATGATGATTTGATTCGGAAGAATCCATTTGAATTTCAGCTTGCAACGGCGGTTGTCAATGACAGCGTAACAAGAGAAGCTATTACAAGAAAACAGGAGAGAGCTTTTCTTGAATTTGTAAAGCAGGACAAGCACTTTAGCAAGTATTATGAGGGAATTTACATTCTATTTAAGACAGGACTTCGTATTTCTGAATTTGTCGGACTGACAATTTCTGATATTGATTTAGAAAAAGGTGTTATCAATGTCAATCATCAGTTGCAACGTAAGCGTAATATGGAATATATTATAGAGGACACAAAGACAGACAGCGGTACAAGACTTGTTCCTATGACGGACGAGGTAAAAGAGTGTTTTCGCAAAATAATTCAAAACCGTAAAAAGCCAAAATCAGAACCTGTGATAGACGGTAAAAGCGGTTTTCTGTACTTAGATAAAAATAATATGCCTATGGTTGCTTTGCATTGGGAAAAATATTTCCAGCATATTTGTGAGAAGTATAATAAAATATATAAACAGGAATTACCGAAAATCACACCTCATGTTTGCCGACATACCTTTTGTTCTAATATGGCAAAGTCGGGAATGAACCCTAAGACATTACAGAAGATTATGGGGCATTCAGATATAGGCGTTACGCTGAATACCTACACACACTTGGACTTTGATGATATTAAAAAAGAAATGAAAGAAGTCTGCAATCGTAGCTAGTTGTAAAGTTGTAAAATAGGGGTGGTTTTACAACTTATTTTACAACTTTTGACTGCCGAAACATGAGAATTTATAAGAAGTTACAGAAACCACAAGAAATATGAAAGTTGTAAAAACCCTTTAAATACAAGGAAAAGTGGAGATTTAAGGAGATATAAGAACATGATAAAAATACTTTTCATCTGCCACGGCAACATCTGTCGTTCCACAATGGCTCAATATATCCTACAGCATCTCGTAGAACAAAATGGAATATCAGATAAATTCTACATCGACTCTGCTGCAACAAGTTATGAGGAAATTGGAAATGGTGTACATCATGGAACAAGAAATAAACTAGCCAAAGAAGGGATATATTGCGGTGAACACAAGGCAAGAAGAATGACAAAGCAGGATTACAGAGATTATGATTACATAATAGGAATGGATACTGCTAATATAAGAAATATAGAACGAATCGTAGGAAAAGATATAGAAAGAAAAGTATTTAAACTGTTACAGTTTGCAGGTGACAGCAGGGATATAGCAGACCCTTGGTACACTGGAAATTTCGATATTACTTTTGATGATGCGATGAAAGGATGTAAGGGATTTTTAAAATACCTTGAAAAACATAATTACAAAATGTTATAATTATTTTAATAAAATGATTGCCGGATGATATATCTGGCAATCATCATGTAAGAGAAACTATATGAGATTTCCTCTTGGCTACAAATATTAAAGGAGAATTAGATGAGCTACGCAGATAGAGTGTTTGTGGATATGTGCAGAGATATTCTTGACAATGGAATAGATACAAAGGGAGAGAAAGTAAGACCGAAATGGGACGACGGCTCCTATGCATATACGATTAAGAAATTTGGTGTTATAAACCGATATGATTTGAAAAAAGAATTTCCAGCCATAACTTTAAGAAGAACAGGATTTAAGAGCTGCCTCGATGAATTATTATGGATTTGGCAGAAGAAATCAAATAACGTAAATGAACTGAGAAGTCATATATGGGATGCATGGGCTGATGAAGAAGGCTCTATTGGCAAAGCTTATGGATATCAGATGGGAGTAAAACACCATTACAAAGAGGGAGATATGGACCAGGTAGACAGGGTACTATATGATTTAAAAAATAATCCATACAGCAGAAGAATTATGACCAATATATATGTTCACCAGGATTTGTCAGAAATGAATCTTTATCCGTGTGCATATAGTATGACTTTTAATGTCACTCAAAATCAAGAAACAGGTAAGCTTGTTTTAAATGGAATCTTAAATCAGCGCTCACAGGATGTTCTCACAGCGAATAACTGGAATGTCTGCCAATATGCAGCATTGATACATATGTTTGCTCAGGTAAGTGATATGGAAGTTGGTGAGTTTATTCATGTAATCGCAGATGCCCATATATATGATAAACATGTGCCTTTAATTGAAGAATTGATTGGTAGAGAGCAGCATGATGCTCCTAAATTATGGATGAATCCTGAAATTAAAAATTTTTATGATTTTACAGTGGATGATTTAAGGTTAGATGATTATGTTACAGGGGAACAGATTAAAAATATACCTGTAGCTGTGTAGAAAGTTGAGTGTTTCAGAGGAGGTAATATGAATTTAATTGTTGCGGTGGATAGAAACTGGGCTATTGGGTATAAAAATGATTTGCTTGTAAGTATTCCCGAGGATATGAAGTTTTTTAGGGAAACAACGACGGGAAAAGTAGTCATTATGGGAAAAAACACCTTAGAAAGTTTTCCAAATTCAAAACCCTTAAAAAATAGAGTTAACATTGTAATTGCATTAGAAAAAGATTATAAAGTCGATGGTGCTACTGTGGTATATTCCATAGAGGAAGCCTTGGAGGAAGCAAAGAAATATAATACAGAGGATGTGTTTGTGATTGGTGGAGGCAGTATTTATAGACAAATGTTACCATACTGTGATACGGCATATGTTACTTATGTAGATTTTGAATATGCGGCAGATACATTTATTCCGAATCTCGATGAAATGACAGATGAGTGGGAAATCTCAGAGGAGAGTGAAGAAAATACTTATTTTGATTTAGAATATTATTTTAGAATATATAAGAGAAAATAATATAAAGTTAAAAAACGGACAAACAGTTTAGACGTTGAAAGTCAAAGATAGTTTGTCCGTTTTGATTTTATATAGGAAAAAGATAACATACTAAAAAATCACACCATATAAAAAAATAGGGATACTTGAAAAGTTATGTAGAAATTTTCATAATTAAAATAATGTATTAAGAGAAGGAGAAACGGAATGGAAAAAAAGTTTACTAAAAAAACGGTAAGAGCGGTTTTATCGTTTATCATTGCATTATCTATGATAATTCAGGGAATCGTTTTACCACAACAAATTTATGCGGCAGATGATGTACAAATTGAAATTAATGGATTTCAAATAAGTACAAGATTAGAAGCATTTAGAACAATTTATTCTGTGGCAGATACGGCAAACAAAGTAGAAGAGGTAGGCATTGTTTATGGATTGACAGATTCAGTGTCTGAATCGGATATGGTTGTTGGAAGTAAAAATGAAACAGTGTATTCTTATGCAGCGACACCTCTTGGAGAAACAGGAGTAAAATATAGCAGTTTTGATAACGGAAAAAGTTATTGCCTTACGATGGAGTTTATTAAGACGGCGGATTTTTATCGGAGAGGAATCAGTGTAAAAGCATATGCTAAATTAAAGGATGGTACATATACTTACAGTGATATCAGCAATACGTCTGTATATCGTATTGCAAATACACTTTATAAGAATAATCTGATGAGTAATATGAGCGGACATGAATATTTATATAATAGTATTCTGTCAGTAGTAGATTCATCTTATGCCAGAGTTGAATTTAGAGGAAGAGATACAATTGTTACAGCTGAGGCAGAAGAAAATACTACAAAAAAGGAAGAGATTACCACTCCAAAGCAGATAGAGACAACGCCGGAGCCAACAACGAAAAAGGAAGAACTTACAGAGTTCAAGCCTGAGAGTGCTAATTGGGCATCTGCTGATTTCCTTGCAGGAATGACAGAGGGACAGTATAAAGTAATTGCAGCCAGTGGGGATGTACAGGAAATCGTAAATATTCAGCAGCCGGGATTTGCGACAGCACAAGGTATATATATTACATTTGATAATGCCGATTTTGGAAATATGACAGTGGACGGAAAAGCATTGTCAAAGGAAGTAGAAGGGGCAGGTGTTTTAGCACATCTCTCAAACTTTACAAAGATGTATAGCACAGTGGTTGTATATAATGGTGACGGGTCTCAAAAAGCAGTATTGTATGTATACAATGCAAAAGGAAATAATGGTGAAGAAGAGACTACGAAGAAAGAAGAACAAACAACAAAGAAAGAGGAGACAACGACACCGCATCCGGTGAAAAATCCGGGCGTGCAGCAGGAAGCAGCAGATTCAGAAGTTGCGGCAAATGTATCATTAAACAAATATGTAGCGGGAATTGATACAACATTTTCTTCAACAGAAGGAAAAAAGAATAGCAATGAAGGAATCGAAAAGTTATTTGACAATAATATAAATACAAAATTCTTTACAGATGATGCACCTGTTATATCAATTGCGTGGAGAATGAGTCGTGCTACAATTCTTAAAAGTTATACACTTGTAACTGCAAATGATGCAGCAACATATTCACATAGAAATCCTCATAAGTGGAGATTGCTTGGTTCTATGAACGGAAAAGACTGGATTCAGATTGATTTTGTAGAAAACGGCGGTATTGAACATAAGAATTTGGAATCTTACACTTATACAACAGATGTACAGAAAGCATGTCAGTATTTCATGTTAAGAATTGAGGACAGTGGAGATGACGGAAAACTTTATTTCGGTTCTCAGTTGTCAGAAATATATTTAAATGGCGATGTTGTTCGGATTACATCTGATATCGGTGTAGACCTTGACGAACATATAAAAGGAATTAATACGAGTGCCACAACTGTCAAAGGATATAATGATAAAGAAGGTGTAGCAAATCTGTTTGATGGAGATAAGTCAACTAAATTGTATACTAATACAGGTACTCCATGTTCGATTGCATGGACGATGAATCAGGATACAGAATTGTACAGCTATACTTTAACGACAGCCAATGACAATGCGTCATTTAAGAACCGTACGATAAAATCATGGGTATTGTATGGTTCAAAGGATGGAAATAACTGGGAGGCTATTGATACTGTAACAGAGAGCGGCATGGGTGATGTAAACTATGCTGATTACACTTACTTAGTAGATAAGGTTGGAACATATAAACACTTTAAATTGACTGTTACAGAAGGATATGGAAATTCATTCCAGTTGTCTGAAATCAGCCTAAAGGGTAGTTCTATATTATTGGAAAAAGAATATGAAGCAATTTTCATGGGTGACTGGGACCAGGTAACTGCACCAAATTATAAGAAAAACCTTCAGGAATTATTTGATCAGGTATATCCTCGTCAGTATACAAGATGGGGAACAGGTTCAGAGCCAAAGAGAATGTTCATTACAGCAGATAAGGCTTATGATGGAGTTGCATATACTCTAGGAAATACAATCGTTATCTCTGTTGATTGGATGAATGCAAATCCGGTAGGTATCGGATATTTCTCACATGAGTTAACACATGCAGCGCAGCAGTATGGAAATGTAAACTCTTCAGGACCGGCATGGTGGGTTGAAAACATGGCAAACTATGGTGGATTCCGTTATTATCATTGGGCAACAGAGGATAATGTCCAGGTATATCAGGCAAGTGATACTTCACTTCAGGACTGGAAATATGAGGCATATGGAAATAATAAATGGTTCTTTGCATATATGGACGCAAAATATCCGACAACAAAAGCTTCTAATGGAACAGTTACTTTAGGACTGATAGATAGCATTAACAATATGCTGAAATCAAACAAGAGTACAAAATATGATGATAATCCATATGATACGACTACTGATTGGAATAAATTAGTAAAACAGATTACAGGATATGATTGTATTGAGTCGCTTCGTTTGAGATTTGTAGAAGAATTGAAGAATGGAACATGGGCATTTACAGGATTTAGAGATTACCGTGATAATTGGATTACAGAGGGATTGGAAGGTGTAGATAATCCGACGTATCCAATGATTGGTCAGAAAACACATGGAACTACTGTAGCCACAAAGCTTGCAAATCCTATTACCAGTGGAACAAACTTATGTAATGGAGCGATAATACTTCATACTACAGGTCAGACAAATAGTAATGAAGCAGCAGAAAAACTGATAGATGGAAACCTTGATACAAAATGGTGTTCACGCAGTTCTTCAGAGTCGACTTTTAATGGCAGAATGCATTCTGTAAAAATTGATTTGGGAAGCAAAAAAACATTTAACACTTATACTTTGTATAATACAAAGAGTAAAGAAGGATTTGCAAATGCTTCTGAGTGGGAGATACTGATATCAGAGGATGGAAAGAATTGGACATCTGTTGATTATCAGGTAAATAACAATAATGATATTTCTTCCTATGATATTGGAAGTCGTACAGCACGTTATGTACAGATTAAGATTTTTAATCCGGGTGATAGTGTAGGAACTGTAAGATTATATGAATTTCAGTTATATAATAGATAATAATTTTAATTATATAAGGGCTGCCCTTGGGCAGCCCATTTTGATGTTATCTACATTCGATAGGATTGTCAATTAAAGTTCCAACGCGAAATTCATGTTTGTGTCCATCATCAGTAGTCGTATAGCCTTTGATATAATGCACATGTCTGGTTTTAGAAATAAATACTGCAGGTGATGTCTCACCGCAGAAACTATGCTCATGGTCATCAAACGTATCTGTACCAAATTCTATTTTATGCACATGATTGTTTCCTCGTTTGATTGCGTCTCCTGTTACTGTTGCAAAACGATGATTGTGTGGTGCCTCGCAACATGATCCGGTAAGCTGGGTACTTCCTAATACTTCATGAACGTGTGGATAAAATCTTCCCTGACCTTTTGTTTCTTCGCTACACATATATTTTCCTCCTTGTCTTGTACACTATATAATATGTGGAAGAAACTAATATGTTCCAAATAAGAAAATAGATTATAAAAATAGTTATAAATTTTTGATTTCCTGATAAAGCCTGGCAATTGGAAGTCCGACAACATTGTTATAGTCACCTTGAATACTTTTTATATATATGGCAAATTGACCTTGTATACCATATCCTCCGGCTTTATCATAACAGTCACCACTGGAAATGTATTGATTAATTTCATAATCAGACATTGGATATAAGGTAACGTTGGTGCATTCGTGAAAGGAATGTACAGACCTTTTTTGAGAATTGAAATCATATATGAGAAGTGTGACACCGGTGTATACTTGGTGTGTATTATCCTGGATAGAGTGAATCATAGAAAAAGCTTCTTCCTTGCTTTTGGGCTTTCCCATGATTATGTTATCTTTTGATACAATTGTGTCGGAGCCAATTACTAAAAGAGATAAATCGTTATATGCCATAAGGGATAAGTCTATATGGCTAAAAAGTTTGTTGAAAACGTCGTCTGCTTTCCGGAGAGATAATTCTTCAACCACGGTAGATGGAGTCGTGCTGTCTATGCTCTCTGCTATGTCTGATTTTATGACCTCAAAATCGAATCCGGCCTGTTTCATTAGTTCACATCTTCTGGGGGATTGTGAAGCAAGAATTATTTTTGTATGGTTTAAATTCATGATAGTTCTCCTAACATTTTGATGAAAAATAATTTTCCGTAGTTAATATATCGCATTTTTCTATTAAAAATCAATATTTATAACAAAAGTAATAAATGTAAGATTAATATTAATAGAAGCATAAAAGCTGAAAGGAGATGATATTATGAAAAAATTGAAAAAGACAGTTACAATGCTACTAATTTTGACCATGGTTGTTGCGATGACAGGAGTGCAGAAAATCAGTCTAAACGCTTCGTCGCAAAAAACGCCCAAAAGTGTCTGTAAGTATCAGAAAAAACAGAGGAGTGGAGTAAGAGTTTCAAAAGTAAAAGCCGGGAAGAAAAAAGTAACCGTAAAAGTCAAAATTACAAATAGAAAGAAAACAGATATTTATTATGGAGAATCTTTCTGTGTAAAAAAATATGTGGATGGAAAATGGAAAAAACTTAGCTTTGATAAGAGCAAAGGAGAGATTGCGTTTGTAGATATCGCCTATGTTTTACCTCCAAAATCATCAGCATATAAAACATATAATCTTTCTTTTTATTATAGTAAAAAAGATTTGACTAAGGGAAAATATAGAATATATGTAGATGTGGATTTTAAAAAGAAAAACAGATATGCTACATTTAAAATTAAATAGTTCAAGTTTTCATGTTTTCTGCCATATAGCAGGAAAGCTTTTATATTGACAGTGTAAAAATAAGTCATTTATATATAAATTTTGTCGCAACAATCTTTAAGAGGTGCTGATAAAATTATATATGAATGACTTATTGCTTTGTAGTGACAGTGGCTATTGATTTTCTACTGATAAGTTATATAATGATTTAGTAGTATTAAAATTATGTTCTACATACATTCTTGAAGTAGGAGGAGAAGCAGTTGAGAATTATTATTGCCGGTGATGGAAAGGTCGGAGTGACTCTGACTAGAAAGTTATCTGCGGAAGGATATGATTTAACAGTAATTGACTCAAATCCAAAAGTTTTAGAGGCAAGTCTTGAGAGATATGATGTGATGGCAGTACACGGAAACTGTGCGTTGATGTCAGTTCTAGAGGAGGCGGAAGTCGAGAAGACGGATTTACTTATTGCAGCCACAAGTGCGGACGAGATTAATTTACTGTGCTGTATGACCGCGCATCAGATGAATCCCAATTTACATACAATAGCCAGAATCCGAAATCCGGAGTATAGTGAGCAGATTTATCGCATGAGGGATGCATTTGCGCTTTCTATGACCGTTAATCCCGAAAAGCAGGCGGCGGTAGAAATTGAGCGTCTTTTAAAATATCCGGGTTTTCTACAGCGAGATACTTTTGCAAAAGGAAAAGTAGAAATTGTAGAACTGAGAATAGATAAAAACAGTGTATTGAAAGATGTATCTTTAAATGAATTATATAGTATTATTAAATGCAAAGTTTTGGTCTGTGCGGTAAGGCGTAACGGAGTAGTGGAGGCGCCGGACGGTAATTTTATATTAAAAGAAGGTGACAGAATTTATGTTACTGCTCCAAGATTTAATATGACCATACTTTTAAAAAATCTTGGCATAATAACACATAAGGTGAAGAAAATCATGATATGTGGGGGAGGAAGAGTAAGTTACTATTTAGCCAGACAATTAGAGAATACGGGTATCTCGGTTAAAATTATAGAAGAAAATGCGGATAGGGCGAGACAGTTGGCAGAATTGCTTCCAAATGTTACAGTGATTTGTGGCGATGCAAGCAGACGTACTCTTTTAGAGAGTCAGGGAATTGAAAATTGCGATGCCTTAGTAACACTTACCGGAATGGATGAATTAAATATTATTATCTCCTTATATGCTAAAAATTGTGGTGTTCCACAGGTAATAACGAAGGTAGCGCATACTGAAAAAAGTAATATACAGGATACGCTGGAGCTTGGAAGTATTGTTTGTCCAAAAGAATTGTGCTGCAATACTATTGTAAGGTATGTAAGAGCATTGGAGGCTCAGACAGGGGCTGCAATTGCTGTACACAGTATTGTTGACGGACAGGCAGAGGCATTGGAATTTAGAGTTGGTGAGCATACGAAATATTGTGGAATGTTATTAAAAGACATAAAGGTTAAAAAGAATGTATTAATTGTATGTATTACGCATAGAGGTAGAACGGTGATTCCTAATGGTGAGTCGAAATTTGAGCTGGGAGATACCGTTATTGTTGTTGCCACAGGAGATACCGTGATACATCAGTTAAATGACATTTTTGAGTGAGCGGGAGGAAACAGAAAAGAAAATGAACTATAAAGTAATGGGGCGGTTTATATCAAAAATACTTACAGTAGAAGCTGTTTTTATGATTCCTGCATTGTGCATAAGTCTTTTTGACGGAGACCATCGTGCAAGTTCCAGTTTTATTTTTAGTATATTGATAATTCTTCTGGTGTCAGCGATTCTGTTTGCTGCATGTCATGGAGCTAAGCAGAGGTTTTTTGCGAAAGAAGGCTTATTTTGTGTCGGAATCGGGTGGATAGTGCTAAGTTTGCTCGGCTGCCTTCCTTTTTACATTTCAGGGGAAATACCAAGATTTATTGATGCTTTATTCGAGATGGTATCGGGTTTTACGACAACAGGTGCTTCCATATTGCCGGAGGTTGAAAGTTTATCCAGAGGAATTCTCTATTGGAGAAGTTTCAGTCACTGGCTGGGTGGTATGGGAGTATTAGTATTTTTACTTGCAATTGCGCCGGCGAACGGAAGAAGCAACAGATTTACCATGCATTTATTAAGAGCGGAAAGCCCGGGACCGGATGTAGGAAAATTGGCGCCACGAATGCGTGATACTGCTAAAATACTATATTTACTCTATGTTTTTCTTACAGTTCTCAATGTTATTTTTTTGCTGCTAGGGAGAATGCCGGTGTTCGATGCAGTGTGTACCGCGCTTGGCACGGCAGGTACGGGAGGATTTGGTATAAAGAATGACAGCATAGCGGGATATAGCCCATATATACAAAATGTTTGTACAGTTTTTATGCTGCTGTTTGGCGTAAACTTTAGCTGTTACTATTTGATTATTCTAAAGAAAATACGCACTGTAATCAAAGATGGAGAGTTAAAGTTATATTTGGGACTGGTGTTAGCAAGTACCGTGGCAATAACCATGAATATTTATCATTTATTTGACAATATTGGAAATGCATTTCATCATGCATCTTTTACGGTAGCCAGTATTATTACGACAACGGGTTTTGCTACAGAAAATTTTGACACATGGCCTAACTTTTCCAAAGCTATTTTGCTGACGCTTATGATGATTGGCGCATGTGCAGGAAGTACAGGGGGAGGCTTCAAATGTGGAAGATTGCTGATATTAATTAAAAGTGTAAGACGTGGAATCAGAAAAACGTTGAATCCGAATAAAATTGAAGTTGTGAGAAATAATGGACATGTGGTCAGTGAAAAGGTTGTTGAGGGAACTAATGTATATGTGGCTGCATATTTTCTGATTATTTTTATCAGTTTTCTGCTGGTCGCTATTGATGGGCTTACAATTACAACCAATATTTCAGCAGTTATTTCATGCTTTAATAATATAGGTCCGGGTTTGGAACTTGTTGGTCCTGCCTGTAATTACGGTATGTTTGGCGATTTTTCAAAAATTGTGTTAATTATAGATATGTTAGCGGGAAGACTTGAGATTTTTCCGATATTAATATTGTTTTCCAAAGATGTATGGAGCCATAAAAGATAATTATTTTATAGAAATAAAATGGAGAAAAAATGGTAAAAGCAGTTATTTTTGATATGGATGGTTTGATGATAGACAGCGAGAGAGTTACCTTTGAGGGATATAAAAAAGTAATGGAATCTATGGGATATATCATAACAGAAGAATTTTACAAGACGGTTCTCGGAATTACTGCGAGAGAGGGCGGAGAAAAGTTTAGAAAAAAATATGGCGGGAGTTTTCCGTTTGAAAAGATATTAGAGCAGGTTCATGAATATATGGAAAATGTATTTGATACCGAAGGGGTCCCGGTGAAAAAGGGGCTTATCCATTTATTGGAGTTTTTGAAGAAAAATAATTACAAAACTGTGGTTGCGACTTCCAGTGACAGAAAAAGAGTAGATAAGATTTTAAAGAGCGCAAAGCTGGATAACTACTTTGATGCATCAATTTGTGGGGATGAAGTTATATGTGGAAAGCCAAATCCGGAGGTTTTTTTAAGAGCATGTGAAAAAATTCGTATTATGCCAGAGGAAGCTTTGGTGTTAGAGGATTCGGAAGCAGGAATTTTGGCAGCAAACGCAGGAAAAATAAAGGTAATCTGCATTCCGGATATGAAATATCCGGAATGTAAGACTGCAAAGTTAGCATATAAGATAATGAATAATTTAGATGAAGTAAAGTTATTTATCGAAGCTTTGTGATACAGGGTAGACGTGCAATAAGGAGGTATTATGAAAGCAGGAAGGCATAGACATCTGTCAACCTCTCAATTTATTTTTGTAGGCTTTTTTATCGTGATTATTATTGGAAGCTTTTTATTAATGTTGCCATGTGCAACCAGACAAGAAGGAGGAGCTTCTTTTTTTGATTCCCTTTTTACTGCAACATCAGCTGTATGTGTTACAGGTCTGGTTGTACAGGATACAGCCACATACTGGTCGGGGTTCGGTCAGACCGTCATACTTTTTTTGATACAGATTGGTGGAATGGGAGTTATAACGATAGCAATTTCCCTTACAGTTTTATCCGGTAAGAAAATTGGATTAATGCAGAGAAGTGTTATGCAGGAGGCGATTGCGGCACCCAAGATAGAAGGAATCGTAAAGATGACAGGATTTATCATCAGGACAACAGTTATGGTAGAGCTGATAGGGGCAATGCTGATGTATCCGTTATTCTATAAAGAGGTTGGCGTATGGAAGGGAATCTGGTATTCTTTATTTCATTCAATCTCAGCTTTTTGTAATGCCGGTTTCGACCTTATGGGATATAAGAGTCAGTATTCTTCGTTAACTCATTTTGCAGCGACACCGGTAATTAATATTATTGTTATGTTACTTATATTAATTGGTGGAATCGGGTTTGTTACATGGGATGATATTAAAGTTCATAAATGGCATTTTAGGCATTATAGGATGCAGAGTAAGGTGATATTGACGATTACGGTCGGATTGATTATTGTCCCTGCATTATATTTTTATTTTTGTGAATTTTCAAGAGAAGCATGGAATGGGATATCTGTATCGGAGAAGATTCAAATGTCGTTATTTCAGTCAGTTACACCGAGGACAGCAGGATTTAATACAGCAGATTTAACGAAATTGACTGGAGCAGGGCAGCTGATTATGATTATGTTAATGTTTGTGGGCGGTGCCACAGGTTCTACAGCAGGGGGAATGAAAATTACCACTGTGGCTGTACTTTTTGCTACGGCGTTTGCCGTATTTCAGAGAAAGTCTGATGCACATTTATTTAGGAGAAGAATTTCAGTTGAAGTTGTAAGGTGTGCTGCCACCATCCTTCTTTTATATGTATTTTTATTTCTTACCGGTGGGATAATCATAAGTATAGTAGATGGAGTTCCGATTATTGATTCTCTGTTTGAGACGGCATCTGCTATATGTACTGTAGGATTGACATTGGGAATTACACCGCATGTGGGAGCTATATCGAGAATTGTTTTGATAATTTTAATGTTTTTTGGCAGAGTTGGAGGACTTACAATAATTTTTGCGGCGTTTTCCAGCAAGAAGCCTAGTGTTTCAAAATTACCGGAAGAAAAGATTATGGTAGGATAAGGAGAATTAAAATGAAATCAGTTTTATTAATTGGACTTGGGAGATTTGGCAGGCATATAGCAAAGAAACTTGATGAATTAAATCATGAAGTTTTGGCAGTTGATAAAAAAGAAGATAGGGTGAATGCAGTTTTGTCTTTTGTGACGAGCGCCCAAATAGGGGATAGTACAAACAAAGAATTTTTATATTCATTGGGAATTAGGAACTTTGATGTTTGCATTGTCGCTATCGGTGATGATTTTCAAAATTCTTTGGAAACAACTTCCCTGTTAAAAGAGTTGGGAGCAGAGCTGGTTGTATCAAGAGCGGCAAGAGATGTCCATGCGAAGTTTTTATTGAGAAATGGTGCAGACGAAGTGGTTTATCCCGAAAAACAGTTGGCAAGATGGACTGCAATAAGATATACCGCAAATCATATATTTGATTATATTGAGCTGGGAGAAGACTGCTCTGTAGTAGAAGTGGGAATACCAAAGCAATGGTTCGGAAAAACAGTTGAAGATATTGCAATAAGGAAACATTTTAATATCAATATAATGGCTTTGAGACATGATGGAAAGCTGGACCTCAATATTATGCCGGATACAGAGTTAATGGAGGGGGATAATATGTTGGTTTTGGGAAGAAACCGGGATATACAAAAATGTTTTCGTATCTGATTGTCTATAAGTTATCGTAAAACAAAGTTGTATTATAAAGGAAGTGTGCGATGAAAATAAAAGTTTGTGGGCTGACTACTCCCAGGGAGGCAGAGTATTTAAATAGAAATAATGTAGATTTTGCCGGAATGGTTTTGTTTTTTCCAAAGAGTAAAAGAAATATTACAATAGAACAGGCAAAAGAGATTATGGGGGCGTTAGATGATAATATAAAAACAGTTGCAGTTGTTGTAGCGCCGGTTATTGACGAAGCTGTAAAGATACAGGAGGCAGGTTTTGATTACATTCAGATTCATGGAGAAATACCGCAGGGATTTTTTGAAAAGATAAATATCCCTGTGCTAAAAGCATTTAATGTGAATGATATAGATAAATACGAGGAGTATCATAAATGTCAGGCAATATGCGGTTATGTGTTTGATGCATCTGAACCGGGAAGTGGGAAAACCTTTGATTGGAAATTGGTGCAAAATATTCCAAGGGATGAAAAACTGTTGCTTTTAGCAGGGGGATTAAATTATGATAATGTGATTTCTGCAATTCAATATGTACAACCTGACGGTGTAGACGTTTCTTCCGGCGTTGAACGGGATTGTGGCTTTGGTAAAGATGGCGCTAAAATCGACAGATTTGTACATAAATGTAGAGAATAATATTTATTTTGATACTTGCTCTGTTTTTTCCTGTTCTTTTTTTTGCAGCGCTGTTTCTAAGCCTTTTAGAGCAGAGAAAGGCATAAATTGTTTTGCTCTGTCAGCAATAGCCATTTTTATTTTTGTTTTTTTATTCATAAGGACCTCCGTTTATTCACCGCTTTTATGTCCACCAATCTGCATATTGCGTTCTATTGTGGTGGCATTGTCCAATAAATCCATTCCTCTTATAATGGCATTTTTTCCGAAGCGGTTTTTAATATCAATAACTGTTTTTTGAATCTTCCTGTTTCGTTCCAATTCTTCGTTGTCAGTGAAAAAGCTGTATTGCCTATAATTTTCGTGCATTACATTGTTGCAGGTTATGCAAATACGTCGTATATGAAGGTTACAATTAACGATTCGTTCATATAATCTGCATACGGCATCAATGATTACGATATCTGCATTGGTCTCTATATCTAAATTTACAGTGCCATGGGCAGGAGCAGTATTAAGTGCTCTGGAGTAGCCTACATGCAGTGTTACAGAGTTGGTTACAAGTTCTTTTTCCACTAAATCCAGACATAATAAATCTATCATTTCTTTTACAATTAATTTACCCTCATCAAAAGCGTAATCACGCATTAGAACTTGTCCGCTGGAGAGACAGCTGTGTTTCGGTTTATAATTTTTTATATCTTTTATGGTAACAGGTTCTCTTCCCCAGGCGTGGTCTATTAAAAGCTCTGCATCTATGCCGAATGTACGATATAACAAATCTTCATTTGTTTCTGTAATCTCTTTCATCGTATAAATTCCAAGTGAAGCAAGCCTTTTGGCAATTCCATGTCCAATATGCCAGAAATCGGTGAGCGGTCTGTGTGTCCACAAATTTTTTTGATATAAATCTTCGTCTAAATATCCAACAAAATCTTTTGAATGTTTTGCTGTAATGTCTAAGGCTACTTTGGTCAGATACAGATTGGTGCCAACGCCACATGCAGCATACAATCCCAGACTGTTATAAATGTCAGCTATAATTTTTTGACCAAGTTCTATGGCGTTCAGATTATATAGTGATAAATAATCTGTGACATCTAAAAAAGCTTCATCGATGGAATAGACATGAATGTCATCCTTTGAAATGTAATTCAGGTAAATATCATAAATTTCAGCGGCATAATGAATATATAATTTCATGCGTGGAGAAGCAGTAATGTAGTTTATATTTTGTGGAATTTCAAAAACGCGGCAGCGGTTTTTTACCCCAAGTGCTTTCATGGAAGGTGAAACAGCCAGACATATAGTTTTATCTGTACGGGTCATATCTGCCACAACTAAATTTTCAGTCATTGGGTTCAGTCCCCGCTCTACACATTCTACAGAAGCATAAAATGACTTTAAATCAATACATAAATAATAGCGTTGTTTCATATCTATTCCTCCCTGGTGCAAACATATGTTTGGTTATATTATAATTCAGATATTATAAAAAAATAGTGGAAAGTTATGGAAAGGTATTGACATACTGTTATTACTGTATATAATGTAATATATACAGTATATACAAAAAAGACTGGAGGTAAACATTGAAAATAATTATATCAAATCAGTCTGAACTTCCGATTTATGCGCAGATTCGAGAGCAGATAAAGGAGCAGATATTAAATGGCGAGATAGAAGAGGGATATGTTCTCCCATCTATCAGAAGCTTAGCAAGAGATGTAGGAGTGAGCGTTATTACAACGACCAGGGCATACAATGATTTAGAGCAGGAGGGCTTTATAGCTACAATGCAGGGAAAAGGAAGCGTTGTATTGTCAAAGAATAATAAGATTGTCAGAGAACAATACCTTGTAAGGATTGAGCAGGGAATAGAGACAGCGGTACAGACTGCCAAGCGTATTGGAATGACAAAATCAGAGGTGAAGAATATCGTGGATTCTATATGGAAAGATTAAAATGATGTTGTGGGTTTTCGAGTGAATGAATAAGACAAAAGCTAAACAATAGCGGAATGGAGATGGATATGAATATTTTAGAGATTAGAAATTTGAATAAACAGTATAAAGATTTTTCTCTTAAAAACATTAATCTTACAATCCCGTCAGGTTATATTATGGGATATGTAGGACAAAACGGAGCGGGAAAGACCAGTACAATTAATATGATTAATCACATTTGTAAGTTTAAGGAAGGAACAATTAAAATTAATGGTATACGCTACGAGGATAATCCGGTTAAGTATAAAGAGAGTATCGCATACATAGGAGATGAATCTTTCTTTTCAAAAAATGCTAAGATAAAGCTGATTCGGAAAACTTTGAAAGATTTTTACCCTACGTTTGATGAGGAAAAATTTAATAGTCTAATAAAAAAATATGGACTGCCTGAAAATAAAAAGATTGACAATTTTTCCAGAGGAATGAAAGTTAAGCTGATGTTTGCTACCGTTTTTTCAAGAGATTCTAAACTTATGATTTTAGATGAGGCTACAAATGGATTAGACCCGGTGGTAAGAGATGAACTTCTTTCTGATTTGCAGGCTTATATTGAGAATGGAGAGAGAAGTATACTGTTTTCTACGCATGTTTTAAGTGATTTAGAAGAAATTGCAGACTATATCGCATTTATTGACAGAGGAGAAATTGTTCTCGATAAGCCAAAGGATGAGATGATAGAAGATTATATGTTGGTAAAAGGTGACTTTGACAAGTTAACTTATGAACATAAAAAATATTTGATTGGGTTAGAGAAAAAGGCTTATTATTTTGAGGCGATTATAAAGAGTGAAGAAGCAGAAAAACTGGGAGGCGGATTTACGTTTGAAAAACCGGAAATAGCACAGATTATGCTACACAGCATAAAGGAAAGGAGAGAAAAAAATGAACGCAATTAAATTTATGAAATATGATTTGAGAAGAAGTAAATATGTAATATTGCTGTCGGTTGTCCTATTCACCCCACTGTCAGCTTTGATGGGATATAATGTAAATGGAATATTTTCAGTGTTTTGTTATATGGCATTGGTGGTAATGATTGGTCCGGCTACATTGTTTACATATGAGCAGAAAACAGATTGTGGTTTTGACAATATGCTGCCGGGTACGGATATGGAGCGTGTGGCAGGCAGATATCTGGTAGGAGTTTTTTTTATTGCATTTGAGTTGGCTTTGGGATTCATTACAGCGTTTATTATGAGTAATGTTTTTTCTATGAAGATGATAAATATCACAGTTACTGTTTTATATTTTATTGCAGTGACCCTTATTTATCTTACACTATCCAATACTTTATTTTATAGTATCGGAAGAACGGCGAATCCACAGATAAAAAGTCTTTTAATCATGATACCGGCAATAGTGTTATGGGGAGGAGCAAATATGGTGATGGACATACTGACGGAAGATGGAAATACAACTAAGTTAGAAGGAATTATGTCGTTTATTATAAATCATGTCAAATCTATCGGGATAATAGCCGTTGTTGTTGGAGTACTATTATACATTTCGGGAATTTTATGGTGTACGAAGATTGTAAAAAAGAAAGATTTTAGATAGAGATAAACTTGACTTTTTCCTAAGAGTTCGCCATTATAAAAAAAAGATAATATATCAGATTTGAAGAGGAAATTTGATAAAAAAGGAGGATTAGATGCACATATTATTGAAAAGAGCGGTATCAGTGATAATGGCGGCAGCACTTGTTTTCGGTGGTATTGTTATCACAAACAGACAGGAAAAGGAGGTTCAGGCAGCAGGAAGTTATAAGCTTGTCTGGAGTGATGAGTTTAATGGAACACAACTGGACAGAAACAATTGGAATGTTGAAGTAAATGGTTATGGGGGATGGAATAATGAGTTACAATACTATTGTGACAGCCCAGAGAATATCGAGGTGAGCGATGGAACTTTAAAACTGAGGGCATTAAAGAAGCAGTATCAGGGAAAAGAGTACACATCGGCGAGATTAAATACACAGAATAAAGTGACTGTACATCATGGAAGGATTGAGGCGAGAATTAAGCTGCCGAAGTTTATGGGAGCATTTCCGGCGTTTTGGATGATGGGGACAAATGGCCTCACCTGGCCGAAATGTGGTGAGATTGATATTATGGAAGCAGTCAATAACGAATCTGTTATTTATGGTACAGCACATTGGGCATGCGATTATACAAGCAATGAGGAAGGATATGACAGTAATGGCTCAAGTACAGGTGCAGCCGGTATTAATATTGATATTACGCAGTGGCATACATATGGGGTAGAGTGGACTGCGGACAGAATTACATGGTATGTTGACGATAAGAGTTATCATTCCGTTGAAATAACTTCTGCAAAGCAGATGGAAGAACTGGCAATTCCGTGTTATCTTCTTTTGAATTTTGCGGTAGGTGGAGATTGGCCGGGATTTGATATTGATGATTCTGCACTTCCTGCAACGATGGAAGTAGATTATGTCAGAGCTTATGAAAAGATAGATTCTGGTGAAACAATTGTCACGGGAGTTCGTGATTCTGTAGCAGAACACGGTGGAACATGGACTGCCGATATCGGTTCATGGGCAAATGCAGGAGGTTCTATGTCAGCGGCATCCAGCCCCGCAGATGGATTTCAGCTCAATCTTTCCGCTGTTGGAAATAATGAATGGGGAGTTCAGGCAAAACTTTCTAATCTGAGTTATATTCCGGGACATAGTTATAAGTTTCAATGTACTTTGACATCAAGTATTAATAAAAATGTGTTTATTAAGGTTGAGGGAGATGAGCTTACAGAACTTGCAGCAGATTATGTTAGTCTGAAAGCGAATACACCATATACTTATGAAAAAGAAGTGTTTATCCCGAATGGTTATACAGGTTCTGTGATGTTGTTGATTGCCCCGGGCGGTTCTGTTAATGGTGAAAATATTGCAGAAGCAACAGCAATGAATTTGAAAGTGACAGATGTGTCATTTGCAACCCGGGTGGAGATAGAAGATGGTACGACAGAAAAGGTGACTGAGGTGTCAACAGAAGAACCAACAACAGTTTATATGAAGACAGCAGAAATTCAGATTCATGGATATCAGATTAGCGCACCACTGGATGGAATCAGGACAGTATACTCTGTGGATAAGGCAAATGAGAATGTTGAAGAAGTAGGTCTTGTGTATGGGTTGTCGAATCGGGCTTCGGAAAACGAGATTTATGTAGAAAGCAGTAATCCATATGTAGCCTCTGTTCATGGTACACAAAACGGAAAGTCATCTGTCAATTTTAGCGATTCACAGACGGCTACAAGCTATGTGATGACTATGATGTTTGGAGATATATCTTCAGAATTTTTTAAAGAAGGTATTTATGTCAGAGCATATGTAAAATATACGAATGGAGATTATACATACAGCAATATTAAAAAGTTTTCGGTATATTCCATAGCTGACGAGTTATATACAAAGCGTATGATGAACAATATCAGTGCACACAACTATTTATACACAAGAATACTCAGTAGTGTGAAGCCGGATTATAAAGAGGTAGATTATAACTGGGGAAGTACAATTGTGCCATAATTTCAAAGCATCAGCCTTTTCTTTTTATAGAAAAGGCTGATGCTTTTTATGCAATAAAAGAATTGTTTTTCAGAAAAGTTTTTTGGATTCATATATTATTTGCAGGCATCAATCTTTTTCACAAGTCTTTTTAAAAAATGATTAGCAGCTTTAGAGAATATCTGATACCGTTTCCATATTACGGAAAGACCTACGGTAGTTACCGGTTCTAGTGGAATAAAGGTAAGCATACTGTTACCGCTGGTATTTACAAGGTGGTCTAATGTTAAAGCTGCTCCCATGCCCTGTTCCACAAGGAGAGTAGCATTATATATTAGGTTGAATGTTGCCCGGATATTCATTTGCTCAGGGTGTATTCCAAGAATTTCGGGAAAATATCTTCCCTCTAACATTCGTTTAGACACTAAAAGGGGAATATCTAAAAGAGTATGGATTGGAAGTGACTTTTGTGAGGAAAGAGGGTGGTCTTTTCTCATTAAAAGTCCATAAGTATCCTTATATGGAAGTGAAATGGATTCATACTTTCTATAGTCGGCAGGTTCAATTACGACACCAAAGTCAATCAATCCTTTGTCAATCCGGTCCATAACATCATCTGCATTTCCACTGTATAAATGAAATGTAATATCCGGAAATTCCAGATTCATTTCCATCATCAGTTCCGCAAGAATGCGCATAGCAATAGTCTCACCACCACCGATATAAATATCGCCACTGATATGTTCATCAAAATTATGAAATTCAGCCTCTGTTTTGTCCATAAGAGAGGTGATTTCTTCTGCACGCTTTCTGAGTAACATTCCCTCGTCAGTTAAAGTGATGTTACGCTTACCTCTTATCAGAAGCCGGGTACCGAGTTCATCTTCTAATTCTTTTAGTTGCCGTGAAAGTGTAGGCTGGGTTATATGTAAATATTCCGCGGCTCTGGAAATATTTTCTTCTCTGGCAACAGCTAAAAAATATCGTAAAACTCTAATATCCATAATATTCTCCATTTGTGATTTTTCATTTAAAGTAATGTGTTAAACTCTTTTTAATAAAATAACATTTCAATATTATGCCTGTCAAGCATGGTATAAGATTTGATATAGGTATTATACAATAAAGCCGGGTGTTAGTATAATTTATTTATAAAGTGTGAGGAGGCGAGTAGTTAGTTTGGATAAGGAAAATCAATGTACCATTATGTGTTTGGAGGATATAGGATGTAGTCAGGAGATTATAGACCAGTATATCAAACTTAGAAAGGAAAAGGATTTAGAAGGAATGATAAAGCTTTTGTCATGTCAGAAATGTCGGCTGCTTGATAAAATTCATGGGGAACAGAAAAAATTAGACTGTATTGATTATATAATATTCCATTTGAAGAAGGAATTAAATCAATAAAAGATGATTTTACATTTATATATAGAAAGAAGGTTATAAAATGAAAGTAATAAGTGAGGAAATGTTTGAGAAAGAGAATGTTTTTGGCCGTGGTGAGGCAAATACTGCTTTTGCACAATATTTTGTTGGAAATTCTTACTTAAATCCGTTGACAGTACCGGCAGAATGTCCGGTATTTCTGGCAAATGTAACATTTGAACCGGGGTGTAGAAATAATTGGCATATTCATCATGCAACAAAAGGAGGGGGACAGCTTCTTATTTGTACAGCCGGTGAGGGATGGTATCAGGAGGAAGGAAAAGACGCTATCAGCCTTGTGCCGGGTACAGTAATAACAATTCCACCGGAAGTAAAACACTGGCATGGAGCAAAGAAAGATAGTTGGTTTAGTCATATTGCAGTAGAAGTGCCGGGGGAAAATACGAGTAATGAGTGGTGTGAACCTGTAAATAATGAGCTTTATAATAGACTATAAATAAATGCCGCATATCCCGATTATAAAACGGAAATGCGGCATTTATCATATAAAATGTTCCTCAAAAACAATAAAGGATGGACAGATAATTATCTTGGTTCTTCCAATATAATCCTTTATTTTTTTATGGTTATATGTTATTCTATTCCTAGATTTTTAAATTAGAAAAAGACAAATAGAAGAGGAATAGGAAATGAACAGAGTTTTACTGAAGTTAAGTGGTGAAGCCTTAGCCGGAGATAAGAAAACCGGATTTGATGAGGAGACTTGTGTTGCGGTGGCAAAGCAGGTAAAATCTATTGTCGATAAAGGGGTTCAGGTGGCTATTGTTATTGGTGGAGGAAATTTCTGGAGAGGAAGAACCAGCAATAAAATAGACAGACCTAAGGCAGATGGTATTGGAATGCTGGCAACAATTATGAATTGCATATATGTGTCAGAAATTTTCAGGACAGAAGGAATGGATACCAATGTATATACGCCTTTCACATGCGGTACATGGACAAAGTTGTTTTCTAAAGATGAGGCAGTGCAGGACTTAAAGAATGGAAAGGTAATCTTTTTTGCAGGCGGAACAGGACATCCATATTTTTCTACAGATATGACTATGGTTCTCAGAGCAATAGAAATCGAGGCAGATTGTATTTTAGGAGCCAAAGCGATTGATGGTGTTTACGATAGCGACCCGGCGAAAAATCCGAATGCCAAGAAATATGATGAACTTCCGATATCGAAAATCGTTGATGACAGACTGGGTGTTATAGATTTGGCAGCAAGCGTTCTGGCAATGGAAAATAAAATGCCAATGCTTCTATTTGGATTAAATGAAGAAGACAGCATTAATAAAGCTGTATCAGGAGAAAAGATAGGAACAAAAATAACCGTATAAATTAAAGGAGTAATATTATGGAAGAATTATTGATGACATATGAGGAAAAAATGGAAAAGTCACTGGGAAATTTGAATAGTGATTTTTCTACAATCAGGGCAGGAAGAGCAAACCCACATATTTTAGATAAAATAAAAGTTGATTATTATGGTACACCGACACCAATTCAGCAGGTTGGTAATGTTTCTGTGCCGGAAGCGAGAATGATTTGTATTCAGCCTTGGGACACTTCCATTTTAAAAGAAGTGGAGAGAGCTATTATTGCATCAGATATTGGAATTACACCAACAAATGACGGAAAATTAATTCGCCTTGTATTTCCTGAACTTACAGAGGAAAGAAGAAAAGAATTAGTGAAAGATGTGAAGAAAAAAGGAGAAAATGCAAAAGTAGCAATCAGAAATATTAGAAGAGACGCTATTGATACGATTAAGAAAAAAGGAAAAGAGGACGGAATTTCTGAAGATGAAATTAAAGAATATCAGGATGATGTTCAGAAGTCTACAGATGCTTATGTCCAGAAAATTGATGCGGCGGTAGAGGCAAAATCGGACGAAATAATGACAGTTTAGAAAAAAATATATAGTGTAATCTGTCAGGATACACTAAAAGAAAATAGGAGGAAACGAAGGTTTCCTCTATTTTCGGTTTTGAGAAGAACGATTAAGGAGAGACTATGGCACAAAAAATAGATATAACAGGGCTTAATATTCCTGAACATGTGGCTATCATATTAGATGGGAACGGACGTTGGGCGAAAAAGCGTTTTTTACCGAGAAACGCAGGTCATGCAGCAGGGGCAAAAAACGTAGAAAAAATTATAGAAGATGCGCATGATATGGGAATAAAATACATTACGATGTATGCCTTTTCCACGGAAAACTGGAACCGGCCCGAAGATGAAGTGAAGGCGCTTATGAAATTATTGAGAAATTACTTAAAAGACTGCATAGAACGCGCCAATAAAAATAATATGAAAGTAAGTGTTATTGGAGACAAAACAAGGCTGGATGCGGATATTATTGATAAAATTAATGAATTAGAGGCATGTTCAAAAGAGAATACGGGGATTCATTTTATCATTGCATTAAATTATGGAAGCCGTGACGAGATAAAACGTGCCACAAAGAAAATTGCTGAGGATTGTAAACGTGGCATAATTGATATAGAGGATATTTCAGAAGATTTGATTGGAAGATATCTTGACACAGCAGATGTACCTGACCCGGATTTACTCATTAGAACCAGCGGGGAAATTAGATTGTCAAATTATCTGTTGTGGCAGCTGGCTTATACGGAGTTTTATTTTACAGATGTTTTATGGCCGGATTTTGACAAGGAAGAACTAAAGAAGGCTATTGTTAAGTATAACCAGAGAGACAGAAGATTCGGAGGGGTAAAGGCGTAGATATGGTTTTGAAAAAGTTTGCAAATAAGTCTTTCTTGACAAGACTTTTAAGTGGAATCGTTTTGGTAGCATTGATTCTTGCGACAATTATTCCCGGTGGAAATATTTTGTTTGCAGCAAATTTATTGATATCGCTTATCGGTGTATATGAATTATATAAAGTGCTTGGAATCGAAAAAAAGTTACCGGGAATTACCGGATATGTGGCGGTGATTTCATAT
This sequence comes from uncultured Eubacterium sp., assembly GCF_937958975.1. Lineage (GTDB taxonomy): Bacteria > Bacillota > Clostridia > Lachnospirales > Lachnospiraceae > Eubacterium_G. Next base: position 106,142 of record NZ_CALGRE010000036.1, on the reverse strand, counting down.
TATCTGCTTTTGTTCATGGGAAAAACACATAATATGGGTATACTTATGGTTGTGTTTTTGATTGCATTACTGGCACAATATGTTTTTTTGTTTCCGGAGTTTAAGACAGAAGAAATCTCGAATGCCATAATGTGTATGTTATATGCAGGGGTTATGCTCTCATATATTTACAATGTGAGAATGGAGGAAAACGGTGCATACACCGTATGGCTCATTTTTCTCTGTTCCTGGGGAAGTGATACATGTGCATATTTAGCAGGCGTGGCATTCGGAAAACATAAGATGGCGCCCGTATTAAGTCCAAAGAAGTCCGTCGAGGGAGCTGTGGGTGGCGTTATCGGCGCGGCGGTATTAGGTGCGGTTTATGCTGCAATCTTTTTTGACCAACTGAGTCTTACAAATCCAATCTTAACATTTGCGATTATTTGTGCGGTTGGTGCAGGGATATCTATGGTTGGAGACTTGGCAGCATCGGCAATCAAAAGAAATCATAATATAAAAGATTATGGAAATATAATTCCGGGACACGGCGGAATTATGGATAGATTTGATAGTGTGATATATGTTGCACCGATTATCTGGGTTTTGTTACAGATTTTTTAAGGAGAATCAATGAAAAATATTACAATACTTGGCTCTACGGGTTCTATAGGGACACAGACCCTGGACATTGTAAGAGCAAATAAAGATTTAAATGTTGTGGCAATTGCTGCGGGTTCCAATGTAAAAAAATTAGAAGAACAGGTGAGGGAATTTCGACCGGAAATTGTCTGCGTTTATAATGAAAATGCAGCATCTGACTTAAAAGTAGCTATTGCAGATACAAATGTAAAAGTTGTATCAGGTATGGAGGGACTGATAGAGACCGCTATATATGAAACATCACAGATTGTTGTTACTGCATTTGTCGGAATGATAGGAATCCGTCCTACATTGGAGGCAATTAAGGCAGGAAAGGATATTGCTCTGGCAAACAAGGAAACCTTAGTTACGGCAGGACATCTTGTAATAAAAGCTGCAAAGGATTATGGGGTAAAAATTCTTCCGGTAGACAGTGAACACAGTGCTATTTTTCAATCATTAAACGGAGAAAATAAAAAAGAAATAGATAAAATTCTTTTGACGGCTTCCGGTGGTCCTTTTAGAGGATGGAACAGAGAACAGATGAAAAATGTCAGAGTGGAGGATGCATTAAAGCATCCAAACTGGACAATGGGACAAAAAATAACAATTGACTCTGCAACGATGGTCAATAAGGGATTAGAAGTAATAGAGGCAAAGTGGTTATTTGATGTCGATTTCGAAGATGTACAGGTGGTTGTACAGCCGCAGAGCCTGATTCATTCTATGGTACAATTCAGGGATGGAGCAATTATGGCACAGCTTGGAACTCCTGATATGAGGCTTCCGATTCAGTATGCCTTATATTATCCTGAAAGGAGAGTGTTATCAGGGGAGCGTGTAGATTTTGGAAAAGTTGCTCAGATAACTTTTGAAAATCCGGATATGGACAATTTTATTGGATTAAAGATGGCATATGAAGCGGGAAGGATTGGAGGCTCTATGCCTACAGTGTTTAATGCTGCAAATGAGAGGGCTGTCGCAAAATTCCTAGACCGGAAAATCGGATTTTTAGACATAACAGATATAATACAATATTGTATGAAGGAGCATAAAAAGATAGAGAATCCTTCCGTAAATGAAATATTAGAAATAGAACAATGGGCATATGAGCTTATTGAGAACAGGTGGTAATCATGCAGACATTTATTAGTATAGTAATAGCTTTAATTATTTTCGGTGTATTAGTGTTGATACATGAGTTCGGACATTTTATTGTTGCGAGAAAAAATGGAGTTACGGTCAATGAGTTTTCCATTGGTATGGGACCAAGAATTTATAGTTATACAGCAAAGAGTGGAACAAAATACTCCTTTAAAATTTTTCCGATTGGCGGCTCTTGTGCAATGCTTGGAGAAGACGAGGATAATGACGAAGAGGGGTCCTTTAATTCTAAATCTATTTGGGCGAGAATGGCTATTATATTTGCCGGACCGTTTTTTAATTTTATTCTGGCGTTTTTGTTGGCGCTTATTGTAATCGGTGCAAAGGGAGCAGACATTTCATATGTAACCTCCGTTGACGAGAACTCAGCAGCCTATCAGGCGGGATTGAGACAGGGGGACCAAATTACAAAATTTAATGGTGCACACGCAACACTTGGAAGAGAAATTTACTTAGAGGAGTATGTGAATCCTTTAGATGGCAGTGATATTACCATTTCTTTTATAAGAAATGGTGAAAAACAAACGATATCCTATAAGCCGGATACGGAAAAGAGAGCAATTGTCGGCATGCAGTACACTCCGGATGATACAGAGGCGGAAATTAGTCAGGTAACGAAAAAGTCTGCAATGGAGGATGCCGGTGTACAGATTGGTGATGTTGTAACAGAAATTGATGGTACAAAAATTTCTACAGGAAAACAGCTGGGTGAATATATTAATGCGCATCCGTTTGGTGAAGAGGAAGTGAACCTTACCCTGAACAGAAAAGGAAAAGAAATTAAGGTTGTATTGAAACCTCAGGTGTCAGAGATTGCAAATAGAGGTTTTGTGTATAATTTAGCAAGAGAGAAACAGTCTGTAGGCGGTGTGATAAAATATAGCCTTACGGAGGTCAGATATGAGATTGCAATGGTATTAAAGAGTCTCAAGATGCTTGTTACAGGTCAGGTATCAGCAAACGAAATCTCCGGACCGGTAGGAATTGTTAATGTAATCGGTGATACTTATTCGTCCACAAAATCGGCTGGCGCGGCAATCACCATACTCACATTGCTTAATCTGGCAATTATGTTGAGTGCGAACCTTGGAGTAATGAATCTTCTACCGATACCGGCATTAGATGGAGGACGAATTTTCCTATATTTGATTGAAATTATTACGAGAAAGCCGATACCAAAAGAGAAAGAAGGCATGATACATTTTGTCGGTTTTGTATTACTGATGGCGCTTATGGTATTTTTAGTATTTAACGACATTAGAAAACTAATACCATGATTTTGCTAATAAAAAAGAGGTATAGGCTATGTATAGAAATAACACAAAGGTAATCCGAATTGGAAATAAGGTGATTGGCGGCGGAAATCCAATCATGATTCAGTCTATGACGAACACAAAGACTGAGGATGTAGAGGCAACGGTAAAGCAGATTCAAGAGCTGGAGGAAGCCGGATGTGACATTATAAGATGTGCAGTACCTACAATGGAAGCAGCAAAAGCCATTGCAGAGATAAAAAAGCATATTTCAATACCGCTTGTTGCAGACATTCATTTTGATTACAGATTAGCTATTGCAGCAATAGAAAATGGTGCGGATAAGATTCGGATTAATCCGGGAAACATTGGAGATATCGAGAAAGTAAGAGCAGTAGTGAATGCGGCAAAGGCGAAGAATATTCCTATTAGAGTGGGGGTCAACAGTGGTTCGCTGGAGAAAGATATTTTGGAGAAGTACGGCAGGGTTACAGCGGAAGGTATTGTTGAAAGTGCTTTAGACAAAGTAAAAGTGATAGAAGATTTAGGTTATGATAATCTTGTAATCAGTATAAAGTCGTCGGATGTTATGATGTGCGTAAAAGCACACGAACTGATAGCACAAAAAACAGATTATCCACTGCATGTAGGAATTACAGAATCCGGTACGGTTACATCCGGAAATATTAAATCAGCGCTCGGACTCGGTCTGATTTTAAATCAGGGAATTGGTGATACAATCAGAGTTTCTCTGACAGGAGAGCCTGTGGAAGAAATTAGAAGTGCCAAATTAATATTAAAAACATTGGGATTGAGAAAAGGTGGAATTTCCGTTGTTTCCTGTCCGACATGCGGCAGAACACAGATTGATTTGATTGGCTTAGCAGAAAAAGTAGAAACTATGGTTACAAAATATGATTTAGATATCAAAGTTGCCGTAATGGGATGTGTAGTGAATGGTCCGGGAGAAGCAAGAGAGGCAGACATCGGTATTGCCGGGGGTAAAGGTGAGGGATTACTCATCAAAAAAGGTGAAATAATTAAAAAAGTGCCGGAAGAAGAATTGTTGAATGTCCTTGAAGAGGAATTGAAGAATTGGAGGAACTAAATTGGAAAAGAAAAAGTTTTTTGACGTTTTCCAAAGTATAAAATTAAATGATGAATTGACAGCTATGTTTGAGTATGTTGATGTTTGTAAAATAGCGACAAATATAGAACATACAAAAATGCGCATATATATTGAAAGCAGCAGACTTATTGAAAAGTCTGCTATTTTCACTGTTAGAGATGAAATATCGAGAAATTTGCGGGTAGGAAAGAGAATACAGATAGAGATTATTGAAAAATATTCTCTCTCAAGCCAATATACAAAAGAAAATCTTTTTGAATTATACAAAGATAGCATAATCATGGAGTTGAGTGAAAAAAGTCCGATTGTTGCTACGATGTTTAAAAAAGCTCCAATACAGTTTGATGAACAGGGAAGGTTATTAATTGATTTAGAGGAGAGTATTGTATCAGAGGCGAGAATGAAAATACTCAAAGATACGATTGAAAAGATTTTTAGAGACAGATTTGATTTGCCTTTAGAAGTAAAAATTATAAAACGTGTGATGCAGTCTAATCGATTTGCGGAGAGAAATGCCAGACGACTAAAAAATGAAGTGAATGTTCTTCTCGGTAAGAATCAGACGAATGAGGATGAAAAGAAAAAACAAAAAGAAGAAAAGGCAAAGCCTGTAAGAGCCAGAAAAGCAACATACTCTCAGGATCCGGATATGGTTTATGGGCGCGACTTTAAATATGAGAGTGATACAAAATTATGTGATGTTTTTGAGGGAACCGGCGAAACTGTAGTCAGAGGACAAGTAATGACTATGGATGACAGGGAGACAAGAACTGGAAAATTTATTGTGACAATGGAAATTACGGATTTTACAGATAGTATTGCGGTAAAAGTTTTTTTGGCGGATGAAAATGTAAAAAAAGAATTTACTTCTAAAGTGAAAAAAGGTACTTTTTTGAGAATTAAAGGGGTAGCTCTTTTTGATACCTATGATAGGCAGGTTGAAATCAGCAGAGTGGATGGAATGAAAATTATTCCGGCATTTTCAGTTGGTGACAAGAGAAAAGATACTGCAGTAGATAAGAGAGTGGAGCTGCACTGTCATACGAAAATGAGTGATATGGACGGTGTCAGTGAGTGTAAAAAAATCGTAAGAAGAGCCTACGAGTGGGGGCATAAAGCTATTGCGATTACAGACCATGGTGTGGTGCAGGCGTTTCCCGATGCATGGCATGAATATCAGGATATACAGAAAGAATGTAAAAAAGCGGGAAAAGAATGTGATTTTAAGGTTATTTATGGAGTGGAAGCCTATCTGGTAGATGATTTAAAGGATATGATTGTAAATCCAAAAGGGCAGACATTGGATGTAAGCTTTGTTGTATTTGATTTAGAGACTACGGGATTTAGTGCAAAAAGCGATAAAATCATTGAGATAGGAGCGGTAAAGATAGAAAAAGGAAAGATAGTAGACCGCTTTAGCACCTTTGTTAATCCTGAAATTCCTATCCCTTTTAGAATTGAACAGCTCACAAGTATCAATGACCATATGGTCATTGATGCGCCTAAAATAGAGGATATATTGCCGAAATTCATGGAATTTTGTAAAGGGTGCGTTATGGTGGCGCACAATGCGGATTTTGATATGAGTTTTATAGCGGCAAATTGCGAGAGACAGGGACTGCCTTGTGATTTTACGGTAATTGATACGGTGGCAATGTCCAGATATCTTATTATTGGACTGGGAAGATATAAACTCGACAATGTGGCAAAGGCTTTGGGCGTTGTGCTGGACCACCATCACAGAGCTGTGGATGACGCAGAATGTACAGCGCTTATTTTCTTAAAGCTATGTAAAATGCTGGAAGAAAAAGGAATCAACAACTTAGATGAATTGAATGAGCAGGGAAAGCAGTCTAAGAATCTCATAGACAAGCTTCCGGCGCATCATGCTATTATATTGGTCAAAAATCTTGTGGGGAGAGTAAATTTATATAAGCTGGTATCAATCTCTCATATAGATACATTCGCAAATAAGAGACCGCGTATTTTAAAGAGTGACTATTTAAAATATTGTGAGGGGCTTATAATCGGAAGTGCCTGCGAAGCGGGTGAATTGTATCAGGCAATTCTACATGGAAGACCGCAGCAGGAAATTGCAAGATTGGCAGAATTTTACGATTATTTTGAAGTGCAGCCTCTTGGAAACAATGAATTTATGCTGAAAACCGGAAATCCCGAAATTGATAATAAAAAGAAGTTTTTGGTGGACTCTAAAGAAGAACTTCAGGATGTGAATAGAAAAATCATTGAGCTTGGCAGAAAATTTCATAAGATGACGGTCGCAACCTGTGATGTTCATTTTTTGGACCCGGAAGATGAGATTTACAGAAGAATTATTCAATATGGAAATGGATTTAAGGATGCAGATAATCAGGCACCGCTTTACCTTCGTACTACAGATGAAATGTTAAAAGAATTTGATTATTTGGGCAGTGATGTAGCAGAGGAGATTGTAATTACTAATCCCAATAAAATTACAGAAATGATAGATAATATTTCACCGATACATCCGGATAAATGTCCTCCGGTATTGGAAAATTCAGAGGAGAATCTTAGAAATATCTGTTTTGATAAAGCACATGAGATATATGGTGAAGACTTGCCAAAAATTGTGGAAGACAGACTGGAGGTAGAATTAGATTCGATTATCGGTAATGGATATGCGGTAATGTATATTATGGCGCAGAGGCTTGTGTGGAAATCGAATGAGGACGGATATCTTGTGGGGTCAAGAGGTTCCGTTGGTTCTTCATTTGCAGCGACCATGTCAGGTATTACTGAATGTAATCCTCTGGCACCTCACTATTATTGTGAAAAATGTAAGAGTTCTTTTTTTGAGGATGAATATAGAGCTTCAGAAGGAACGAATCCCGAAGAAATAAAGAGGATTCAGAGTATCATTAAAGAAGAAAGAGATGCGGGTGGATTAGGGTTTGATTTGCCGGATATGATTTGTCCCTGCTGTGGAGAAAAGTTACATAAGGATGGATTGGAAATACCATTTGAGACATTCCTGGGGTTTGGTGGAACAAAAGAACCGGATATTGACTTGAATTTTTCCGGTGAATATCAGGCAAATGCTCATGCATATACAGAAGTAATGTTTGGAAAGGGACATACATTTAGAGCGGGAACAATTACCGGCGTGGCAGATAAGACAGCTTTCGGATATGTAAAAAATTATTTTGACGATCATGAGCAGGTTAAGAGAACAGCCGAAATTGATAGAATTTCGAGAGGATGCACCGGTATTAGAAGAAGTACGGGGCAGCATCCGGGTGGAATTGTTATTGTCCCAAGGGACAAGGAAATATATGATTTTACACCGATACAAAAGCCGGCAAATGATATGACTGTCGATACCATTACAACGCATTTCGAGTATCATGCCATCGATGCAAACCTGTTAAAGCTTGATATTCTCGGGCACGACGACCCGACAATGATTCGCAGACTTGAAAAGTTGACGGACACGAATGTACAGACCGATGTTCCCTTTGATGACAAAAATGTAATGTCGTTGTTTCTAAGCCCTGAGGCACTTGGAATAACTTCAGAGGATATCGATGGATGCCCTACCGGAACTTTAGGACTGCCGGAGTTGGGAACAGATTTTGTTATCCAAATGTTAGTGGACACAAAACCGACAAAAATAGCAGATTTGGTTAGAATTGCCGGATTGTCTCACGGTACCGATGTATGGCTTGGAAATGCCCAGCAATTGATTGCAGAGGGAAAATGTACGATTTCTTCTGCTATTTGTACCAGAGATGATATTATGGTATATCTGATGGATAAAGGTATTGAGCCACAGGTAAGCTTTGATATTATGGAACATGTAAGAAAAGGAAGAGGACTGCTTACTTATAAGGATAAGAAAACAGGAGAAGAACGCCAGGAGGAAGATGTAATGCGTGAGCATAATGTACCTGAATGGTATATATGGTCATGTAAAAAGATTAAATATATGTTCCCGAAAGCCCATGCGGCAGCATATATTATGATGGCTTTGAGAGTGGCATGGTATAAGGTTTATCGCCCGTTGGCATATTATGCCGCATATTTTGGAATTAGGGCAAAAGCGTTTGATTATGAAACGATGTGCCGGGGACAGGAAAAATTAGAGTATTACATGTCAGAATTAAAGAGAAAGAAAGCGAATCATGAAGCCTCGAAAAAGGATGAAGATTCTTTGGGAGATATGAAGGTTGTACAGGAAATGTATGCCAGAGGATTTCAATTTCTGCCACTTGACATCTATACTGCGAAAGCCCATGAGTTTCAGATTATAGATGGAAAACTGATGCCGAGTCTCGATACGATAGAAGGTCTGGGAGAGAAGGCGGCAGATGCGTTAGTGGAGGCTGTTGAGGCACAGGAGGGACCATTTGTATCTAAGAATGATTTGAGAGAAAAGAGCAAGTTGAGTAAGACAGTTATTGAAACAATGTCAGAATTGGGATTGTTAGAAGGAATGCCTGAAGACAGTCAATTGTCGATATTTGATTTTTAAAAGAGGAGCCGGCAAAATGCATTATCTGCTGTTTGCCGGCTTTTATACGAGTGGTTTAATTTCTCACGTTTTCAAACATTTTTACTTTTGAAGTTTTGATTATTAATTCATAAAATTTTAATCCAAGTATAGGAAAGAATTTTGAAGTGAAATTCATAAATTTTGCATCTTTTCCGACGATAATCCTTGGTTTCTGTCTGATAATTTTTTTTATTATTTTGGAAGCAGCTTTTTCTACGTTTGTGGATGCAAATGTGATTAGCTTGCTTTTGGAAATAATATATTGGTTTCTAAATATATCTGTTTTTATAAATCCGGGACAGACATAGCCTATGTACATTTCTCTGCCCAGTTCTCCGATAAGTACCTCAGAATAAGCTTTTAGCGCTGCTTTACTGGCGCTGTAGATGCTTGTTCCAATTATTGGGGCGAGAGCATCGGAGCTGGAAATATTAATGATTCCGGGCATTGTTGACCGTCTCAGAATCGGAAGCATTAAATTTATTGCGTATCTACAGCCATGAAAATTGATGTCTATACATTTATTTATCTGTGTTTCGCTATAATTGACAGATTTATCAAATGGTAAAAGAATACCGGCATTATTGATTAATATATCAACATTGATTTTTTCAGCTTTTAATTTATCCACAAATTTTATCCAGTTTTCTCTAATTGCTACATCAAATATTTCATAAAGAAATGCGTCTCTCTGATAGCTGAGTTCATCGAGCAAACTTTTCATTTTCGGTTCAGACAGGCCGACTCCGATAACTTTACAGTTATGTTCTTTAATCAGTTTGACGGTTAATGCGCGCCCGAGTCCGGAAGAAGCGCCTGTGACTAATATTGTTTTTCCATAAATCCAGTCCATAATTAAGTAAATCCCTTTCAAAAATAATAGTAAAATAAATAAAAAGCAAAAAAATACTTGCAAAATATTACGTTGCTGTTATAATAATACAGTAACATTTTTTTGGCTCGTTGGTCAAGTGGTTAAGACGCCGCCCTCTCAAGGCGGAATCAGGGGTTCAATTCCCCTACGAGCTGTTAAAAAGACATTCCTGAAGGGATGTCTTTTTTGCTATTACAAAGCGAACTGCTATATATAATAGCATATTTTAACCGAAAGAACAAAATAACATAAATAATAAATATTTTTCCGGAAAGGGTTGACACTTGTAGAGGAAAGTCTTATAGTTATATGGTAAATATTGACTGGATAGAGAGGAGCGAACCACAAAGGTTCGCTCCTTTGTGTTGAATGTGAAAAAGGGTAGGAGGTCTTAGTGTCAAGAAGAGAAGAATACGAAACAAAAACAGAGGCTTTGCTGCAACCGATTGTAGATGAAAAAGGGTTTGAATTGGTTGACGTAGAATATGTTAAGGAAGGCAGCAATTGGTATCTCAGGGCATTTGTTGATAAGGCAGGCGGTATAACAATTAATGACTTAGAGGCGGTGAGCAGAAAACTAAGTGATTTGTTAGACGAAGAAGATTTTATCAGCGATGCGTACATTTTGGAGGTGAGTTCTCCGGGACTGGGACGTCCGTTAAAAAAGGATAAAGATTTTGACAGAAGTATCGGAGAGGAAATAGAGATTCATCTTTATAGGGCGATTGATGGAAATAAACAGTATGTTGGTCTGTTAAAATCTTATGACAAAGAAAAAATTACTATCGAGGATGAAGATGGTAGTGAAATAAATATTGACAGGGTAAATGTTTCTCTGGTCAGATTAACGATTGATTTTTAGGAGGATAATAGAAAAATGAACAAAGAGTTAATTACAGCATTAGAATTGTTGGAAAAGGAAAAAGGTATTAGTAAAGAGTCATTATTTGAGGCAATTGAAAGTAATTTAGTAGTAGCGTACAAAAATAATTTTAACAAAGCCGATAATGTTGTTGTGACAATGGACAGAGAAACAGGGGACTTTCATATTTATTCACAGAAGAAGGTTGTGGAGGAAGTAAGCGACCCTGTTACAGAAATTTCTTTGGAAGATGCAAGAAATATAAAAGCAGGATATGATTTAGAAGATGTTGTCAATGTGGAAATACAGGCGAGAGATTTTGGACGTATTGCGGCACAGAGTGCAAAAAACGGTATTCTTCAGAAGATGAGGGAAGAAGAGAGAAGAAGTCTGTATGAAGAATATTTTGAGAAACAGAACGACATTATAACAGGAATTGTTCAGAGAATTAATGGAAAGAACATTAGCATTAATCTTGGAAAAGTGGATACAGTTCTGATGGAAAAAGAACAGTCGGCAGGAGAATTTTTTAGACCGAATGACAGAATTAAACTTTATATTACAGAAGTAAAAGATAATGGAAGAGGACCAAGAATTGTTGTTTCAAGAACGCATCCGGGGCTTGTAAAAAGGCTTTTTGAACAGGAAGTAACAGAAATACAGGATGGCACGGTAGAAATCAAGAGCATTGCAAGAGAGGCAGGCTCCAGAACCAAAATAGCCGTGTGGTCGAATAATGAAGACGTAGATGCAGTGGGTGCATGTGTCGGTATTAACGGTGCAAGAGTCAATGCAGTTGTAGACGAACTTCAGGATGAGAAGATGGATATTATTAACTGGAGTGACAATCCGGCAATTTTAATTGAAAATGCGTTGAGTCCATCTAAAGTTGTAGCAGTTCTTGCTGACCCGGACAATAAAGAGGCGTTGGTGGTAGTTCCTGACCTTCAATTGTCACTTGCTATAGGTAAAGAGGGACAGAATGCAAGATTGGCAGCAAAACTTACAAACTTTAAGATTGACATTAAGAGTGAGTCTCAGGCGAAGGCTGAGGGAATACAGTATGTATTTAACGAAGAAGATTATTATGACGAAGAAGAATTTTACGATGATGAGTATTATGATGGAGAATACTATGATGATGAGTATTACGATGAAGAATATGATGCAGAGTATGACGATGAAACAGAAGTGACAGAAGAACCTTCAGAAATAGAAGAAGCATAGGAGATAATGTTATGGGGCAGGTAAAGAAAATTCCCACAAGAACCTGTACAGGATGCAGACAGGTAAAAAATAAAAAAGACTTAATCAGAGTTGTGAGAGACAAAGAGGGAAAGGTTTTTGTAGATATTACGGGAAGACAAAATGGTAGAGGTGCATATATTTGTCCTGATATGAGCTGTTTGGAAAAGGCAGTAAAAAATAAAGGATTAGAGAGGACTCTAAAAATTTCAGGAATAGATGAGGAAGTTTATACAAACTTGAGAAAAGAATTGGGAGAAATCAATGAGTGAAATTTTTAATGAAGCTTTGTTAAATAAAGTATTTTCCATGACAGGACTTGCGACGAGAGCAGGTAAGACGGTGGCAGGAGAGTTCTCTGTAGAGAAAGCCGTGAAAACGAAAAAGGCCAAGTTAGTCATTGTTTCAGAAGACGCTTCTGCGAACACAAAAAAACTATTTATGAATAAATGTAAATTTTATGATATTCCTGTTTTTATTTGTGGAAGTAGAGAGCAGCTTGGAAAATCTACAGGAAATAAGGAACGTGCATCCATAGCAGTATTAGATGAAAGTTTTAGTAAAACGATTATTAAAATGTTAACACAGAGTAATTAAGTGGAGGTAATTAAATGGCAAAAATGAGAGTACGAGAATTAGCCAAAGAATTAGATATAAAAAGTGCAGATATTGTGACAGCGCTGGGTGAAAAAGGTGTTGAAGTAGTAGCGGCAAGTTCAATAGAAGAAGAAAACATCGAGTTTATTAAGAGTAAATTTGGAAATAATAAGGAAGCTGCGAAACAAAGCGGCGGCGAAGAAAAGAAAGAAGAAAAGTCAAAGCCTAGAGTAATTATTACAAGTAAGGGAATAGTAAGAACAGGTGAAAGACGTTCCAAAGGTGAAGGTGAGCGCAGACGCCGAAGACATAGTGAAGGTGAGCATAGACATCGTTCCAGAAGCAGCTCTGAATCAAAAGGTGAGACCGTAAAAGAAACGATAAAAGAAGAGGCGAAAACGGAAGTGAAAACAGAGACAGTGAGAGAAGCTGTAAAAGTCAATGAAGAAGTGAAGAAAAAAGATGATGTGTCTGTAAACACAGAGTCTGTTTCGCTTAAGAAAGAACAAAAAGCAGAAGAAAGCAGAACCAATACTGTTGAATTCAAAACAGAGCCGGTTCAGACGGAAAAGGTAGTGCAAGTAAAGATAGACGAGAAAAATGATGAGAAAAAAGAAACAAAGGATGTGTCTGTGCAAGAACAAATAAAAAAGGTAGAACCGCAGAAGAGCGCCATTCAGGAAGAAAAGAAAGAATCTGCACACACGGAAAACAGACCACAGAAAAATAATCCGCCAAAGAATAATGTCAATAGAAATACTGACAGAAGACAGAATGGTGACAGAAACGGGAATACTGACAGAAATAACAGAAACGGAAACCGTGACAGAAATAACGATAGAAATGGAAACCGCAATAACGACAGAAATGGAAATCGCAACAATGATAGGAACGGTAACCGTAATAATGACAGGAATAATGGAAACTTCCGTGACAGAAATGGAAACAATGACAGAAATAATAGAAATGGAAACCGTAACAATGACAATAGAAACGGTGGAAATTTCCGTGACAGAAATAATAACAATAACAATAGAAACAGTAACAATAACAACAACAGAAATGATGACAGACGTGATTTTAGAAAAAATGATAGAGGAAATGACGCTCCATCAGAGTCCATGCAGGATAAAAACAGAAAATCCAGGGAAAATAAGATACGTCAGGACAGACAGGAACGCAATAAAAAGAACTTTGAAGATGGCGGAAGAAAGGGAAAAAATGGAAAGAGAGTTGACCTTTCAAAACCTATAATGGAGAAGCCAAAGAAGAAGGAAGAGAAGAAAGAAGAAATTAAGGTTATAGAAATTCCTGAGTTCATTACGATTGCACAGCTTGCAGAAAAAATGAAAATGCAGCCTTCTGCAATTATTAAAAAATTATTCCTTGAAGGTAAAATGGTTACTGTAAATACTGAGGTCGATTTTGATAGTGCAGAAGAAATAGCAATGGGCTATGACATTATGTGCGAGAAAGAAGAAAAAGTCGATATTATTGAGGAACTTTTGAAAGAAGAGGAAGAAGATGAGGGATTGATGGTCAAGAGACCACCGGTTGTCTGTGTTATGGGACACGTTGATCATGGTAAAACATCACTTCTCGATGCAATCAGGGAGACAAATGTTATCTCCGGAGAAGCAGGTGGAATCACACAGCATATTGGTGCATCTGTAGTGAAGATTAACGACCGCACAATTACTTTTCTTGATACACCGGGACATGAAGCGTTTACAGCTATGCGTATGAGAGGTGCGCAGTCAACAGATATTGCAATTTTAGTTGTCGCAGCGGACGACGGTGTTATGCCGCAGACGGTAGAGGCTATTAATCATGCTAAAGCAGCAGGAATTGAAATTATTGTTGCAATTAATAAGATTGATAAGCCGGGTGCAAACCTGGATAGAGTAAAACAGGGGCTGGCAGAGCATGAGCTTCTGGCATCAGACTGGGGTGGAGATGTAGAGATGGTTCCGGTTTCGGCACATACAAAAGAAGGTATCGATGACTTACTTGAAATGGTGTTATTGCAGGCTGATGTATTGGAATTAAAGGCAAATCCAAATCGTCAGGCAAGAGGTATTGTTATCGAGGCGAAGCTGGATAAAGGCAAAGGACCGGTTGCCACTGTTTTGGTACAAAAAGGTACACTCAATATTGGAGCAAATATTGCAGCAGGTGCAAATCACGGAAGAGTGAGAGCAATGACAGATGATAGAGGAAATCGAATTAAAATGGCAGGTCCATCTACTCCTGTAGAAATCCTGGGTCTCAGTGGCGTTCCAAATGCGGGTGAAGTATTTGTTTCAACTGAGACAGCAAATGAGGCAAAAGATTTTGCCAATACATTTGTTGAGGACAGCAAAGCAAAACTTATGGAAAGTAATAAGTTTAGAATTTCTCTGGATGACCTTAATTCGCAAATTGAGGCAGGAGAACTCAAAGAACTTAATGTAATTATCAAAGCTGATGTTCAGGGTTCTGTAGAGGCAGTAAAGCAGAGTTTAATTAAGCTCTCTAATGATGAGGTTGAAGTAAAAGTAATACATGGAGGCGTAGGTGCTATTAACGAATCTGACGTTATACTCGCATCGACATCCAATGCGATTATTCTCGGATTTAATGTAAAACCGGACGGCAGAGCAGAAGAGACTGCAAAGAACGAGAATGTAGATTTAAGACTTTATTCAGTAATTTATACTGCAATAGATGATATTGAACGTGCTATGAAAGGAATGCTTGAACCGATTTATGAGGAGAAGATTATTGGTCATGCCGAAATTCGACAGATTTTCAAGGCTTCCGGTGTTGGAAATATTGCAGGTTCCTATGTGTTAGATGGTATGATGCAGAGAGGCTGTAAGGCTAGAGTATCCAGAGACGGAGAACAGATTTTTGAGGGACCGGTTGCGTCTCTTAAGAGATATAAAGATGATGTAAAAGAAGTGAAAGCTGGTTATGAATGTGGTCTGGTATTTGACGGATTTAACGAGATTACAGAGGGTGACCAGGTGGAAGCTTATATTATGGTGGAAGTACCTAGATAGGGGAATTTTATTATGAGAAAGAATAGTATAAAAAATACCCGGATTAATGGTGAGGTTCAAAGAGAGCTGAGCAATATTATCAGGGAATTAAAAGACCCGAGAATTGGAATAATGACCAGTGTGACCGCAGTAGAGGTCACACCGGACCTTAAATTCTGTAAAGCATATATTAGTGTTCTCGGAGATGAGCAGGCGAAAGCGGATACATTAGAAGGCCTGAAGAGTGCAGCAGGATTTATCAGGCGGGAGCTTGCGAGAACAGTCAATCTTAGAAATACTCCGGAGATTAAGTTTGTTATGGACGAATCCATTGAGTATGGAATGAAAATGTCTAAATTGATTGATGATGTCAGAAAGAACGAAGAATAAAGGGTAAATCATGAAGAAAATAAATGAGATAATAGGTGAGGCTAAGACGATAGCCATAGCCGGTCATGTGAGGCCGGATGGAGATTGTGTCGGTTCCTGTATGGCTTTGTATAATTATTTAAAAAGAAACAGGCAGGATTTGACTGTAAAAGTATATTTAGAGTATGTTGACAAAAAGTTTGACATGATTGCGAATGTTAGTGAAATTATTACAGACGGATATGATGGAACAAAGTATGATTTATTTATTTCACTAGATACGGCAAGTTTAGATAGACTTGGCAGGAATGCAGCATTTTTTCATAATGCAAAGAGAACGGTATGTATTGACCATCATGCAAGTAATCCGGGATATGCCGATTATAATTATATTGTCTCAGAAGCGAGTTCTGCCAGTGAGGTCTTATTTTATGTTTTAGATGAGGATAAATTTGATAAGAGCATTGCAGAGCCAATGTACATGGGAATTGCCCACGACTCAGGAGTTTTTCGATTTTCCACAACGACACCGGAGACGATGCGTATTGCAGCAAGGATGATGGAATACGGAGTGCATGCAAATGAGATATTGGAGGAGACTTTTTATAGAAAAACATATAGTCAATTCATGGTTACGGCAAAAATACAAAATGATGCTGTACTTTGTATGGAGGGGAAATGTATTTATGGATTTTGTACTTCAAAAACTATGAAAGAGTTTGGGGTAACGTCAAATGATTTAGATGCAGTGATTGCCTCTCTCAGAAATGTGGACGGTGTTGAAGTGGCATTATTTGCCTATCAGCTTGAGGAGGACAGATACAAAATCAGTCTTCGTTCGAAAAGATATGTGGATGTAAGTAAAATCGCTATCCAATTTGGAGGCGGTGGTCATGTTAGAGCTGCGGGATTTGATATAGAGGGTAGTTTAGAGGAAGTGCTTGAAAAGGTACTTGCTGTGATAAAAGGGATTCTGTAGTGTAGAGTGATAAGGAATCATTGTATGATAAGTGGAGTAATTAATGTTTATAAAGAACCTGGGTTTACATCCCATGATGTTGTGGCAAAGCTCAGGGGAATATTGAAACAAAAGAAAATTGGACATATGGGAACACTCGACCCCAATGCGGTGGGAGTGCTGCCTGTCTGTTTAGGAAAAGCCACAAAATTATGTGATATATTGTCTGAAAAAGATAAGAGTTATAAGGCTACTTTGTTATTGGGAGTTGAGACAGATACACAAGATACTGATGGTCAGATAATTGCTAAAGCAGATGAGGCATCGGTTTTGGCATTGACGGAGGAAAAGGTTTTTGAAACCATTAAAGGTTATATTGGGGACTATGAACAGATTCCTCCGATGTTTTCTGCAATTAAGATTGGTGGAGAAAAGTTATATAATCTTGCCAGAAGGGGAATGGTTATCGAACGTCCCGCAAGGCATTGTAAGATTATAGATATCACGGTTACGAAAATGTATCTTCCAAGAGTAGATTTACATGTCACATGTTCCAAAGGTACATATGTTAGAACTTTATGCAGTGATATTGGAAATGACCTTGGTGTAGGCGGATGTATGGAAAAGTTGATAAGGACAAAAGTAGAAAGGTTTCATGTGGACGAAAGTATTACATTGAAACAAATTGAGGCATATAGGGACAACGGTACGTTAGAGGCTTATATTACACCGGTAGATGAAATGCTTGATACATATTCTAAATGTGTGGTATCAGAGAATGCCGGGAAATTAGTATATAATGGTAATATTTTTACGTCAGGAAATACATTTTTGAAGATGAATCATGAAGATGGACAGACAGTGAGAGTGTATACTTATGATGGAAAGTTTATTGGGTTATATAAGTTTTATAAAGAAAAGCAGATTTATAAGCCGATAAAGATGTTTCTATAGGAGAAGATAGGAGTAAACATGCAGAGCATTTCAGTAAATGATGGTATTAAGTTAAAAAATACAATTGTTACGATTGGAAAGTTCGATGGTATTCATAAAGGACACGAGAAATTATTTGAGGAAATTGCAAAGCATGCCAATGGAAGACAAAAGGTCGTGCTTACATTTGGGACTTCGCCCAAAGCCTTTCTCACGAATAATCCAAATAAGACGATTGTAACTGATATGGAAAAACAGATTCTCTGTGAACAGCAGGGGATAGATGTTTACATGATAATGCCATTGGAAAAAGAATTTTTGGCATTAACACCGGATGAATTTGTTAAGCAGATATTAAAAGATAAAATAGGTGCAACGACGATTGTATGTGGGACTGATTTTCGTTTTGGCTCTGAGGCAAGAGGAGATGTCGATTTTCTTAAAGTAAACCAAAAAAAGTATGGTTATAACGTGATTGTTGTAGAAAAAGAGAAATATCATAATAAAGATATTAGCAGTACGACAATTCGGGAAAAAATTTCTGCCGGTGATATGTTAGAAGTAAATGAGATGTTAGATCATCCGTATAGTGTGATAGGAAAGGTAGAAAAGGGAAAGCAGTTAGGTAGAACATTAGGACTTCCCACAGCAAACATTATTCCGGAGGAGACAAAGCTACTGCCACCGAATGGAGTCTACAGGTCAGTGGTAGATGTAGGTGGACAAAGATTTCATTCTATAAGTAACGTGGGAATTAATCCTACGGTAGAAAATGGAAAACAGATTAAAGTTGAGACACATATTATTGATTATAAGGAATATATATATAATGAAATTGTTCAGGTGCAGTTTTTTGATTATATAAGACCTGAACGAACTTTTGAGAGTTTAGAGGAATTGAAAAAACAAATTGAAAATGATATTGAAAAATGTAGGGAAATAGTAGGAAAATAAATATTAATATGATTTTATGACAAAAGCAGTACAGATAGGAAAAGATAAATGAAGTACTGCTTTTGCTATGCGGCGTGTTGTTATCTAATCATCTTCACATGGTGTGGTAGTTAATCGTTGAAGTGCATGAAGTATGTTTACAATACAATCAAAATTATCGTAGCCAAGAGTGTTACAGTAATCAAGTATGGAATCCATATCAAGGCTGCTTCCCTGACCGGTTAAAATATAATCACAACTGAGATTGAGTTCCTGACTAAATTTAATAATATTTTCAGGTCTGATACCCTTTGTTCCGTTTTCGGCAGTGCTAATCATTTGAGGAGTTACTCCCATCAATTCTGCTAATGTTTCTTGAGACATCCCCATTTGTTTTCTCCGCTTTCGAATGCGATAGCCAATTTCTTTATATAATATGTTTTTATCCATAAATATCTCCGTTTCATAAATAGTTTGTATTATATTAAAAAATACAAATAACAATGTTGGTAACTAATATATCATTCAAGAACGACAATTTAAATAAAACATAGTTGCAAAATAACAACTATGAATGATGAAAAATAAATATAACATATATTAGTTTGTACAGAGAAAAAATAAATATAAGTTGATGTAAAAAAGATTATATATTGAAAATAATTCATAGGGTTGGTATAATGGGAATGAAAAAAATTGAATATGGAAGATTATGGAAAGGAAAGAATATGAAAAAGAAATTTTTATGTTTATTGACGACTGTTGTAGCGGCAATCGGTATGGCAACAATGGTAAATGCAGCTACAATCGAAAGCAACGGAAAGGTTAACAAAGTGGACTCTGTGATGGTATCTGATCCAATGAGCATTGCAGATACTTATGAGTGGGGCGAAGGCGAGGAACACATTGATGATGTATATAAAGTGAAATTTACTTTAGACCAGCCTGCTTATGTTAAGGTAAGTGTAAATAGTACGATTTGTTATAATGGGTTAGATAATTTAGGAAATTTGAATAATGCCATTGTTACGACAGTAGGTGGGAAAATGTTAGGGGAATCCATTGGCTCTAATATAGGAACTATTTTTACAAATGAGGAACATAGCGGATATTATATATTAGAAAAAGGTAGCTATTATATAGTATATAATGGAAAGGAAAGTGATGGTTATAGCAATAAATCAAAGGGAAGCGTTACTACCATTATTGAAGCCGAGGATGTGATGAGAACAGGAAATGTTACCGGAGTGTCTTCAAAGTCAATGCTTCCATTGACAAATAATAAGGCAGGTTATGGTTATATCTCAAACCTGTACAGTGAGCAGTATTTTAAGTTTACAGTTACGAAACAGTCAAAGGTAAGTCTCGACATGTCGATAGCAGATACACCATCGTGTCTTAAATTATTGATGAAATATGAATTGTTTTCTATTGGTGGTATCAGTTATACAGAAAAATTAAAAATGCAAAAAAATTCAGCTAAATATAGTACAACGGAAAGAAGGCAGTTGGGAGAAGGAGGCAGCTTCGATAATTTTCCTAAGAGCGGTTCTACAGGTTATGTAACGTTGCCAAAGGGAACTTACTATTTGAAAATATCAGGAATTAGTGGTCAGGGCGCTGTAAAGGTTACGCCACATATAACTGAGATAAAATCAACTCCTACGCTGAAAGCACCAAAATTAAAAAAATACAAAAAAAATACGAAGAAGATAACAGGAACAGCTACAAAGAAAGCAACGGTAAAGGTAAAGGTTGGAAAGAAAACATATACTGTAAAAGCGAACGCAAAAGGTAAGTTTACGGTAAAATTAAAAGCAAAATTGAAAAGGAAAACTAAGATTGTTGTATATGCTAAATTAAAGGGATATAAAGATAGTAAGAAAGTAACTTATAAGGTGAAATAATTAAAAATTATTTGTTAAACAAAAGTGTCACAATAAATCTATAGTATAGATAAAAGAATCTGAACTATAGTTTATCGTGGCACTTTTGTTTTAACTAAATATTTATTTTTTATACAAATAATAAAACTATAGTTGAAAAATATCAAATATAGTTATATAATAAGGCGTATAAAGTCGAATAAAGTTGAAAAAAGGATGAAACATAGGAGCGAAAGTATGAAGATAAGAGTAGCCATATTGGATGGGGATAAAACGTATTTAAATAGAATAACGACAGTTTTTATGAACAAATATATGGATAAATTGGAGGTTTATTCTTTCTCAGATATAGAAATTGCTTTATCGTCTTTAGAAGAAAAGAAAATAGATGTATTGATAGCAAATGAAAATTTTGAAATTGATTCTTCTAAAATTCCTAAGAGATGTGGTTTTGTTTATTTTGTTGAAAAT
The DNA here is from genome assembly GCF_937958975.1 of uncultured Eubacterium sp. Classification (GTDB taxonomy): domain Bacteria; phylum Bacillota; class Clostridia; order Lachnospirales; family Lachnospiraceae; genus Eubacterium_G. The sequence continues at coordinate 85,290 of NZ_CALGRE010000036.1, read as the reverse complement.
AATAATGTGGAAGAAATTAAGGGAATAAAGACAATATGTAAGTTTCAAAAGGTAGAATTGATATATAAACAGATATTAGGAATATTTGCTGATATTAGTATCAATATGTCTGGAGTAAAATTTGAAGAAAATAGTACAAATATTATTGCATTTTGTGGTGTGAGTGGTGGAGTAGGGAGTTCTTCAATTGCAGCATCATATGCACGAAAAATGGCAAAAGAAAATAAAAAAGTCTTATTTTTAGAATTGGAACAGTTTGGAAGCAGTACCTACTTTTTTGAGGGTGAGGGAACACTTACGTTTAGTGATATTCTATATTGTATAAAGAGTAAAAAAGCAAATCTTCCTTTAAAACTGGAAAGTGCTGTAAAAAGAGACCAGTCAGGAGTTTATTTTTATGAATCTAGTGAAATGGCAATGGATATAGCAGAGATGAAAGTTGATGATTTCAAAACTTTGATTCAAACATTAAGAACAACTGCAGAGTATAATTTGATAGTTTTGGATATTGATTTTATCATGAATGACTTGTTTGCCGAAATAATTAAGACAGCATCAATTATTGTATTAACTGGGGATGGCAGTGAAATTTCAAATGTAAAATTAATGAGAATTTACGAAACGATTAAAATAATAGAACAAAAAAATGATATTGGAATACTCCCAAAAATGAAATTGATATATAACAAATTTAGTAATAAAACAGGAAATATTTTGGAGGATATTGAAATTAGTAATATCGGAGGTGTTCCGAAGTTTGAGCATGCTACGACAAAACAGATATTAATGCAATTAGAAAGTAGAGACAATTTATTAGAAAAAATTAATGAATAAAATTAGTTGAAAATGGAGGTTGCATGCAGGAAGAATTACAGAAAAAAGTTGTCGATGAAATGAAAACCTATGTTACAGAAAATTTTCCGTTAAGTAAATTATCAGATGAAGAACTGGAAGAAAAGGTTGAAGAATTGGTAGCTGCAAAGTTGCGGGGAATTTATTGTACTATAGATGACAGGGTGGAAATTGTCAGACAAATATATAGCTCTATAAGAGGATTGGGATTGTTAGATAGTATTATTAGCGATGATACGATAACCGAAGTTATGATTAATGGTCCCAAAAATATTTTTATAGAAAAAAGTGGAAAGTTACAAAAACTAGATAAAGAATTTGAGAGTCAAAGGAGACTTGAAGATGTGATACAGAGAATTGTGGGAATGGCAGGAAGAGAGGTAAATCAGGCAAATCCCATTTGTGATACCAGACTTCCGGATGGTTCTCGTGTAAATGTTGTATTACCACCCATTGCTTTATGCGGTCCTACGCTCACAATACGAAAGTTTTCAAAAACACCGATGACGATAGAAAAATTAATAGAGTATGGTTCGTTGACAAAAGAAATAGCTGAAAAACTACAATTACTGGTAAAGGCAAAATACAATATATTTATCAGTGGGGGAACGGGGTCAGGAAAAACTACATTTCTTAATGCCTTATCAAATTATATACCCAAAGATGAACGAGTAATAACAATAGAAGACTCAGCAGAACTACAGATTGTAGGAGTAGAAAATCTTGTCAGTATGGAGACGAGAAATGCTAACTCTGCGGGAGCAGGAGCCATTACAATAACGGATTTAATTAAATCCTCGCTTCGTATGAGACCGGAAAGAATTGTGGTTGGAGAGGTGCGTGGTGGAGAAGCATTAGATATGCTACAGGCTATGAATACCGGACATGATGGTTCTTTGTCTACCGGACATGCAAACTCCACAGAAGATATGTTGAGTCGTTTAGAGACAATGGTTTTGCAAGGTTCTGCGGGATTGCCATTAGAAGCAATTAGGCAGCAGATTGCCTCTGCGGTAGACATTATTATTCATCTTTCAAGGCTTAGAGACCATTCCAGAAAGACAATGGAAATTACAGAGGTAGTAGGTTATGACAATGGAAAGATTATATTAAATCCGCTGTACCGGTTTGTAGAAGATGAAAACAGTACCTTAGAAAAGGTGTCCGGAAGTTTAAAAAGAACGGACAATCCAATGAAAAATATATATAAGTTACAGTTAACAGGAATAAAAAAAGAAATTTAGGAGGACACATGTTTTCTAAAAATAAGAAGAAGGAAAGAGAACCGCAATATTATATGTCGGCAGTAAATACTGCCGTATATAACTATAAGGTATACTATATGTCACCAAAGGAAAAAATACTATATTTCTTGTTGGCATTTGCAACAGGTGCTTTCGTTGCGTATTTGTTTTATGGAGGGCTGGCAAAAGATGAATATGGGAATCCGACTACTGCAACATATGTTTTAAATATAATTATCTGTTCTCTGGTAGGATTATTAGCAGCAAAATTTTATATACCAATCAGAACAGAGAAGCTACAGGAAAAGTCTGTAAACAAGCTAAGAATACAATTTAGAGATATGTTAGATTCTTTGACAACTTCTTTAAATGCGGGAATGAATGTAACAGATTCTTTTATTAATGTATATGAGGACTTAAAAGTTCAATATGATGAAGATGCTTATATAATCAGGGAGTTAGAAGTGATTTTAGAAAGCATACGAAATAATATTGATATAGAAGATGCGTTAATGGATTTGGGAGTGAGAAGCGGTATTGATGATATAAAGAGTTTCGCAAACGTTTTTAAATTGTCTTATAGAAAAGGTGGAAATATAAAAGATATTATACGAAACACGCATGAAATTATCTCAGAAAAAATGGAGATTGAAGAAGATATTAAATCAATGGTGTCTTCTAATAAAAGGGAACAGAATATGATGACAGTTATGCCTGTCGGTATCGTGGGAATCATCAAGCTTATGAGTGGTGACTTTGGAGCAAATTTTTCTACGGGAATTGGCGTGTTATCTACAACAATTGGAGTTGTAATTTTTGTTATTTCATATTTCTTAGGAAAGTCCATATTAGATATTAAAGTTTAGGAGATAGATTATGTTTTTGACAGGAATGGATTATATGATTATAGCTTTGGGATATATTGTATTGATTATATGGTTAGTTTTCTTTTTTAGAGGTTTAAAATATTCCGAATTATTTTCAAGTTTAGATGAAAAAGAGTATATTTTTAAAGATTTGTATGGATTTGGTTATGGAATTATGGAAATGATTCATTATGATTATAAATCTAAAAAAGATAGGAAATTACGAAAGGAAATTGAAATTTTATATGATAAAAAGTTTGCTGATTTTTATATCAGAACAGCATATGCCCAAAAGATAACTATAGCTTCTATTGTTTTTGTTTTAGCGTTTGTAATGTATGGAATCAGTGGCTCATTGATGGGATTGCTGTTAATAGCAGGGATGGCAGGACTTTGTTATTACTATTTTGGAGATACAACAAATAAAAAGATAAAAAAACGTTCAGATGAGATGCTGAGTGATTTTTCTGACGTGGTGTCAAAATTAGCGCTGTTAACGAATGCAGGAATGATTTTAAAAGAAGCGTGGATTGAAACGGCATATGCCGGCGAAACTACAATATATAAAGAAATGCAGAAAGCTGTGGAAGATATGAATAATGGGGTTTCGGAAGTGGGGGCATATTTTTTGTTTGGAAACAGGTGTATTATTCCGGAAATAAAAAAGTTTGTATCAACGATTACACAGGGGGTTACAAAAGGTAATTCAGAGCTTGTAATTATGTTGCAACAACAGAGCAAAGAAGTTTGGCAGTTAAAACAGTCGAACGTAAGGCAAAAGGCTGAGAAGGCTGCATCACAGCTTATGATACCGATATTTTTAATGTTTATCGGTATTTTGATAATGATATTGGTACCTATTTTTGGAAATTTAGGTATTTAATATAAAAATTTATTAAAAGGAGGAAAGAAAATGGATATGTTATTCATCAAAGGTGCATTAGTCAAAGACAAAGTAAAGGGTTGCATTTCAGATTTCTTACATAAAGAAAGTGGGGAAGTAAATGTAGTGGCAATTATTGTATTAATTGCAGTTGCTATTGCAATTGCGCTAGTGTTTAAAGAAGAGCTTGGAAAATTGGTTACAACTTTATTTGGCAAGTTAACTTCAAATGGAACAGAGGCAATTGACGGATTGAAATAAAAAAGTGTATTACTAAGCAGTAAGGGGTGTATTTAACACACCCCTTATTCAGAGGAGATAAGTTATGAAAAAAGAAAAGGGAGCAGTCTTAATCGTGGAAGCTACGATTGTTTTCCCAATTGTATTTTTTGTTGTGTTTTTAATCATTTTCTATGGAAATGTTTTTTACCAAAGGTCAAGAATCGATAACTATGTTTCAAGTTATGCCCAGTGGGGAGCACAGCAGTGTGCAGACCCTTTATTTGATGGAGTTGTGAGTCGTGGCAGTGTTTCCAGAAGTACAGGAGATATGGATATCAAGCCTTACCGTAATTTTGGTTCTATGAATGATATAGAATTAAAGGTGATTTCAAAAATAGAAGAGAAATCAAAAGGGGCGGGATTTTTTAAGGGAATGCAGCCCAAAAATATGAATGTAACAGCCAAATATACAAATTATATTATATACAGTAATTTTGAGGTGGAAGCCAAATATAATATTGAGTTTCCGATAACTCTGCTTGGCACGAAAATAAAATTGTCAACAATGTCAGCTTATGAGGAGGTTCCGGTATCGGACCCGGCTGAGTTTATTCATAATATTAATATGGCAAAGGATTTTATACAGTCTAATAAAAAAATACAGGATGCCATAAAAAAAGTAAAAGATTTTTTTGATTAAAATTTGAAAAGAAAAAAATGAGGTGCAAAATTGCTTAATTTATTCAAAAAACAAAGAGGAGCCGTAACTGTTTTTTTAGTTATTATATTAGTTCCGACAATTACAATATGTAGTCTGTTTGTAGATGTAAGCAGAGTACAGCTGGCGAAGCCGGTAGTAGATTCAGCAGGAAATCTGGCATTAAATACAATGCTGACAGAGTATGATATGGATTTAAATAATTTTTTTGGTTTGCTTGGCTCTTGTCAAAATACCGAAGATTTAAAAACTTTAGTGAAACAATACTTTGTAGATGCTTTGAAATCACAGGGAATAGATAATTCGGAGACAGAAGGTATCCTTGGAAGGCTTGAACAGATGTTTGAAAAAGACTCAGATATTGCGGACTTATTAGCCATTGAAGCAAATGATGTAGAAATCAACGAAGTTTCAAACGGTAATCTGGCAAATCCTGCTTTGGTAAAACAGCAGATTGTAGAATTTATGAAATATAGGGCACCAATAGATTTAGCTTCAGGACTTATTAATACGATAAAACAGGTAGCTGCAAGTTCGAAAGCTGCAAAGGCTGAGGCTGAGGTGACAAAGGCGAAACAAAAGTATTATGAAGCTGAAAATGAACTATTAAAGAAATTAAAACAAATTTACGATGCATTAAGAAAATATAATAGACTGAATATAACAAATGAATATATTAGAGAAGTAAAAGGCAATATTTCAAGAGAGTTTAAAAATCAATATAAAAAGATACATAAAAAAGTAGTGCATGATTTGATAAATACGTCCGGGCTTGGTGTTTTTAGTCCGGAAAATATTAAGTATAAAGTAAGTCAATTCAATGATTCGGATTATCACACGGATGTTAAATATACTACAAATAATAAGGCAAAAAAACGTGATGTGCAGTTACGGGCAAATAATCTTATTTCAGCAATATCAAATTATATTAGAGATAAAAAAAGTATAGATAGTTATGTATGGAATTATAACGCATATGACAGCAGTGTTTATAAAACTCAATATTGGGCACAGTCGATAGCGTTAATTAATGATAATTATAACAAATATACAAATTATATACGGTCTGCGAAGCAAATGGGTAGAGCATATTGGTTATTTAATAATGCATGTCAGAATACAAATCAGACACAACAAATAACAATTGGCAATTATATGGAAATAACTAATTATCTTGGAAGAAGTGATTATGTCGGGACAAAATCTATTAGTGACTCTATTAATGGGAGACAAAATTTCAGTCTGGCAGGAATATACAAAAATTTGGCAAAGGATTTTGATACAGATGGATTTTATGGAAAAGTTTCTCTGAGATTAAAAGATATTTCAGAACAGGCGGTAAATGGAAATGCGTCGCTGGATATTGGAACAGGAGGAACGGAGGGAGATGTAGGAACTATTAAAACCTCAGAAGCAGAAAGCAAAATTGATGAAATCTGTAGTAAATCAAAAGAATATTACAATAAATTTAAAAAAGCAAAAAAATATTTAAAAGAGGCGAATAAATATTTAAGAGAACTGGGAGATAGCAATTCCGGACTGATTAAAAGATTAAAAGAGAGCTTTCAGGAATGGGATGATAAAACCAAAGCATTGGAGAATACAGATAGTGAAATGATAAGTGATAATGCCGATGACTTGAAAGATGAAAAGAAGATTATTGATGAGGTATTAAAGGATAGCAATATAAAAGAATTATCAGATAGGGTAGATAAGATAAAGGAACTGATAGAAACAGTTTACTCAAATATTAATTCTACCAAATATAATGGAAATCAATTAAAAAAAATAGAAAATCTTTCTATTTTTATTTCAAAATCCGGGATAAATAAAAATAGAATTTCTATTAAAACAGCAGAGTTATCATCCTATGCAGAGAGTAGTTTTCAATTTAGTGAGGGTTCCAGAAATATAAATCTCTCAACAACAAATAATCCGGATATTGATAGAGTGAACCCGCCGGATTTATATCGCTGGATGAAAGAAAAGTTTAAAAATCAAGATGGTGATATGACAGAGGATGAGGCAGAAGATGCGTATGATGAGTATAAAGATGATTCAGAAAAAAGTGATTATGATGATAGTGAGGTGGGAAAAAGCTCCAATGAAATAAAAGGATTAGATGGACTGCCGTCCGATGGAAATGGTTCTGAAGAAGAAGAAAAGACTGCACAATTATCGGCAGTGACAAGTTTTATTTCTACTCTTTTTAGTGACGGAATACTAAGTGGTCTGGAAAATCTGGGAAAGAGATTTCGAGATAATTTATATACCACAGATTATATTATGAATATGTTCAGCTATGACACTTTTGTCAATGAGGGAAAATATAATTATTATGCAGATAAAAATGAGACGGTTACTCTGACAAATTATATTGGAAAATATCGGGCATTATCAGAAGATGAATTTGAGAAGAATCCGGATAAAACGTTTCGATATAACAAATCGTTAACAAACCAGATGATAAATGCAGATAATCATTATGACTATTTAGGAGAAGTGGAATATATATTATATGGCAACACCAATGCAATCAATAAAGCAAATGCGTATGGAAGAATCTTTTTATTGAGATATGCATTTAATATTGCCCCGGTCTTTCAAAAGTATTGGAAGGATAGGTTAGTCATATCAATAGCGAATGCAATATCTGCGGCTACCTATGGGGTAATTCCCGAAAGCTTAATAAAGCTTGCCATTTGCCTGGTTATAACTGTGGCAGAAACGACACATGATTTACTTTGCCTAAGAGCGGGAATGGGAGTAAAACTGATAAAAGATAAAGATGAGTTGGCGATTTCGTTTTCTAGAGAAAATGGAGCAGAAACCAATAAAAATACAAGAGCAAAAGGGACATTTATGCCCCAATATAGTGATTATATTTCTTTATTTGTGTTTATAAAATTAAGCTCTTCGTCAGAAAATCAGGTGTATAAACGAATAGCCGATGTGGTACAGACGGATATGCAAAAGATTACAGATAATAAAAATTATCGATTAAACAAGTCGGTTGTTTATTATCAGATAAAATCGTCTATTCGCATCAAACCACTACTATTGGATTTAGAGATAAATCAAGGGGAGAATTCTTTTCAATTTAACACTTTATGTGATTATGAATATAAAAATATAGCAGGATATTAGGAGGCGAATATGAGAAAATTATTTATTTTATTAACAATTGGAGCTTTCATTTTTAGTGGATGTGGTAATAGCGGTACACAGGAGAAAGGTGTAAATGAAACAGAGAATATAGAATATAACAAAGAGGAAGAAAGTCTTAATAATGTGTCTGAAGAAAAAATAAGGTCAAAGCCGGAAGAGTTTAGCTATGGAGTGTCAGAGGAAGACGATGATTGTTACACAATAGAAAGTTATTTGGGAGAGGCGGAGATTATTGATATTCCTGATGAGTATGAGGGAAAAAAAGTTGTAGAAATAGAGAAAAATGCATTTGCCTATTCCAACATCAAAGAGGTGAGCATGGGACAGAATATTAAAGTCATTAAAGACTTTGCATTTACAAATTGTAAGTCATTAGCAAAAGTACAGTTTAATAGTTCGCTTGAACGTATTGAAGATATGGCTTTTTCAGAGACTGCATTGATTGAGATAGAGTTGCCTGATTCGTTAAAAGAGATTGGTGTTGGTGTTTTTTGTATGAGCGAAAGCATAGAACGTGTTAAATTTGGAATAGGTAAAGTAAGTATGGAAGGTCAGGTGTTTGCAGATGACAGTTCATTAAAAACTGTATATATCAATAATGACAATGTACAATTTTTAGAAAATAATATTTTTGAGAATTGTAAAGATGTAACAATTATTGCGGCCAAAGGTTCTACTTCGGAACAGTATGCAAAGAAAAATAACATTAATTTTCAGGAAAGGTAACAAATGAAATTAAGAGATGAGAAAGGTGCAATCGTAGTAGAAGCTACGCTAAGTTTAACATTTTTTATATTTGCAATGCTTATGATTTTATCTATTACAAATATTTGTCTTGCTCAGTCAAAAATAGGAACGGCATTGAATAGTGCTGCGATAGAAATATCAGAGTATTCCTATTTATATGGGCTTACAGGGTTAAATGATAAACATAAGGAATTAGCGCATAAAGGTGCAGAGGCAGATGAAAAAATTGGAAATGTTGCAAATGGTGTAGCCGAATTGTATGGCAGTATTTCAGAAATTGCAAATGTGGGGAGTAATATAAAAGTTTCTGATTTTTCTGATATTACAAACGCATACAATTCCATAAGTGGAAATGTGAATCAGGCACAGGCCTCTGCAAATCAGATAATTGATACGGTAAAATCTGTGGCAGATGACCCTAAAGCCTTTATATTAAGTTTGGGAGCTTTGATTGGTACTGGAGCCTGGAATACTGTAAATACAGAAGTTTCAGGCATTATAGGTCAAAATTTTATGAAAAAGCACTTAAATAATAAAAAAGGTGGCGATTATGAGACATATCTGAAATGGCTTCATGTTGTACCAAAAGGTGGTTCCTATTTAAAAGGATTAAATTTTTCACAGTCTAAGGTATTTGCAAATGGAACAGAAGATATTGATTTGGTTGTAACATACAAAGTAAGAGTAATAAAACTTTTAGGAGTAGAAAAAGATTTTGTATTTACACAAAGAGCACATACCAAAGGATGGTTTGGAAATAAGAGCAGTAGTGAGGAAACTTAAATGTCAATAAGTATAATTTACGCATGTTTGATGTTTATTGTTGTGATGATAGGCATCAGATATAGAGATATAAAAAAGAATAAAAGACTATATCAGAAAATAAGCACAATAGCTGTGATATCAAAAAACAATGTAATTTATTTGATAATTTCATTTCTGGGTATTGTAGGGGGGATGTTATTCTTAGAACTTGTGTATACACAAAACAGTGTTATTCAAAATATAAGATGTATTACTGTGATTTCTTTGTTATTTGTAGCAGCCTTTTATGATTACTTAGAGTATAGAATCCCCAATAAAATAATTTTTTTGGGATTAATTTTATGGGTGGGAATTACATTTACAGAAGTGATTGCGTATAAAGACATATGGTTAAAGAATTTTATATCAGAAATTATTGTATGCATTGCATTTTCTATTATTTGTATTTTATGTCTGATTATTGTAAAGAATGGCTTAGGAATGGGCGATGTAAAAATATTATTGTTAATTGGATTGTTACAGGGATTAGACGGAGCAATGTCCTCAATTTTCACGTCTATTATAGTTATTTTCTTTGCATGTGTTTTTTTCCTGTTAACGAAAAAAAAGCAAAAGAACGATGTAATTCCCTTTGCACCATATATTTTAATTGGAACATTCATTTCGATTTGTGTATCGGGATACTAAGGAGGAGCAATGAAAGGATATAAGTTTTTAGTACCAATTTTTTTGATGATAGCAATGTTGTATTCTACTTACAGTTTAATATCTACAAATATTGAAAATAAAAAAATGTATACTTCATATGTAGAAAAAGCAAGGGAATATGCGAAACAGGGAATCGTAGTAGATGCGTTGAGCTGTTATAAAGAGGCAATTAATATGATAGATTCCGATAATTTAAGATTGGAAGTTGCTGATATGCTTGTAAAAAATAATGACATAGATGAATGTATCAAATGGATGGAAAATGGAGTTGACGTCTACTCTGAATCTTCCAAAATGTATGACAAATTATTGGAATTATACATAGATAGTAAAAAATATGAGGATGCATATGACTTGGTGGAAGATATAGAACATAGAGGATTAGTGACAAACAAAACCCAAAAGCTTTACAGTTCCATAAAATATAAATATGAATTGGAATTAGATAGGTATGAAAATGCTGTATCGGCAGGAAACGGATATTTCGTTGTGACAGAGAATAATAAAAAAGGTCTTTTATATAACAGTAAATTTGTGTTATTTAGCAAGTTTGATGATATTGGAAATTATAGTGATGAGTTAATTTCGGTATCAATGAATGGAGAAAAATATTATGTTGATGAAGAGGGAAATAAAAGAAAAGTGCCTCCTGAAAAAATGAATTGCGAATTTTTAGGAGACATCTGTCAGGGATTTATTGTTATTAAAGAGAATGGAAAATATTCTTATTATAATGTAGAATTTGAAAAACAATTTGGAAATTATGATTACGCGACCAACTTTAATGAAGGAGTTGCCGCAGTAAAAGAGGGAAATAACTGGTATTTTATTAATAAAAAAGGACAGAAGATAAATAAAACGCCATATAAAAATATAGTAATTAATGAAAAAAATATCGCATTTAACATGGGACGTGCTTTTGTCCAGGTGAATGAAAAATACGAAATGATTGATAAAGCAGGAAAGAATGTAACAAATGAAGAATATGAAGGGGCAAATCTGTTTGAAGAAAAGGGCGGTTATGCTGCCGTTAAATCATCGGGAAGCTGGAGATTTATAGATATAAATGGGAAGCTATTAAATGATGACTATTTTGAAGGAGCAAAATCTTTTTCTCTCGGTATGGGAGCAGTTATGAAAAACGGGAAATGGGGATATATAGATGAAAATGGCAAAATGGTCATAGAAAACATTTTTAGTGATGTAAAAACTTTTTCAGATAATGGAGTAACTATGGTAAAAGATAATGAGGGATGGATGACATTATCTCTATTTAGATATATGAATTAGGAGCAGAAGGATGGAGTTTAGAAAAGAAACACAGGGAATGTATTCTTATTTGGTATACGAATTAAACAAAATGGATGAAATAGATGAACTTAGTTTAGGAATGATAACAAATAATAATATTTTAGGGATAATGTCGGTTATTTTTACTCAATTAGATGATAAAAAGTATTTCAAATATAATATTTCTAAAAAAATACCAGTCACACAATTTTTTTCCGGAATAGTGAATAAGAAACGTCTTCTAAGCGTTTTTGAAAGTATTGCAGATGCACTGATTTCGGCAAGTGAATATATGATTGAGCAAAAAACACTGATATTGGACTTGGATTATATATTTGTAGACGTTATAACCAGTAAAGCAGAACTAATATCTCTTCCGGTTATTATGGAGGGAGATAGTACAGATATACTTATGTTTTTTAAAAATATAATGTTTTCCACACAATTTGACCAAAGAGAAAACTGTGATTATGTTGCAGGAATAATTAATTATCTCAATAGTACATCCGTTTTTCAGCCGGAGGAATTTAAAAATGTAATAAAAAAATTGTCCGTAGATACAGAAAAAAGCAGTGTAAATAAAATAAACCGAGGAGAGAATGTTCGAGATGAAGATAGGGAAGCCACGATTAATAATAATTTACATATGAAATCAGATAACAGTGTTAAAGTGGAATCGGTCTCTTCGAATGTATTAAATAATAATATTCAGCAAAATCCAAATGCAAATTTAAAATTGGATACTCCGGTTTCTAATAATAATATAACAATACCAGACAATATTGCTAACCATAAAGAAAAGACAGATGAGAAAAAAATATCTATGATTGGTTTGTTGATGCACTATAGTAAGGAAAATAAGGAATTATATAAACAACAAAAAAAATCAAAAAAACATCAATCAGAGACGGTTTCGAGAGAAAAGAATTCAGAAGCCAAAAAGGCTTCGGCAATGAATCATTCTCAATTTGCTGTTCCGGGTATAAAGAATCAGTCGCAAATGCCGGCAGCTTCCATGGTAAATGCGGATAAAGAATCTGTGGATGTGCAGGAAAATAAAATTTTATCTGCCAATTTAGATATAGGGCAAAATAATAGTAAAGAAATAGGAGCGATTTTGCAGCCAAGAACTAATTATTCACAGGTATCAGCAAACTTTGGCGAAACCACTGTATTGGGCGGAGGTGTACCGGGGGAAACTACAGTCCTAACGGCGGCACAGACATCTGCGCAACAGCCAGCACCATATATTATCCGTCAGAAAAACAATGAAAAAATACCAATTAACAAACCTCGTTTCCGCATTGGAAAAGAAAAAAGTTATGTAGATTATTTCATAGGTGACAACACAGCAATCAGCCGCAGTCATGCAGACATTGTTACAGTAGACAACACATATTTCATAATTGATATGAATTCTACAAACCATACGTTTATCAATGGAAATATGATTCAGAGTGGAGACCAGGTGCAGATGAATCATGGAGATATACTTAAGCTTGCCAATGAAGAATTTGAATTTAGAATTTACTAAAAAATATAAGGTGGTACAAAAGATTGAATTATATAATATCAGCCAGCACGGATATCGGCATAAAAAAGAGTACAAACCAGGATAGTTTAACAGTAAAAATTTTAGATACACAGCAGGGGAAAATGGTATTTGCCCTGCTCTGCGATGGAATGGGAGGACTTGCAAAAGGTGAAGTGGCAAGCAGCGAACTGGTAGAAGCATTTCAAACCTGGGTTGTGGAAGAACTTCCGGAAATTTGTGATAAACCAATAGAAGATAGCGTTATCAGACAGCAGTGGAGTCGTATTGCCGAAACGCAAAACAACAGAATTATAAATTATGGAAATCACTGTGGTATCCGTCTGGGTACCACGGTTGTTGCTATGCTTATAACAGAGGAACGATACTATATTATGAATGTGGGTGATTCCAGGGCCTATGAATTGGCAGAAGGAATCAGGCAGTTGACAAAAGACCAGACATTGGTGGAAAGAGAAATTGCGTTAGGCAATTTAACTCCTGAGGAGGCAGAAAGCGACCCTAGACGAAGTGTGTTGTTACAGTGCATTGGCGCATCAGAAGATGTCTATCCTGACTTTTTCTTCGGCAGGACAAGAAAAAATGCGGTGTATATGTTGTGTTCCGACGGATTTCGTCATGAGGTATCATCTTATGAAATATTTGAGATGTTAGAGCCGAACAGAATGTTAGATGAGAAGACCATGAGACAGAATGTGGAATATTTAATCGGTTTAAATAAAAGTCGTATGGAGCAGGATAATATTTCCGTAATTACAATCAGGACTTACTAGAGAAGGGAAAGCAGTATGTTAGAAATAGGGACACTTCTTGATGGAAGATATAAGATTCTCAGCGAAATCGGTCATGGTGGCATGAGTGTTGTTTATATGGCGCTGAATGAAAAAGCAAATAAAACCTGGGCAGTCAAAGAAATCAGAAAAGATGGCAAAATGGATTTCAATACGGTGCGTCAGGGACTGGTAGCGGAAATTGATACATTGAAATGTCTGAATCATCCCAATATTCCCAGTGTCATCGATGTTATAGAAGATGAAGAGAGTTTTATTATTGTAATGGATTACATAGAGGGAAATTCTTTGGACAAGGCTTTAGAGGAGCATGGCGCACAGCCACAGGAATATGTGATTGAGTGGGCAAAGCAGCTGTGTGATGCTCTGGGATATTTGCATTCCTGTAATCCACCGATAATTTATCGTGATATGAAACCGGCAAATATTATGTTAAAGCCGGATGGAAATATAACATTGATAGACTTTGGTACGGCGAAAACATATGAAATTGATTTGGGAGAAACCACAGGAATTGGAACCATCGGCTATGCGGCGCCAGAGCAGTATATCGGCAGTGGACTTGGAAGAACAGATGCCAGAACCGATATATATTGTCTGGGAATTACATTGTATCATCTGCTGACAGGGATTGACCCATGTAAATATGTAATTAGTAACAGGTCTGTTCGGGCTGTGAATCCCGCATTATCTCCCGGACTGGATGCAATAATTATCAAATGTACTGAGCCTCAGCCGGAGGACAGATACCAGTCCTGTACGGAATTGTTATATGCACTAGAGCATCATAATGAAATGGGAGAAATATACAGAAAAAAACAGAAGAGAAAACTTATCAGTTTTTTCGCAACAAGCGTATTGACAATTGCGCTGGCAGGAACCTCTGTTTTCGGATATGTATCAGCGCAAAATAAGAAAAGTGAAAATTATAGCATTCAGGTGGAAAATGCAAATAATCCTGATTTGTCTCAAAAAGAAAGAACGGAATTGTTTATGAATGCAATTAAGATAGAACCGGAAAAAACAGAAGCTTATCTCGAAATGCTCTCCCTATTTTTAAGCAGTAGTGAGGGAGATTTTTCATTTAGTAAAACGGAAGCTGCTTCGATTGTGCAGTTAAGTGCAGGAGTGGATACAAAGAATGCTTCAGGGTTTTCGACAACACTTTATCCATTTCAAACATTAAAAAAAATTAATCCGGATGGATATGCAGAGGTCTGTAACGAAATAGGTCTCGCATATTGGTATGATTATGAAGTAATATCGGAGAGGTATTCTCAAGCCGTAGAATGGTTCAGGGAGGCGGAAAGTAAGTATCCTATTGCAAAAATTTATTGTAGTATCGGTCAAAATCGAATTGAAATTAAAAAATATGAGGACCAAAAAAGAACAGAAAAAATGTATGAGGCATATCAGGCTTTATGGAAAGATTTAAAACAACTGCAAGAGAGAACAGGGACACTGAAAGAGAATGATATAAAAATTTTAGTGTGGGATGAAATTGTAAATACAATTTATGAAAAATCAACTTATTTTTTAGTAAACGTTAAAAAAGATGAGATAGAAACAGTGTTATCGCAGGTAAAGGTTGAGTCAGAAGAACTTAAAAAAGAAACGAAATTAGAGGATGTAAAAGTGATATTAGACGAATTGTTAAAGAACATAACGAAAACTAAGGAGCGTCTGTATTCGGCTGAGCAAAGCGAAAAGGAGGGATAGAGTCATGACTTATGAATCATATATCTGGATGTGTTATATATGCGCAGGCTTGAGTGGATTTATGTTATTGCTGTCTGTTTTTCTGTTTTTTAAGCTTAAAATTATTGGAGTAGTTGGTGATTTAACAGGTTCCAATGCGAAAAAGGCAATTCGTGATATTAGAGAAAGAAATAAGGCAACAGGGAATAAGGCATATAAACCCAGTGAAGTAAATCAGAAACGTGGAAGAGTAACAGATAAGATTTCAAATTCAGGAAATTTGTATCCTTTTCGTGAAAGTTCAAATATTAGTGCAGGCACTGAAAAGTTAGAAAAGACATCACATTCTTCTGAAACGCAAGTGTTAGATAATCATACAACACTTCTTCAAAACACAGAAAATAATCAAACTACGGTTTTGAAACAGTCTACACCTAAAGTGACGACAGTTTCAGACAGACAAAAGATGGATGATATCGGAAAAATTGCAGGTAAATATAGATTTTCTATCGAATATGATATTACATTTACACATGCAACAGAAAGGATTGATTCAAGATGAGAGTAAATAAAATCAAACGAAGAAAGACAATTATCTTGTCATATATTATGTATTTATGTTTATTGGTATTTTCGTGTTCGTTTTCTTTTATGCCATTGGCTAGTAAATTCGCAATTGAAACAGGCAGTAGAATACCATTCATAATTACCGGAAGTATGTTCTGGGGTGGATTTATTATCGGATACATATTGTTTTTTTATATAAATGTAAGAAGAAAAAATGATGTAATAAAAGAGCTGACTGTGAAAAGGGCGCCGGGAGTGGTTTGTTTTTGCACGAGTAAGGCAGCGGCTGTCATAGATATATTGATGTTACTTTGTATTGTTGTATTGATATATTGTATTGTGAGAGCAAATGAAGCAACAGTGTATTTATTGTTGTCCCTATCAATGTTATTGATACAGTTACATAGTTATATGAATGGAAAAAATTATCAGTATATTCAATATATAAGGAAGGGAGAAAACAAATGAAAATGGGAGAGAAACTAAAAAAAGTAATAGCGTTTGTTATGTCCGTTGCAATAGTTATATGTATGTGTCCTTTGAGTCATGAAATCTATGCAGAGGGAAATGACGATAATTTTAAAATTCAGGTACTTCAAAAAGAAATACCAATGGCGGATATAGAATGTTATTTGACAAATAATGACGAGGGAAACTTGTTATCGGATACAGGCATGACAGATAGTGATGGAATTTGGGTTACAAAATATTCTTTGGAAGAGTTAGACGGAACTGAAATGGAACTGACTATTGATGGAAAGAAGAGAACAGTAACCTTTAATAGCGAAAGCAGACAATATCTGCTTGTGGAGTTAAGCAACTTTGAACAAACCCGATGGGAAGAAAAGGCAGTAGAGACAGAGATATTAGAAAGCATCGACGGATTAGAAAGCCTGATTGTTGATAATGGAACGAAAATAGAGGTACTGAAAGATAAGCTTCCGGTAAGTGTGCATATAAATACATCAACAAAGAAACATGATGTGGCTCAAGTTGAATGGGATTACAGCACTATAAAATATGATGTAAACTGTAAATCAGAGGAACAGAAATTTAATGTTTCAGGTAAAGTGAAGATACCGGAAGGTGTTAAAGTTTCAGAAGAAAGTTTATTAGATGTTATTCTTCATATTACAGTAAAAAAATATCCGGATGCTGAATTTACCATAGAACCTAAAGATGTGGTTTTAAATGTGGGAGATGAATTAAATTTAAGTGCATCTGCAAAAAATGCTGATGAAAATACTTATCGGTGGTATAGAGACGGACAAGAAGTCACAGGCGCTGTAGGACAGTCAATACATATTGACAATGTCAGTCTGAAAGATAGTGGTATTTATACATGTAAAGTCATGGGATTGAATGGTACTGAAGTTGAGACGCGGGAAGTCAAGGTTAGCATAAATAAGATTCTGTCTGACAATATGATGCTTGCAATGAAAGATAGTGCATCGACTACACAGACGAGACCGATAGAGAAGGTGGGCATACAGGTAATCAACTTAAATCAGGATGCTACGGGAACCCTGACATATACGGTTCGGGTAAAAAGTGACAATTCGATTATTGCTGAATTAACGAAGGATGCAGGAACAGGACGTGAATATATTTTTGAAATTCCGAAAACTGCAGTTAATGATTATGTGTTTTCAGTGAAATATTCCGGTGATGAAAAATATGAAGGGGCAGAAAGCAGCCTTGAATTTCATATGGAAAAAGGAATGCAGTCAAAGCTGGAATTAGGAATACCGGAAAGTATCAAGTTGGCAGATAAAAGTTCTGAATTGCCGAATTTAGAAGTTTCGGGTGGAGATGGAAGCGGAAATTATATTTATAGCATTGGTGAAGAGTATGATATTGTCGGTAATAAATTAGAAGGAACAAATAATATAGCGGAGATTAACAAGGATGGAACGGGGCTTACAATAAAGAGGTCCGGAAAATTTCAGATTGTTATCTATAGAGAGGGGGACAATGACTATAATGAGAGCAAACCGGTGTCAGTGGCGATTGAAGTGGGAAAAAAACAACAGTCCGGCTTTCGTTTTGAGAAAGAACCGGAAACGCTTATTTATGAAAACGGTTTGACCTATACCAATAAGGTAGTTGGCATAGAGAGCAGTAACCAAGAAGTCGAGTATGAGATTGTAGAGGGCAAGGATGTAGCAGACATTCAGGATGAAACATTAAAAATAAAAAAGGCCGGCACTGTTACTGTGAGAGCCATTCATTCAGGTGATGACATATATGCAGCCGCAGAGGCAGAGTATAAAATTACAATTGAAAGAGCGAAACAGCAGGTTCAATTTGAAAATGTTGCTTCGAATAAAATTAAATATGGAACAATATCTTATAAAAATAAGGCTTTCAGCAGTCAGACAGACAGTAAAGGCGAGGTCAGCTATATAATAATATCCGGGGAGGATATTGCGGAAATTAATCAAAATAGTGGAGAGCTTACCTTTAAAGATGGAAAAACAGGAATGGTTGTGGTGAAGGCATCCATTGCGAAATGTGAAAGATATGAAGAGGCAGCTTCTGAGTATTGTGTTGAGGTCGAAGAAAATATCTGTCCGGAAAACGCATATATAATAGAAGGAGAATCGAAAAATGGCTGGTACCGAAGTGATATTACAATCAAACCCAAAGTAGGTTATCTCATTGGTAAATCAAATGCATTAAATGCAGATTTTTCAGATAAAATTGTTGTAGAGAATGAAGGTAAAAATAATGGGTTTGATATATATCTTAAAGATAAAGAAGATGGCTCGATTACACTGGGAACAACTATAGACAGCAGTAATTTAAAGATAGACAAGACAGGTCCGGAGAATCTGATGATAAATTATGAGGAACCAAAGGGAACATTTTGGGAAAACATCACATACGGATATTATCAAAGTACGGTAACAGTGACGATTTCGGCGACAGATAGTTTATCGGGAATTGAAAGTATGCACTGGGAATATCACAGCAATGATACCGAACATATAACGAAACTGGAAGCGACGGAAGGGGAGTTGGATAAAAAGAGTTTAACGTATTCGGAAGACGGCACGGAAGCATCAGCAGAAATTACGCTGAGAGTGGAGAGTGTTGAAGATTTAAAAGGGAATATTATTATAAAGGCATGTGATTGTGCAGGACATGATACGACTACAGAGGATAGTGGATACGTTGTTGTATTTGATAATATTTCGCCAACAACGAGTGTATCTTATAGTCAGGCTGAAAGAGTAGTAGATGTAGAAACCTTGGAAGATGTAAAAGAATATGATTACGGCAGTGAGAGTAAATATAATCTCTATTATAAGGAGAAAGCTACAGCAACGATAACGGTTGATGAAAAAAATTTCTATCCGGATGGCATAGAAGTCAGGGTTAAAAATGTTCGGGCAAATCAGGAATATAAGGTATCCAAAAGTGAGCTAAATTGGTATCAGAAAGAAGATACAAAAAAGTGGATAGGAGTCATCAATATAAATGAGGATGGTGAGTATGTTATTTCTATGTCCGGGACAGACTATTCTTCCAATAAAATGACAGAATATACATCACCCAATATTATTATTAATAAACAAAAGCCTAAAATAGAAGTGGAATATGATAATAAAGAGGTTGAGAATGAAAAGTATTATAAGAAATCAAGGACGGCAACGATAACCATTAAAGACCGTGATTTTAGAGCTGATGATGTTGAGGCAGTTGTAGTGGCAGAGGATGTTGCAGGACAGAAGGTTTCTCCTTCCTTTATTGTAAAAGATAAGGATGGAAAAGATGTAATCGTGTCCGACTATAACGCATATTTGAAGGAGAGAGAGAACTGGTCAGGAAATCAGACAGAGCATACGGCAACGGTAACCTTTGACACAGATGCACAGTATTATTTTTCAATTGCATACACGAATCTGGCGGGAAAGGAAGCCGATACATATTCTGATGAGTTCGTAGTAGATAAGACAGAACCTGATAGTATGAATATTCATGTGTCTTATAGTGAGTCCCTGTTAGATAAGCTGATTAAGGGGATTACATTCGGTTATTATAATCCGGATGTTACAGTTCGAATAACAGCAGAGGATGACACATCCGGAATCGACTATATCAATTGGTATTATGAAAAAGAAAATGGCGCAAGCAGCATAAATGTGGAGAAGGAAGATAAAACAATAAATAATACGGATGAGAAATTCAGTTGCAGTAGTGATAAAAAAACAGCAAGTGTGGAGTTTACACTTACAGCAGATGAAGCAAAACAGTACAGAGGGAAGATTTCGGCGGAAGCGACGGACAAAGCAGGAAATTGCAGTCAAACATATCATGATAATGCCCATGTTGTAGTTGTAGATACGATTGCACCGACAAGAACCGTGTCCTATAGTCAGGCTGACAGAGTAGTAGATGCAGATACACTGAAAGATGTAGAAGCGTATGATTACAGCAGCGAGGGCAGATATAAGCTCTATTACAAAGAAGAAGCCACAGCGACGATTACCGTTGATGAGGCAAACTTCTATCCGGAAGATGTTCATATCACGGTGAAAAATGTGGAGACAGAAGAAGAACGTGTTGTAAAAAGTAACGAACTGGACTGGGAGCAGATTGCGGATACAGACAAGTGGATAGGAAATATTAAGATAGAAGAAAATGGGGATTATCTTATTTTAATGACATATTCCGACCGCTCAACAAATGAGATGAAGGAATATCTGTCACCTTATATTATGATAGATGACAATAAGCCTAAAATTTCTGTAGTGTATGATAATAATGAGGCTGTGAATGGAAAGTATTACGCGCAGGCAAGAACAGCTAAAATTACTGTAGAAGAGCACAATTTCAGGGCAGAGGATGTGGAGACATTGGTACTTGCAAAAGACGTTGCAAGAAAGGATGTGGGTGTAAAAGATTATGCAGCATATCTTAAGGATAGAGAAAGCTGGGTAAGTGAAGGAGATATCCATACTGCTACGGTGACTTTTGATGCGGATGCACAGTATGATTTTGTAATAAACTATAGTGATTTAAGAGGAAATCCGGCAGATACATATGATGCAGATATGGAGGATACGGAACTGGATAATGGAGAAGTATCACTGAAAAATGTATCAGCCTTTGTCATTGATAAAACAGCGCCGGATAGTAAAAATATTCATGTGTCTTATAGTAAGTCCTTGTTAGATAAGCTGATTGAGGGGATTACATTCGGTTATTATAATCCGGATGTTACAGTTCGAATAACAGCGGAGGATGATATATCGGGAATCGACAATATTCATTGGTATTATGAAAAAGAAGATGGCGCAAGCAGCATAAATGTGGATAAGGAAGATAAAACAATAAATAATACGGATGAGAAATTCAGTTACAGTAGTGATAATAAAACAGCAAGTGTGGAGTTTACGCTTCCGGCGGAGGAGGCAGAGCAATACCGGGGGAAGATTTCGGCGGAAGCGACGGACAAAGCAGGAAATCTAAGTGAAACATATCATGATAATGCCCATGTTGTAGTTGTAGATACGATTGCACCGACAAGAACCGTGTCCTATAGTCAGGCTGACAGAGTAGTAGATGCAGATACACTGAAAGATGTAGAAGCGTATGATTACAGCAGCGAGGGCAGATATAAGCTCTATTACAAAGAAGAAGCCACAGCGACGATTACCGTTGATGAGGCAAACTTCTATCCGGAAGATGTTCATATCACGGTGAAAAATGTGGAGACAGAAGAAGAACGTGTTGTAAAAAGTAACGAACTGGACTGGGAGCAGATTGCGGATACAGACAAGTGGATAGGAAATATTAAGATAGAAGAAAATGGGGATTATCTTATTTTAATGACATATTCCGACCGCTCAACAAATGAGATGAAGGAATATCTGTCACCTTATATTATGATAGATGACAATAAGCCTAAAATTTCTGTAGTGTATGATAATAATGAGGCTGTGAATGGAAAGTATTACGCGCAGGCAAGAACAGCTAAAATTACTGTAGAAGAGCACAATTTCAGGGCAGAGGATGTGGAGACATTGGTACTTGCAAAAGACGTTGCAAGAAAGGATGTGGGTGTAAAAGATTATGCAGCATATCTTAAGGATAGAGAAAGCTGGGTAAGTGAAGGAGATATCCATACTGCTACGGTGACTTTTGATGCGGATGCACAGTATGATTTTGTAATAAACTATAGTGATTTAAGAGGAAATCCGGCAGATACATACGATGCAGATATGGAGGATACGGAATTACTTGATAATGGAGAAGTATCTCCGGACAATGTATCAGCCTTTGTCATTGATAAAACAGCACCCGCTAAAGAGGAAATAAGGGTATCATATAGCGAATCTCTGTTGGATAAGTTTCTTGAGGGGATTACATTCGGTTATTATAATCCAAGCGTGACAGTCAAAATAACAGCAGAAGATGATACGTCAGGAATTGATTATATTAGCTGGTATTATGAAAAGGAAAGCGAAGTTAGCAGTAGCAATAGAGAAAAAGAAAATGGAACGATAAAAAATACAGATGATAAATTTACGAATAGCTATGACAAAAAAATATCATCGGTTGAGTTTACACTTACAGCAGACGAAGCGAAACAGTACAGGGGAAAGATTTCAGCAGTCGTCACGGACAAGGCAGGAAATCATAGCGACGAATATAAGGACAGTCACCGTGTGGTTGTGGTGGATACGATTTCACCAACAAGAACTGTAAGCTTTAGTAATGCGGAACATGTTGTGAATGCAAAAACTTTGAAGACAGTAGATAAATATAATTATTCGACAGAAGGTAATAAATATAAATTATATTATCAAAGTCAGGCAATTGTGACATTTTCTGTCAATGAGGCAAACTTTTATCCGGAAGATGTTGAAATTAAAATTAACGGACAAAAGGTGAGAGCTGAAAAGTGGAAAAAGTGGAAAGATGATAACTGGACCTCTTCCATAACAATTGCAAAAGAGGGACACTATGTTGTGACAATGGATTATAAAGACCGTTCTAACAATAAGATGAAATCTTATACAAGTAATGAGATAATCATTGACAAAACCAGACCTGCGATAGATGTGGAATACAGCGAAGATAATGTGATTCGAACTGTCAAGGGAAGAAAGTATTATGATAAAAAGCAGACTGCAATGATAACAATTACGGAGCATAATTTTAGAGCAGATGATGTGGAAGTGGTCGTAAAAGCAAAAGATATAACCGGAAATGATATAAAAGTTATGGATTTTGCAAAATATCTAAAAAACAGAGGAAATTGGAAATCCAATGGTGATGTGCATACGGCAAAAATTGCTTATACAAAAAATGCAAATTATACATTTGATGTAAAGTATAAGGATTTATCTAACCGAAACATTTTAAGATATAAATCTGATAAGTTTACAGTAGATAAAACAAATCCTGCTAATCTGAAAGTATCTTATAGTACGAATATTTTTGAAAATGTATTAAATTCAGTTACATTTGGCTTTTATAATGCGCAGATGACGGTTACAATACAGGCCGATGACAACATATCAGGCATACATAAGTTTGTTTACAGTTATGAAAATGCTAAGGGTGTAAGCAAAAGAAATGCAGAGTTAATTGATAAAGCCCTTACAAATGCAAGAATAACTTATATAAATGGCGGCAAGACAGCAGTAGCGAAATTTAATATTCCGAAAAATACGTTAAAAGGTGATAACCAATTTAGAGGTAAGGTTAGATTTACTGCGTATGACCGTTCAGATAATTCTTCAGACAAAGAAGAAAAGAAGACTGTGGTAGTAGATAACATCGCACCACAGGGTAATGTAACCTTAAATAAACCTGTTGCATCTAATAATGGAATTTCTTATTACACAGGAAATATTACAGCTACAATTCAGATTAACGAGGCGAACTTTTATCCTGAGGATGTTTCCATTAAAGTAAATGGTGCATCCAGAAGGGCAGAAAAATGGACACAGAATGGAGATAATTGGACTGGTATAGTTACAATATCCGGTGACGGGCATTATAAATTAAATGTGGATTATAAAGACAGGTCACAGAACAAGATGAAATCATATCAATCCAATGAATTGACCATAGACAGCAGGAAACCGACAATTATGGTTCAGGGAATCAAGAATAATTCTGCAAATAAGAAGGATAAAATAGGATTTACCATTGTTTCCAAAGATGAGAATCTAAATTCCGGTGCTTTTGATGCTGAATTATCGGCAGTATATAAAACAGGGGATGGTAAGTTTAAGACAAAGATAATTGATATTGGAAAAGGTGTTTTGAGCGACAAGGGTAAGACGCATTCTTATGTGATTGATAATTTAAAGGAAGATGCAGTTTATACATTAAAATGTAAAGCTGCTGACTATGCAGGAAATTCTATTGACACATTTACAATATCAGACTCAGGAAATGAGCAGTCAAAGAACCTGTCATTTTCCGTTAATAGAAAAGGTTCTGCTTTTATGTTGGATGATTACGCAAAACAGATTGTAGATAATTACTATAATCAAAGTGTAGATGGCGATATCAAAATCGTTGAGATTAATGTGGACCCACTCCGTAGTTATAAAGTGGAATTGAATAACAGGGAATTGAGGGAAGGAATAGATTATACCGTTTCTAAATCAGAAGGAAAAGGAAAATGGTGCAGATATGAATATTCTATTAAGTCATCCCTGTTTCAGGAAGAAAATAATTATTCTGTAATAGTTACATCGACGGACAAAACAAAGACAGTAGCTTACAGTGATATAAAAAAAGCGGAGATAAGTTTTGTTATTGATAAGACATCTCCTGTGTTGACTGTTTCGGGAATGGAGAAAAATGGAAGGTATCAGACAGACAGCCAGACCGTTACGATAATACCAACGGATGATGGGGGAAAACTTTCATCGGTTATTGTTGAAGTGACAGACAGAGATGGAAACATTATTAACACACCATTTGATTTGACGGGAGACAGCCTTGAGAACACACTAGAAAAAGATTCAAATAAATTAATATTTCATTTGAAAGAGGGAATGTATCAAAATGTAATTATTACATGTAAAGATAAGGCGGGTAACAGTTACAGTTCTAAGGAAATTTTTTATAATATTACGGTTTCTCCTAGTGCATTTGTTATTTTTTGGACAAATACATTACTAAGATGGGTTGTAATAATTGGACTAGTTCTCATTGTTTCAGGAATTTTGTGGATTATCCTGAGAAAGCGCAAAGCAAAGGCTACAACAAAATAGAAAAATATAGAGAAGTTTTCGTGTGACTGTGAAAAGTTATGGGAAAGCTTCTTTATTTTATAGGAATTATGACATCGTTGGATAATTAATAAATTTTTATTTGTACTTGTTTATTAAATTTTATAAAATAGATAAAGTTTTTAATCAGATTATGTTTTTTAAAATTTATGAAAAAGTATCGAAAGGGGATAAAGTAATGAAAAATAATGATAATAATTTGTTTACTAAGTGCAAAAGGATGAGTGAGATTGAATATCTAAAGTACGAAAGTGTGGTAAAAAGTGAAAATGAAAGAATGGCAAAGTATTATGATGCAAAGCTGAAAATAATTGGAAAAAGGTATGATATTTGTTTATCGTACAATCATTTGGATAGGAGAAAGTTAGTGACGGTGGTCAAGTTGTTTAATGATGCCGGTTATTCTGTTTTTATAGATTGGATGAACGATGAAAATCTTATGTATTGTCAATCAAAAATGAAAATGCTCGTAAGGCATAGCTCTGTTTTGCCTGAGGTGAGTAATGCGATAACCGTGCGCATTATTTGTGATAAAGATTTTTTCTGGAAAAATAAATTTGTCAGCAGCAACTTTAAAAATAGCAACAATATGTTATTGGTTGTTGAAGATTACAGTCTTTTGAAAGAAAGATTTTTAAGAGCGAAGTTTTATTTGAAGTATGCAAAGATAAAAGGACAAAGTAAGTATGATTTCTGGGTATATGAATGGGATAAAGGAAAATGTACTATTTTAAGAGAATGGATACATAGGTTACAGGATTTATTAAAGATGCAATAACACAAAAATAAAGCATCTGAAACATAAATATTATGTTGAATTTTATAAATTATATGATACAATATAACAAACGCTTTATCTAATAAGTATAAAATTAAGGTATTTATGAATATTTGGAGAGAATTACAGGAAATATTGTTTATACCTGGACATTGAAAATTTCATATCAAGTGATTACGGTTTTGTGTATATTTTTGTAAAAAAATATCATCTATAGTTGATAAAAAACAAATATAGTCGTATAATTGACTTAAAATTATTGTTTTACAACTGTATTTATAATGTAAAAATAGTTTATAAAGTTATATACAAAAGATTAGACCAAAAGGGAAAACGTAAGAACATTGATAATAGGATAGAGTATGTAGTGTATGATGTAACTTAAAGAAGAGAACATGTGATTTCATTTTTGGAGAAGAAAAAAGATTATATTTTTGTATAACTAAATGGAAAATATAATATATTTTGTGATTATGAAATGTTTGAAATTATAAAGCTAAAAAATTGGGGGATTTTATCCAATCATTGATTTTAGTATTAAATATTTTTGTCAAATTACAGTTTAAAGAGAAAATTATAAAATTTGTACAAGGAAACATATATACAGAAAATGAAATAGCATGAGAGACATTACATCTTTGTAATGTCTTTTTTGTATGAGCAGCGAGGAAAAAGCGTGAAATGTTAAAGATATTGTGTTTTCAATATAACAACCTAAAGGTTTTATATAAATTATAGTTTATCTAGGAGGAAAAGAGATGAGAAAAGGTTTAAAAAAAATAAGCACTATTGCTCTGGTACTTGTTTTGGCGGTTCGGACAGTATTACCGATAATGGCAGACACAGGATATTCATCAGCGTATGCCTCAAACACAGAAGCAGTAAAAGACGCTCTTAATAATGCAGATATCATTGATTATGCAAAAAAGGGCAGTATGACAATCAGAAAGTATGACATGACAGCAGCAAAACAAATTGCGGGTCTTGATACGAATGACACAGAAGCAACAGGTTTTTCCAGTGGAGAACAAAATCGTGTTGTGGAAGACAAATTTAAAGATTTTGAAATTTCCGGTGTTGAGTTTACTTATGTGAATCTTGGACAGATTGAGACGTCATCTAAAGTAGTGGATGGTAAGAAAGAGATAAAAGTAGTCTATGAGATTGATGCAGAACTCCGAACGATTTTGGGGCTGGATTCCATAACGCCGGAAAATATGAAATCGGATAATGAAGCAAACAAATGTACAGGAACAAAGTATCATTATACGGCATCAACACTTCAGGATGCGGTCAGGGCTACGAATGAAAAAGGGGTCAAAGCTAAAAATAAGTTAGAGGCTTATGCAGTTAAAAATGGTACTGCAATGGAATTAACGGATAAAAATGGTCTTGCAAAGGCTGAAAATCTTGACCTTGGACTGTATCTTATCGTAGAGACGAAGGTTCCAGAACAGGTGACAATGACAGTTGAACCATGGATTGTGTCTATACCAATGACACATTCTGATGGAAAAGGATGGTTCTATGATGTTTATGTATATCCAAAGAATCAGTCAGGAAATCCTACTTTGGAGAAATTAGTTAGAAATGCAGAAGGAAATAATGTAACAGACGGTTCCAAAAGGAAACAGGGGAAGGATTATCTTGTATCTGAATATGAAAAGAATGATAAGTTTGTAGCTGACAGAAAAGAGTATTATTATGATTCATCGACTACAGCATCCGAGGGAGATATACTTGACTACATTCTTTTGTCAAAACTTCCGCATGTTACATCTGAATCAACTTATCTGACACAGTATCAGTTTAACGATACACTAAGCAAAGGTATTGAATATGTCGCTGGTACAGTACAGATTGCATTTTATGAGTCAAATCCGGAAACATGGGCTGATGACATTGCAGCGCATAAACCGGGTTCTACGGTTGGAAGCGTTAAAACATATGATGCAGACGTAAATGGTGAAGATGCTAAATATGCATCTGTAAATGATGTGACAAGAGCAGCTGCCATCTGGGATGTATCATCAACAAATAAATTTGCAGCAATTAAAACATCTGAAAATAAAGATGATACTTCATCGTTAACTGTTACCGTAACGGAAAAAGGTTTGAAGGAAATTAATGAAAAATATTCTGATTACTATATGGTTGTTTACTATCAGGCAAAAGTTAATTCAGACGCAACAGCAACTCTTGGTGATGAAGGAAATCCAAACGACGTTCAGCTTATATGGAGTAGAACATCAGAAGGTTTTTATGACACATTGGAAGACGAAGCTATTGTATTTACATATGGTATTGATGTGACAAAGACATTCTCAGATAACAATGGCAATGCGGAAAATGTTAAGTTTACACTTTATAACACGACAGATGGATACTATGTTGTATCTGATAAAACGGAAACATCAGGAAACGATAAGATTTACTATGTTACAGGAAAAACTGAAAACGAGAGTGAAGCGACACAGTTTGTTCCAAACGCAAATGGTAAGTTACTGATTTATGGTATTGAGGGAGATAAATACGAACTGACAGAAACAGCAACAGACAATAAATATTCCTTATTAAAGGAGCCGATTGTGATTGATATTAAGACAGCAACACAGGACATTGAATCGGCAGTTGCAGGCTGGGATGGAATGACAATAAATGATGCAGATAAGTTAAATGCGACGTCAGGAGAAGGAAGACCGGCAGGGAAGATTGCCATGGCAAAGGGTGGTGTTGAAAGTGCGACTGCAACAGTAGATGGACAGGCAGTCAATCTTGGTACATATAAGACATCAGCAAATGCAGTTGCAGGATTAAGTGTATTGAACTCAAAGAACTGGTTTATGCCACAAACAGGCGGCTATGGAATCAGACTTCTTCCGATTATCGGAATGATTGCTGCCGGTGTAGGAGTAGCCGTTGCAAGAAGAAAGAGAAATGAAGAGACAGAAGAATAAAAAGTATAGTGCAAAATCAATTGTATTATATAAAATTTTTCCTGTGATAATTATAATAATCGGAATAATTACTGCTTTATATCCGTGGATTAGCGATTATATATATAGGGACAGGATGTCAGGGGTGATAGCTGATTATGAAAAAGAAGTAGATAAAATGGACGATGAGAGAATTGAAAATCTGTTTTCTCAGGCACAAAAATATAACGACAGACTTAAGAAAGAGGTCACCGTGCTCCGTGACCCATTCAATGAGGAGAGCGTGAATCAGATGTCGGAAAAGTATGCATCCTTAATTCTACTAAAGAGCAGTCTGATGGGATATATCATTATTCCCAAAATTAATCTGAATCTTCCCATATACTATGGAAGCAATGAGACAGTTTTAATGAAAGGTATCGGTCATCTGGAAGGAACATCCCTTCCCATTGGAGGGGATGGATGTCATAGTGTGCTGACAGGTCATACAGGGCTTAATGATAAAAAGCTGTTTACGGATTTAGAACAAATGAATAAAGGTGATTTGTTCTTTATTAAGATTCTTAATAAAAAGTTGTGTTATAAGGTAATGTCTATAAAAGTTGTGTTACCGGATAATACAGAAAGCATTTTTTTTGATGATAGCAGGGATTTGTGTACGCTTATTACATGTACCCCATATGGTATTAACGACCACCGTCTTCTTGTAACGGGGGAGCGTTGTGAATATATGGAAAACATGGAAGAGGATATTAAGGCAGGTAATTATGTATCACAGTGGAAAAATGAATATATGAAATGTATTGCAATTGGACTTTTGCTTGCGTTTTTAATTGTGGCTGAAACAAAGTTCCTCAGCCGTAAAAAAATAAGAGAGGGTAAGCGATGAAGAGAAATGCTGTCCGAAGATTTTTTCTAGCTGTTTTTATAGTGGTGTTTACAATTTCATCTTATGAGTTTCTAAGTGATGTTTATAAATGTTATAAAATTAAATCTGAGTATCACAAAATCAGGGATAAGGTGGTAGACGAAACAGGAAAAGAAAAAATTATAGATTGGAAGGAATTACTTCAAATCAACAAAGATATCGTGTGTTGGATTGAAATACCCGGAACGCCTGTTGATTATCCGGTAGTACAGACGACAAACAATAAGGAATATCTATCCAAAGATATTTATGGAAGGTATAGCATATATGGTTCTGTATTTCTTGATGAACGCTTATACAATACAGAGCTGGGTAAAAACCCAAACAATATCATATACGCACACAACATGGGAAGATGGACGGATGTGATGTTCGGCAGTTTAAAAAATTATTTAGATGCAGGTTATTTCAAAGGACATGAAAAAGTTAAGTTATATACTCCAGAGAAAACTTACCAGTATCAGATTGCATCTGTCTGCTATGCATCACAGTCATCCGGTGTGTATGATACGGAATTTAATAATATATTTTTTAATGCATGGGTAAAGGAACAGATAAGTAATTCTATGTATCCATGTTTAAAGCAAAATGCAGCGGATTATTCAGAAAGATTTAGAAAAGGAAATCTTGATGAAAACATAAGGAAATACGGGAACACACTGACACTGTCCACGTGTGATACAACACACAACACAGATAAAAAAATCGTGGTGTTCTGTATTCCTGATTCGCATACTTAATAGAAATTGATAACAGTGGTATAACCACATAACCAAAAGGAGAATGTGAATGAAATTATTGAAGAAAGGAATTATACTCCTTCTAGTATCAGTATTGCTTCTGACCGGAGTTTACGCATCAAATATTATTATCCAGGACAAGGGAAAGGACGTACAGGCGGAAGATGATGCGAAACTCATTGAGGAGTATTCAAAAAAATATGGTGACAATGTAAATGTCGGCGCACATCTGTATGTGTGGTCGGGGGATAAAGCATTTTCTCCAAAGGAATATCTTCCGGATGGAATGCTTAGTAAGAATGAAACAATGGAATATCATGACGGAGTCATAGATTTCACTCCGGGTGCAACTTCGGTAGTAGTCTACAGGGTTTCGGCAGAAAAATATTCTGTATATAAACTGTATCTGTTTACGGCAGTATCGAAAAAGGAGTTTGCAACAGTACGCTCTGAAAAGATAAATGATGTAATATACGGACTATCAAAATCAGAGGGATTTACAGGATATGTTCCTTCAGATTATACAGAGTGTGGGAAGATGTATGAATCTGATCGGGAACTGACAGTACAAAAAGGTTCTGTATGTTATCCTGAGTTTGCCCATTGGAATTACAACAGCAATGATTTTGTATTGAGTATCAAAGGAGGTAATGTAAATACAGCAAAAAACGGTACTTATACATTAACTTATGAAGTAACACCTGTCAGTGATGCATCCATGAACTGGTATGAAAAGTATACCATCCATGTAACAGATGCAGAGAGCGAAAATAAGGGAATGAAAGTAACGGTGGCAGACAGTGTGGTTCATGCTACAGTTACAGATAACAATGGGAATGATTCAGAAGTATATCTTGGAAGAGAATTTAATCTGGATGCAGGCGTTAGTACAATTGAAGTACAGAATTTAAGAGGATACGATGCGTACGCAGATATTGAAATTGTAAAGAATGGAAAAGTTGTTGATAAGAATGACTTTGTTTTATCCGAAAAAGAGCAGGATGGAAGTTATATCATTACTTTTAAGAATAGTTATGATTATAGAGGAATGGAAGTAAAACTTGCAAATAAAAAAGTAGCAGAAAGCCTGATGAATAAATCTGACAATGTCTGTAACGGTGGCTGGGATAATAACGAGAACGCAGGGATTGAAGTAGATGATTATGATGAAACACAGGGAAAGACATTTGCAGCTGCTATCATAAGCAATATAACAGATTCCTTTGTGACGGTTGTAAAAGCTGACAGTGAAGTGAAACAGAAAAATATCAAAAAAATGGTATCAGACCTCAAGTGGAATCATAGCGCAGATGAATATCATAAGGATGTACCTACCGGAAGAAAAATATATGATGGGGTTCGTGTTTATTTCTCAAAGAGTAAGCTGACGGAGACACTAAAAGAACTTGCAGAAAGCAATGGTCTTTCTCTTGTAAGTAAGAGTGATGTGCCGGGATATCTCGATATTTATTGTATTGATCATGGCACAGCCGGATACGAATCAAACCAGCTTTCGTTGAGTCTTTTAGATTATGTAACAGCATATCTGATGAAAGATAAAAAAGGCGGATATTATATCCATATCTGTGCAATGTTCCACAGTAAGGGCAGACAGAGGATTGGTGGAAAGGCAGTAAATATTAAACTCGAAGTGCCTCCTGTTACATATTTGAAGATTGTCAAAAAAACAAAAGTCAAAGGCGAAAATGTCGGAGTTGTAAAAGGGGCTGTCTATGGAGTTTATGCAAAGAAAGCGGATGCAGATGCAAGAAAGCGTGAATTGTTTAAGCTGAAGCTTGACGGTAAAGGAGAGGCGACAACGTCAAAAAAACAGGCAAAAAAACTTTCTCCGGGCAAGAAATACTATGTTCGTGAGTTAAGCAACCCGATTGGAACAGATCTGAATGATAAAATCTACAAAATACAAACAACAACCAACAATACTGTTGCAAAAAAAGCTGTAAAACTGAATGTTGAAAATGAGCCATGGGATTTCAGTATCCAGATACATAAGGTGGAAAAGAATACAGGAAAAGATTTATCCGGAGCTAAATTTGAAGTAAAAGAGTGGAGCGATAAAGGCTATCAGATAAAAAAAGATGTCGGTAATAACGGCATTCTTGTAACAGACTATCATGGGGATGCATCCACGGGGAAACTCTATTATACAAAGACCAATCAGGGAAAATTTAGAATTACTGAGATTGAAGCTCCGCCTGACTGTATTAATAATCATGCAACAGAAGACTACCAGATCACAAAGGAGAATGCAGCATCGATAGAACCTCTTCTCTGGACTGTTGAGAATGGAAGGGCAAAAGGATATATCAGTATTCAGAAAATGGCAGTAGACAGTGAGAATAAGGAGGTTTCAAAAACCCTTGACCTGACGGCTACATTTAACATTTATAGTGATAAAGAGTGTAAGGATATCTATACAAAGATAACAACAAATAAAAGCGGATATGGAAAGTTAACAGAGGCAATTCCGACAGGTACTTACTATATTAAAGAAATCAACTGGGCAAATGGTACAACTCCGTTTGATCAGGACTATACGAAAGGTGTCAAAGTCGAAAAAAATAAGACAACAGTGATTAAAGCAAATCCAAACACAGAAATCTTAGGACTTCAGAAACAGTGGAGAGCAGGTCTTCAGGCAGTAAAGAAGGATTCCGTAACAGGAAAACTTCTTGGTGGTGCGGAGTTTACATTTTATGAATGGAATGGTGCATCTTATATACCGATTGCAAAGAGAATATCCGATAAGACAACAGGGATTGCAAAGATTGATATCAAAGAAAACCTTGTGAAATGGACGACGAAAAATCAGGGCAGATTTGCAGTGGCAGAAACAAAAGCACCGGATAATTATGAGATTGATGATAAGTCAATGAAATTTGTTACAATCAGTGTTTCCAATGCAAATGAACTTGTTCCTTTTGAGGCATTTACGGATACACCGGGCGGCTGGCTTGATATCACTAAAATAATTGTGGATGGTCTTGGAAATAAAGACATAAACTACGATTTTTCAAGTAAAGCATTAGGCATTACTTATGGTATTTATTATGATCCGGCCTGTGAAAAAGCGGTAAGCGGTTATGAAAGCATTATACTTGAAAAAAATGGACATTTCAGGACCGGATATCTGAGACCGGGAACGTATTATTTAAGAGAGAATACATTGAACAGTTTTCTGTTCTCCAATAAAGCAGGAAAATCAATCCAGTTTTTGATTATGCCGGGAACAGTAACATATCTTAACGGAGAAAAAGGGTTATCCTATGACGGAGTGACATGGGATGACAGCATATGGTAAGGAGGTTTAGAATGAAAAAATTTAATAATATAAGCAGACGTCTGTTTGCATTCGTTATGACGCTGGTGCTTACCATATCACTGTTTCATAATTATGCTATGGCGGCAGATAGTGATTATATTACTGTTGACAATAAAAGCGGCCATTTTTATGTAACAGTTAAGGATGATACAACGGGTA
Organism: uncultured Eubacterium sp.; assembly: GCF_937958975.1. Classification (GTDB taxonomy): domain Bacteria; phylum Bacillota; class Clostridia; order Lachnospirales; family Lachnospiraceae; genus Eubacterium_G. The sequence goes on along the minus strand of NZ_CALGRE010000036.1, from coordinate 51,069 downwards.
AAAGTGATAGAATAAGAATTGATGTCAATCTTGGCGATAAGCTTGGTGGAAGTAAACAAAATCATACTACAGCAGAAACTACCGTAAGTGCAAAAATTAATGGGAATAAAGGTAGCAATTATAATTTGACTGTAGATGACACTTACACAAAGAGCGGTCTGTATTATACGGCAAAAGGGAATTATGCGGTTGCAATTATCGGAGTATCTTTTACGGTACCCGCACACACATCGTATCAGCGCTTAGAAACTGATAAAACTTCCGGTAAGTGCAGAGTTTATAATTCGGTATCAGGTGCAAGAACCAGTCCGGTATATACAGATCTTGACACACATGAGACTTCCGAAGAAACAAAAAAATTCATTCTCGCAGTGAATCTGATGAATATGGGGATAAATCTTGACCATGGAGAAATCCATACCAATATGACGGTACATATTGCAAGAAATTCCTATACAGTAAAATACGACTTGAAGGGTGGTCGTTTTGCATCAGGATATAATACTGCACATACAGCTGTGGATGGAAGAACACAAAAAAAGAATCCGACAACCGTAACAGATGGTGGAGATAAAGGATTTACAAATACATATTTTTATGTAGAACATCCGGCAAAAACAGGATATACATTTACGGGATGGAACATCAGCGGAATGGACAATGATACCCATGGTATTGGTACAAGCAATGGAATATATTATTGTAATACTACGACTGTTAATACAGCCACAACGCCAACATTAAAGGATAGTACATATATTCCATATTCATTTAAGAGTCTGAGAAGAACAGCCGGAACTGTAAATTTTGCGGCAATGTATGTACCGAATACATATTACGTTAAGTATGATGGAAACGGTGCTACAGCGGGTCAGATGACCAATACGGAATTGAAATATGATACTGCCGGAAATCTTGCGGCAAACAGATATGCAAAGGTTGGATATAAATTCCTTGGATGGTCGACAAATAAAAATGCTGCAGCACCGGAATATGCCAATGGTCAGAGTGTTAAGAATCTGACATCAAAAGCGGATGATACAGTGACACTATATGCAGTATGGCAGAAAAATAATTCATCACTTTCAGATTCCAATGTATTAAAGAATGTTGAAAAAATCCTGAAAGTAAATGTTGTAAAAGTCGACGAAGAGGATTCGGAAAGGACTTTGAATGCAGCTTTTGATGTATATGAGTGGTCCGCACAGGCAGGAGACGGATATGGTGCCTATAAGAAGACCCCTTCTTTCTCTATTGATTCTAACAGAGAATATAAATTTACTTATACATCGGACAATCAGGGGAAATTTAAGATTAAGGAAACATCTGTAGAAGCTCCATATGTAAATGCAGGGGATGAAGCGGAAATTGATATGTCAAAAGATTGTATTGATATACCGTTTTATGAGAATACCATGGTAGATGAAGACAAAGGTGTCTTCATTATGGGAATTGGATATGAAAAAGGTGATATCGTAAGAGATAGTGCTGATTTGAGCAGTGCAACATTTTATAGGGCAAAAGTTGCGAATATGAGACAAGATCTTGATGATGATACTTACTGGACTAGACTTACGGATAGTTATGAGAAATATGAGAGATTAATTGCCGGTGCAGGTAAATGGGATGTGGCGGATACATACGCAAGGACTTTCAGCATAGAGTTTTCTAACAAAGAAATGAGTGCAGGTCTGAACTTCGGTCTTAGAAAGAAAAATCCAAGAGGTTCACTGCTTAAGGGAGCAGAGTTTAATGTTTACTATGCAGATGAAAAAAGTTTCTGCAGGGTAATGGGATATGATGGAAAAAGTTATAACACAACGTATGATGCTGAGGGCAAGATACTTTTACCTGAAGACAGAGAAATTCCGATAGATAATAGACAGACTCATGCAGTAAATGTGGATGCAACACATAAAACATTGGAACTTATTGTAAAAGAGAATAAATCGCCAGATAACTACAAAAAAATAGACGACTTTAATGTTAAGGCTTATGCTTCATATAATAATAAAGAAAATGAGTGGATTGTGGATTATCTTATTGCAACATTTTCCGATGGTAGTACACAGAGGATTGATAACGGTGGTGTTTTTGATAGTGACCAGCTGGTTGATAAACCTTATGAATTAAATCTTACTGTTGTAAAAAAAGGAGATAAGGGGAATTATAAGACAGCTGACCTTGCCAGTGCAGAGTATACAGTATATGCAGATGAAGCACTGACACAGCCTGTTACTTTCATTGAGATTGGTAATAATGGAAAAGGAAAAGCAGAAGGACTTGACTTGAAAGATTATTGGCTGAAAGAGACAAAAGCTCCGGTAAGTGGTAAATTTAAGCTGTCTGATGAAGTACGGCATGTGAAGGTTACTCCAAATGGCACGCAGACGGTATATGATTATGCAGCTGAATTTCAAGAAGATGAAGACTGCGGAATGTTAAAGGTACATAAGGTTGACACAGAGGGGAACGAAGTCAATGGTGCAGGTTTTACGTTGTATGAATATCCTGAAGGTATTAGCGAAGAGGAGATTCCTTTCTATAACTGTACGGAGCTTAATGTAATCAGTACTGCAACAGTAACAGATGGATATGCAACATTTACGGACATTCCATTTGGTGATTATATCTTAGCAGAAACAATAGTACCGAATGGCTGGAAAAAGGCGCCAAATCAGAAAGTGACACTTACTATTGAAAATAAAGGAAATTCCGAATACACGGCAGCGTTTACTACAGTTGTTGAAGAGAAAGAAGAATTCCGTACTAAAATTTTAAAAGTTGATGCAACAGACAATCACAAACTGAGCGGGGCGGTCTTTAAGATTTATGATATTACGACCGGTGCTTATCTAAAACAGACGTTAGTGACATCTGATGAAGAGGGCAATGCCATTGAGACAGAAGAGGATGCACTCTATACAACAGATGAAGACGGACTGATTATTGCAGACGGACTTATGAAACATTCCTACCGAATTGAAGAGGTATCCGCACCGGAGGGCTATGTACTTGACTCAGAACCACAGGTAATTATCATTTCTGATGGGAAGGAATCAGGAATTGATGAGGATGGTATTCCGTATTATGAAGCCACATTTAAAGACAACAAAACGGAAACAACTTTTACAAAGGTTGATATTACAACAAAACAGGAGATTACCGGAGGAAAATATCATGTAGAAGACCTTGAAGGAAATATTATTGATGAATGGACCGGTGATGGTAAAACTCATAAGGTTTATGGACTGATTCCGGGAAACACATATCTGTTCCATGAAGAGGCAGCACCGGATGGATATACGATTGCATCTGATGTTGAGTTTACCGTGAAAGAAGATGGAACCGTTACGGAAGTTATTATGGAGGATGATTATATCAAGGTTGATTTGAGCAAGGTGGATATCACATCGGATGAAGAACTGCCGGGAGCGGTTCTGGAGCTTTATGACAGTGAAAACAACCTGATTGAGACATGGATATCCGAGGCAATACCGCACCGTATTGAAAGGCTCAAAGTCGGAACTTATACTCTTGTAGAGAAGAGTGCACCGAAAGGATATCTTGTTGCAGACAGTGTCACTTTTGAAGTGGGAGAAACGGGAGAAGTTCAGACTGTCGTTATGAAAGATGACTATACAAAGACTGAATTTATAAAACTCGCATCCGATACTGCAGAGCCGCTTGCCGGATGTGTACTTCAGATATTAGACAGCAATAAGAATATTGTAACAGTGGGTGGTAAAAGAGCTGAATGGACTACGGATGGTAATCCTTATGAGATTGATTATCTGACAGCCGGAGAGACTTATTATCTCCACGAGGTATCTGCTCCATCAGATTACCAGCTTGCGGACGATATTGAATTTATAGCAGGAAAGCCATGGACGGATGGAAAGTCCCAGACAGATAAAGATTACAATATCCCATCCGGCAGTGAATACGAAGACCAGGGAGGCAATGTCGTAAACTACGATGATGGCGTCATTAACGTTCCTGAAAGTGTAACTGAAAATGAACCTGAAACTTCTGAACCTGAAACAGAAGACGATTCTGATATCACAGATGGTGATGCCCACGAAGTAGATGTTGATGATTTAGATATTCCTGAAGATGATGACAGTGAGTATACAGGAGAATTAATCAGTATCACAATGCTTGACAAACCAAAACTTGTATCAATCCTTAAAAAAACAGATACGGGAGATTTGCTAGAAGGTGCAGAACTCGAACTGATAGAAGACGCTACGGGAAATGTATTGTATTCATTTACCACATCAGCTAATGTAGACAGTGTATTTAAACTGAAGAATGGTAAATATACGATTCATGAGAAATATGCACCGGAAAACTACGAACTTGCAGAGGACATCCACTTTGAAGTAACGGATGATACGACAGAAGTCGAATATGAGATGATTGATAAGTACATCGGAAGTTCTCTTAAAGTCATTAAATTGGATGAAAATACAAAGAAACCAATAGAGGGTGTTGAATTTACCCTGAAAGGGGAAAGTGGTCTGACATTAAAAGCCAGGACAGATGCAAACGGAGAGATAACCTTTGGAATGAAAGACGGAAAACCGACACTTCCACCACAAAAATATACCTTAACAGAAACTTCCACCAAAGAGGGTTATAGTTTATTAAAGGATCCAATCGTAGTGGAACTGCCGTTGAAACTGACAAAGGCAGAGGCAGAAGCTGAAGGAGCCGATTTAAGCCAGGCAAAGTGGGATAAGGACAACGAAGTATATCGTTTCTTTGACCTTACTTACCAGATATCAGATGGTGCCACGCTGGAACTCCCTGCTACCGGCTATAGTAATCTTATATACGGACTCCTTGCAGGAGCAGGAATTATGATACTTGTCGGCTTGTATTTTTGTATTAAATATCTAAAGAGAAGTTTCTGGAGATAGCCGATTAGTAAGTGATTCATAGATAATGGCATATAGGGGCAGTGGTACAAAAAACGTATACTGCTCCTAAAACTATTTGTAAACATCTGTTCGATATGGTATACTTATATATAAATAAACGAATATACTTATTTATAAGGAAGAGGGAGGACAAATCTATGGGAAAACTTAAGAAAATGACAGCTTTATTTGTCGTATTTGCAGTATCAATGTCATCAGCCTCCAGTTTTGGGATAACTGCAAATGCATTTACAGTTCAGAGCCAGTATATCCAGTATAGAGAATGGTATTACATTGAAGAAATATCAGATACAGCCGTGGGCATACTTGAAGAAATTGCAATGACAGATAAGGAGATGCTGGATGATGTTATTGAACGTACATTCAACAATGACTTTGATGTAAAGTATTATATTGTGAAAACAGAAGGTACGGATGAATTATATGATAAGTATTGGAATAGTTATTGTGCTTCAAAGGGAGACTTTGATTTGAGAGTAAATACATTCGAAAAAAAGTATCGGGCAAAGAATGGTAATACATGTTATCATATAGTTGAAGTGAATGCTAGGCCGATGCACTCTCCTATGGACTGGAATGTCAGACGTGTTGAACGTTGGGATGAATACATGGATAAAGCGAAGCAGATAGAAGCGGACCTTGGTCTTAGTGCAGAGAATGGTAATCTCTGTGGTTATCAGAAAATGCAGCTTGTATATGGCTGGATAAAAGAGAATATCAAAGATGAGAACTTTGCAAGCGGAAGGATTCCAGTATCGGTATCACATGGGCAGGAACCAATAGAGGCAATCTTAGACGGTGGAGCGAAATGTGCAGGATATACCAGAACATTTAACAGATTTATGTATGATTTGAATATTGATAGTTATTATGTGAGTACAACTTCTCATGCATACAATTTAACAGCCCTTGATGGTTCTTATTACGCTATTGATTGTCAAAACTCAAATTTTAGGTGTTATGAAGGATATGAAGACTATAATAAAAATGGAAAGGTGATATGGTGGGCAGATGGTTTGTTTATCGGTTTGGGTGACAAAACATTTACAACATTAGAACAGATAAATGCTATTTGGTATTATTATCCAGGTATAATAAAGCCTATAGAATCAAGAGACACAACTAAGGGTCCCAAAGCAGAAATTACACTTCCAACCTGCACTAAAGATGGAACATTTCTTAAAGAAGGAAAAGAAGATGAACACTGCGACTACTGTGGCAAAATTCACCAGTTTACACTCCCTGCAAGTCACAGATATACTACAACAGAAGTTTCTTATCCTACCTGCAGTAAAGAAGGATACCGTATTAAAAAATGTACAGAATGTGGAGATACAGTCAAAGAAATTTTGAAAAAGACACGCCATAGTTATAAATTTTCAGCAAGGGAAAGCACTTACGAGGATGAGGGCGAGTTTATTATCAGCTGTGATGACTGTGGCGAAGTTTTTTATGATGAATACATGGATAAACTGACACTTCCGGAAACAACAACACCGGAGCCGACAACGGAAATACCTACAACAACAGAGCCGGTTACAGTACCGCAAACAACACCAGAGCCGACGACAAAAGCTGAGGAGCCAACGGAGGAAGAAACAGAACCGGAAACTACAACCGAAAAAACAGCCGATGAAACTACGACAACCGGAGCTGTTGTGATTCCGGAAACAACGCCAGAGACAACTAAAAAGACTACAGAAGAAACGACGAAACCGATTCGTGAAGAAACGACAGCCAAAAGTAAAAATACGGTGAAAGTCAAAAAGCCGGGAAAACCGAAAGTTACAGCTAAGAATAAAAAGGGAAAGAAAATCAAGATTAGTTGGAAAAAAATCGGTGGTGTAAAGAAGTACAGAGTCAAAGTTCTTAAGGGGAAAAAGGTTGTTTTGAGTAAGGTTCTCAAAAGCCGTAAACTCACTACAAAGAAGCTGAAGAAAGGTAAAACATATAAGATATATGTGCGTGCCTATAATGAAGCAGGATGGGGAAAGTGGTCCAAAGTAAAAAAAGTGAAGATTAAGAAATAAGTGGTTTTAGGCAGTAGGCAGTTATGACAGGAACAAAAAATAAATACTAGACATTTTTCAGATTATATTGTATATTAAGAAAGTATGTTTAAACCTACACTCAGTATTTGGAAACTCCAACCGATACTAAAGTGTAAGGGGATATTTAAAATTTAGGAGGAATCAAAAATGATAACAAAGGAAATCAAAGCTCAGTTAACAGCAGAATATGGTAAGACACCTACAGATACCGGTTCACCGGCAGTTCAGGTAGCTATCTTAACATATAGAATTAAGGAATTAACTGAACACTTAAAGGTTAACAAAAAAGACCATCATTCAAGAAGAGGACTTCTTAAGATGGTAGGTAAGAGAAGAGGTTTACTTGATTATATTAAGGAAAACAATCTTGACGAATACCGTGCATTAATTGAGAAATTAGGAATTCGTAAATAATAACTTTTATATGAAGAATGAAGAAGGTGTCCTGAAAGGGACACCTTCTTCATATGAGAGGATTATATTATAAAGCAAATATTGGCAGTATTGCTTTTTTTATGTAAATCAAGTATACTATTATAGATTATGTATAATTACACATAGTTGCAGAAGAACCATACCGAGACCACTGTAAAGGGCAGTAGCAAAAAGGTTATAGTTACTGGTTTTTCCAGTAGTTTCGGATTCTTCTGCGAAAGAATAAATAATAAGGAGAAGTTACTTATAGAGTAACGAGAGGAGATTATGTACAAGAGTTTTAGTATGGAGCTTGCAGGCAGAACTTTGACAGTTGATGTGGGAAGAGTTGCAAAGCAGGCAAATGGTGCAGCATTCATGCACTATGGAGACACAACAATATTATCTACAGCTACAGCTTCGGATAAACCGAGAGAAGGAATAGATTTCTTCCCGCTCTCAGTTGAGTTTGAAGAAAAAATGTACGCGGTAGGTAAAATACCGGGTGGTTTTAATAAGAGAGAGGGAAAGGCATCAGAGAATTCAGTCCTCACTGCGCGTGTAATTGACCGCCCAATGAGACCGTTATTTCCTAAAGATTATAGAAATGACGTTACATTAAACAATTTAGTAATGTCAGTAGACCCTGAATGCAGACCTGAAATCGTTGCAATGCTCGGTGCAGCAATTTCTACATGTATTTCAGATATTCCATTTGATGGTCCGTGTGCTATGACACAGATTGGATTGATTGACGGAGAGCTTATTGTAAATCCAAGTCAAAAACAGTGGAAAGAGGGAGATTTACAGCTGACTGTCGCTTCGACAAAAGAAAAAGTTATTATGATTGAAGCTGGTGCAAATATTATTCCGGAAGCTAAGATGATTGAAGCTATTTACATGGCACATGATGTCAACCAGACGATTATAGAATTTATTGAGCAGATTGTAGCAGAAGTTGGAAAAGAAAAGCATACTTATGAGAGTTGTGCAATTCCGGAAGAACTTTTTGAAGCTATTAAAGAAATTGTTCCGCCGGCAGATATGGAAGTAGCAGTTTTTACAGATGATAAACAGACAAGAGAAGAAAATATCAGACAGATAACAGAGAAGTTAGAGGAAGCTTTTGCTGAAAATGAGGAATGGCTTGCAGTTTTGGGAGAGGCAATTTATCAATATCAGAAAAAGACTGTTCGTAAGATGATTTTAAAAGACCACAAGCGTCCTGACGGTAGAGCGATTGACCAGATTAGACCTCTGGCAGCTGAAACAGATATAGTACCACGAGTACATGGTTCTGCTATGTTTACGAGGGGACAGACACAGATTTGTAATGTTTGTACATTAGCACCATTATCAGAAGCGCAGAGAATTGATGGGCTTGACGAGAATGAAACAACAAAGAGATATATGCATCATTACAATTTCCCATCATACTCAGTTGGAGAGACAAAACCATCAAGAGGACCGGGAAGAAGAGAAATTGGTCATGGCGCATTGGCAGAAAAGGCATTGATGCCGGTACTTCCAAGTGAAGCTGATTTTCCATATGCAATTAGAACTGTATCAGAAACATTTGAATCTAACGGTTCCACATCCATGGCTTCCACATGTTCATCATGTATGTCTTTAATGGCAGCTGGTGTACCGATTAAAGCTATGGTAGCCGGTATTTCGTGTGGTCTTGTTACAGGTGATACGGATGATGATTATGTATTGTTGACAGATATTCAGGGGTTAGAAGACTTCTTTGGAGACATGGACTTTAAAGTGACAGGTACAACAGAAGGTATTACAGCTATACAGATGGATATTAAGATTCACGGTCTCACAAGAGAGATTGTAGAGGGAGCTATTGCAAGAACAAGAGAAGCAAGACTTTTTATTATGGATACCTGTATGAAGCCTGCAATTGCTGAGCCAAGGAAGACAGTTAATGAATACGCTCCGAAGATTGAAATGATTCAGATTGATCCGGATAAAATTGGTGATGTTGTAGGAAAGAGTGGAAAAGTAATCAATGCCATTATTGAGGAAACAGGAGTTAAAATTGATATCACAGATGATGGTATGGTTTCTGTTTGTGGCGTAGATAAAGATATGATTGCAAAAGCTATCAAATATATTAAAACAATCGTTACAGATTTTGAAGAAGGAATGATTCTTGAAGGAATCGTTGTAAGTATCAAAGAATTTGGTGCATTTATCGAATTTGCTCCAGGCAAGGAAGGAATGGTTCATATTTCTAAGATTGCAAAAGAAAGAGTTGAGCATGTAGAAGACTTCCTAACACTTGGAGATAAGGTAAAATGTAAATGTCTTGGAAAAGATAAAATGGGCAGAATTAGTTTTTCTATTAAAGATGCGCAGTAAATTGTTTTAGTTACAAATAAAAAATAAGAGAGGACTATTGTAAAAAGCGATAGTCCTTTTTGCTGTTTATAGGACAAGCTATTGACGGATATAGATAGTATGTTAGAATTAATTGTAAAATACATTCCATAGAGGAGATAGGAAATTATGAAAAGATTGTATACAATAATAGCGGCAATGGTAGTAGCGGCGCTGATGAGCACAGGCATTACTTCAATTTCTGTTTGTGCATATGATTGGGATGATTCATATTGGGAGAATGATTGGGAAGATGATGACTGGGAAGATGACGATTTAGAAGATGAAGACGATTATGTAGAAATTTATGATAAAAACTTCAAATTATATGTTGGAGATAAAAAGGCAATTGATTATGATTATATGAGTCTGCTGAATCTGACATGGACGTCATCAAATCCTTCGGTTGCAACTGTGAATCAGAAAGGAAAGGTAACTGCACATAAGGCTGGTAAAGCTGTAATTACTGCAGCGTGTGGGAGTCATAAGGATTCTGTGACGGTTACGGTAAAGAAAAATGCAAATTATAAAACAATTGCGAAAAAAATGAAGAAATATGCAAAGAAGCATAAAGGATTCCAATTTAAAAGTGTTGATGCTGGAAAAAAATGTAGACTTTATGCTAGAAATTTAGTTGGCAGTAATGACACTAAAGTTGATACCGAAGGGTATGGATTTGTTGCAGAATATCGTTCATATCTGGAATTAACGAAAAAGAAGGGAAGGACACATCTTAAATTAATCTTGTTTGGAAATGTAACAGAACTTAGTATATATGATATATATTTGTATCCGGATGTGCTGCGGTTGAGTACCTCTAATAGAAAACTTAATTATAATCTCGAGACAATATCGACAAGTGATAAAGTGTATACATCGGGGGTTTATGAGGCAAAATGTAAATCGAGAGCAATAGTATCTTCAGATACAAAGATGAACATGACGAAATTGAAAAAATATAAAAAGATGCTTGGACAAAAGTCCTTTAAAGTCAAGTTTACATATTTAGATGGAGCATCTATTAGAATGTCTATTCATAAAAAAATACGAAAGAATTGGTTAAAATTAACTGATTATTATCAAAAGCTGTTAAAAGAATTTTAAAACATAATACTTGCTTAAAATAATGGTAATAGATATAATAAACAGGGCAAAGAGATGATATAATGTATTAGAACTTTAAATAAAAGGAAACAAAATGATTTATAACAATGTATTAGAATTTATTGGTCATACTCCGATGGTTAGACTAAACCATATGGTAGATGAAAACTCCGCTCAGGTGTTGGTAAAATTTGAGGGACTTAATGTTGGTGGTTCTATCAAAACAAGAACAGCTTTTGAAATGATTAAAGTGGCTGAGGCAGAAGGAAAAATCGGCAAGGATACAATTATAGTAGAGCCGACGAGTGGAAACCAGGGAATTGGTCTATCTTTAGTGGGTGCTGTAAGAGGATATAAAACTATTATTATTATGCCGGATTCGGTCAGTGAAGAGAGAAGAAAGCTTGTAAAACATTATGGAGCGGAAGTAATATTAGTTCATGATGATGGAGATATTGGAAAATGTATTGACGAGTGTTTACAGACAGCATTAAAGATGGCAAAAGATAACCCAAATATTTTTGTTCCACAACAATTTGAGAATCCAAATAACGTAAAGGCGCATAAACACCATACGGGATTAGAAATTATGGAACAGGTAGAAGGTCAAATTGATGGGTTTTGTTCGGGTATTGGTACAGGAGGAACAATTACGGGAATTGGAAGTGTTCTAAAAGCACAAAATCCTGAAATAGAAATCTGGGCAGTTGAGCCAGAAAATGCAGCCATTTTAGCCGGGGGGAATATAGGAACACATCTTCAGATGGGAATCGGGGATGGTATTATACCGGATATATTAGACCAGAAAATTTATGATAATATATACATAGTGACAGATGATGAGGCAATCAATACGGCAAAGGATTTGGCTAGAAAAGAGGGACTTATGTGTGGCATATCCAGTGGAACGAATGTAGCCGCAGCTTTAAAACTTGCCCAAAAGCTTGGAAAAGGAAAGACGGTTGTAACGGTATTGCCGGATACAGCAGAAAGGTATTTTTCAACACCGTTGTTTCAGGAATGAAGAGGAGTTATATGAAGGGACAAATAGATGAAAAAAAAATAAAAATAGGTTTGGCATGTAACAAGATTGCAACAGTTTTGTTCGTATTATTTTTTGTGGATGTATGTGTGATTCCTATTATGGAAATGACATTTTTCCTGATTTCTGTGGCTGTAATAGTTATTTTGTTTGCTGTTTGCTGTATTACAGCGCATATTTGTTTGAAAGATTATAAACAGGAATAAGACAAAATAAAAGAAAACGTGAGGAGGATTTTATAATGAAAAATAATAAAGGAACAATTTGTGTTCAGGGAGGTTGGAAACCGTCGAAAGGTGAATCCAGAGTGCTTCCAATTTATCAGAGTACAACATTTAAATATGATACGTCAGAACAGATGGGAAGGCTGTTTGATTTGGAGGATAGTGGATATTTTTATACGAGATTACAAAATCCAACCAATGATGCAGTGGCAGCCAAAATATGCGAATTAGAAGGCGGTGTGGCAGCAATGCTCACGTCGTCCGGTCAGGCGGCGAATTTTTACGCTGTATTTAATATATGTGAAGCGGGAGACCATTTTATATGCTCTTCTCATGTATATGGCGGAACTTTTAATTTATTTGGTGTGACAATGAAAAAAATGGGAATTGACGTAACATTTGTTGATCCTGATATTTCAGCGGAAGATTTAGAAAAAGAATTTAGGCCAAATACGAAATGTGTATTTGGTGAATCTGTTTCAAATCCATCATTGGTTGTGTTTGATTTTGAAAAGTTTGCCGATGCTGCACATTCACATGGAGTACCATTGATTGTTGATAATACATTTCCGACACCAATTAATTGCAGACCATTTGAGTTTGGGGCAGATATTGTAACACATTCTACTACAAAATATATGGATGGTCATGCAATGGCTGTAGGAGGAGCTATTGTAGACAGCGGAAGATTTGATTGGCTGTCCCACGCAGATAAATTTCCGGGAATGACACAGCCTGATGAATCTTATCATGGAATTGTATATGCAGAGAAGTTTGGAGAGAGTGGTTATATCACAAAGGCTACGGCACAGGTTATGAGAGATTTAGGCTCAATTCCATCGCCGACAAACTCATTTCTTTTAAATGTGGGGCTTGAGACGTTACATTTAAGAATGCCAAGACATTGTGAAAATGCTTTAAAAGTTGCAGAATGGTTAAAGAATAATGATAAGGTTGCATGGGTAAACTACCCGGGGCTTGAAGGTGATAAGTATTATGAGAGAGCTAAAAAGTATATGCCGAATGGAACTTGTGGTGTAATGACTTTTGGAATCAAGGGAGGACGTGAAGCATCTATTAAATTTATGGATAACCTTAAATTTGTGGCTATCGTAACACATGTTGCGGATGCGCGTTCCAGTGTATTACATCCGGCAAGTCATACTCACAGACAGATGACAGATGAGCAGTTACTTGCAGCGGGAGTACAGCCCGACTTAATTCGGTTTTCTGTTGGAATAGAAGATGCGGAGGATATAATTGCTGATTTAGAACAGGCATTAAATGCATAAGTATAAGCGTACCTGTTTTGTATAGGTACGCTTTCTTTATAGTATTAGAGTGTTAGACAGGGAGAAGTTTTCATGAACAGAAAATCGAAATTCAGACCATGCATAGATATACATAATGGAAAGGTAAAACAGTTAGTAGGAAGCAGCTTGAGAGACGAAGACGATAGTGCAGATGAAAATTTTGTCTCTCAAAAGGGAGCGGAATATTTTGCCCGGTTGTATAAAAAAGATAATCTAAAGGGTGGGCATATCATTATTTTAAATAATAAGGATTCAGAATATTACGAGACAACAAGACAACAGGCTGTTTTGGCATTGAAGGCATATCCGTACGGCATGCAGATTGGCGGAGGAGTGAATGCGGAGAATGCAAAAGAATATATTGATGCCGGAGCATCGCATGTCATTGTGACGTCCTTTGTCTTTAGGAATGGAAAAATTGATTATAAAAGGTTGGAACAGCTGGTAAAAGCAGTGGGAAAAGAACATATTGTATTAGACTTGAGCTGCAGAAAGAAAGGTGATGAATACTATATTGTCACTGACAGATGGCAGAAATTTACCGAAGAAAAGGTGAATGAAAAGACCTTGGCACTGTTGTCAAAATATTGTGATGAATTTTTGGTACATGGTGTTGATGTGGAAGGAAAATCGGGAGGTATGGAAGAAGAGCTTGTGAAGATTCTTGCATCATGGAGTGAAATTCCAATTACATATGCCGGTGGGATTTCTACAAAACAGCAAATCGAACGGTTTCATAAGATTTCAGAAGGAAAATTGAATTATACTATAGGAAGTGCATTGGATTTGTTTGGCGGAAATTTAAAATATGATGATATAAAAAATTATTAAAAGAATAAAATCCCCTGATATTGGAACAATATTATTTAGCAAGATAATAAAAGAACGATATGGGGGACTTTTTATATGGATGAAATAAAAGAATATGGTCAGACAGATTTAGATAATAATAAGAAGCATAAAAAAATACACTTATTAAGCATTATTGGAGAAATCGAGGGACACGAGAATGTGGCATCAGGTACAAAGGCTACAAAGTACGAGCATGTTTTACCACAATTGGCGCAGGTAGAAGATGACTGTGAGACGGAAGGACTTTTGGTGATTATTAATACTGTAGGTGGGGACGTGGAGTGTGGTCTTGCGATTGCAGAAATGATAGCGAGTCTTAGTAAGCCAACAGTATCTCTGGTATTAGGTGGAAGTCATTCGATTGGAGTACCTTTAGCGGTATCTACCAACCATTCTTTTATTGTGGAAACCGGAACAATGGTTGTCCATCCGGTAAGGATGAACGGAATGTTTATAGGTGTTCCTCAGACATATGAATATTTTAAAAAAATTCAGGAACGTATTAATTGGTTTGTTGTTCATCATTGTGATATTAAAGAAAGCAGGTTCACGGAACTGATGATGGAGACAGAAGTGATGACAAAGGATGTAGGGAGTATCTTAATTGGTAAGCAGGCAGTGAAGGAAGGCATTATTGATGAAATAGGGGGTCTAAAAGAGGCAATGAAAAAATTATATGAACTGATAGATGAGGACAATAAAAAGAGCAAATAACTTGAATAGTATGACAAAAAATAGTAAAATATCATAGATTATGTATTTCAGAGAAAGACAGACAGAAATGTGGTTAAATTGTTTTTCTAATCTATATGTCTGTCGATACATAAAATGAATCAGTGGGAGTAATAAATTGGCCGATACAAAGAAAAAAAGTAATGGCAAAAAAAAGAATAGCAGTGCCAAAAGAGGCGCTGAGACAAGAAAGAGAAATGCTGAGAAAGCGGTACGTCATAAGAAGATAGTAACAGAGGTTTATTTGTGGATATCTATTGCTGTGGCTTTATTTTTGTTTTTAAGCAATTTTGGAATATGTGGTATTGTCGGTAATGCTTTAAAATCAGTAATGTTGGGAAGTTTCGGATGGCTTGGATTTATTTTTCCGATTGTTCTGGCTTTGACAGTAGGATTGATTACATATAATACGATGAATACAACGGTTGTATCAAAAATTGCAGCATTGCTTGTAGTATTTATTGACTTGTGTTTGTTTTTCCATTTGCTCGGATATGGTGATGCAGATATAAAGATATTAAAATACTATGAATATGGTGTTGAAGGAAAGTTTGGCGGCGGGATTGTAGGCGGAGCAATTGGCGGTATGTTACACTCGTTGCTTGGATTAACAGGTACTTATATAATTACTATAGTAATATTGATAATTTGTGTTGTAGTATTGACAGAAAAATCAATTATATCAGCAATCAAAAAAAGAGGGCATAGCGCATATAAGACTGCGAAAGAAGATACAAAAGTCAGAAGAGAAATAAATGCGATTGAGCGGGAAAAAAGAAAAGCTGAAAAGAAACAGGAAAAGCAGAAAAAAATAGGTGTTGATTTTGGTGATATAGCCGTTGGCTCGAAACAAAGTAATTCTGTAGGAAAAAGAGATAATAATCAGGAAGTGCATGAGATACATATTGATGGTATAGATGATACCAGCGATTTGGATGAGATGCCGCTTGATAGGGAGATTGTCTATACATATGAAGAAAATAATGGAAATAAGCAGGTTAAAATTGATGGTTTAGATAAACCGGAAAAACCATTGGCAGACGAGCATGCCGTTGATGGTGAATTTACGCCAAAAGAAAGGGTGATTGTCAGCGAAGAAGCAAAGAAGACAATGAAAAGAAAACCTTTTGGTATGTCTGACAATTCAGCTGATACTGCTTCGACAAACTCGGCTGAAGGAATGTCAAAACAACAGGAGAAGGCACCATCTGAAGGAAAAATTATTGCACCGGCAAAAAAGAAAATGAAGTATAAAAAACCGTCTTATAGTTTGCTGATGAATAATCCGGGAAGTCAAAGCGGGGTGACAAAGGCATCACTGATGCAGACAGCAAATAAATTAAAGCAGGTGCTTGCAAATTTTGGTGTAAAAGTAGAAGTCACGAATGTCAGCAAAGGTCCTTCTGTTACAAGATATGAGTTACAACCTGAAATGGGAACAAAAGTGAGTCGCATCACCGGACTTGCTGATGATATTAAGTTAAATATGGCAGCAGCAGATATAAGAATCGAAGCTCCAATTCCGGGCAAGGCGGCAGTTGGTATAGAAATACCGAACGAGGGTAGAGACACGGTTTATCTGAAAGAATTGCTGATGTCTAAAGAATTAAAAGAACATAAGTCAAAGCTGGCATTTCCGGCAGGAAAAGATATCGCAGGCAGAGTAGTTGTGGCAGATATTGCAAAAATGCCTCATATGTTGATAGCGGGTACGACAGGTTCAGGTAAGTCGGTATTTACAAACTCTATTCTAATGAGTATATTGTATAGGACAACGCCTGATGAAGTAAGGCTGATTGTAATTGACCCAAAAGTTGTAGAATTTCAGGTATATAATAAGATACCACATCTGTTATATGATGTAGTCACAGACCCTAAAAAGGCTGCGGGAATTTTAAACTGGGCAGTGGCAGAAATGACTACAAGATATAAAAAGTTTGCAAATATAGGTGCAAGAGATATCGGCGGATATAATGCAAAGGTGGAAAGCGGTGACTTTTCGGAGAGTGAGCCATTAGAAAAAATGCCGCAGATTTTGATTGTAATTGATGAGTTGGCAGATCTTATGATGGTGGCGGCAAAGGAAGTTGAGGAGGCTATTTGCCGATTGGCACAGTTGGCAAGAGCCGCAGGGATTCATATGGTTATTGCCACCCAGAGACCTTCCGTAGATGTTATTACAGGGTTGATTAAGGCAAATATACCATCCAGAGTAGCATTGACAGTTGCGTCAGGAACAGATTCCCGTACAATTATAGATATGAATGGAGCAGAAAAACTTTTGGGAAATGGTGATATGCTATTCTATCCGGCGGGATATGTGAAACCGGTTCGTGTTCAGAGTGCTTATGTTTCGGATAAGGAAATATTTGATACGGTAGAATATATTAAGAATCACAGTGGCGAAGCAGAATATGATGAAACGATAGATGCAAAACTCACAACAGACCAGGAGGCAATGTCAACTGGGGACAGCGACAAAGACCCTTTATTTGTGGAAGCGGGAAGATTGTGCATTGAAAAGCAAAAGGGTTCTACAAGCATGATTCAAAGACAGTTTCGAGTCGGTTTTAACAGGGCGGCAAGAATTATGGAACAATTGTACGAAGCCGGTGTTGTCGGACAGGAAGAACAAAACAAACCGAGAAAAGTTATTATGTCAATAGAAGAGTTTGAACAACTCGTTGAATCATAAAATGATAAAGAAAGCTAAAAAATTTCTTAAAATGAGAGGAGAGGCAAATGAAGAGTGATATTGAAATTGCACAGGAGGCAGTTATGCTTCCGATTAAAGAGGTTGCAGAAAAAATTGGGCTAAAGGAAGATGATATTGAGCTATATGGTAAATATAAGGCTAAAATCTCAAACGAATATTATAACACTATCAAAGAAAATGAAGATGGCAAATTAATTCTTGTGACAGCAATTAACCCGACGCCGGCAGGAGAGGGGAAGACAACAGTCACAGTCGGACTTGGCGAGGCCTTCGGACAATTAGGTAAGAAAGCTATAATAGCTTTGAGAGAGCCATCTCTCGGTCCATGTTTTGGTATCAAAGGCGGTGCGGCAGGAGGCGGATACGCTCAGGTTGTGCCTATGGAAGATTTAAACCTTCATTTTACAGGTGATTTTCATGCAATCACATCGGCAAATAATCTTTTGGCTGCAATGCTGGATAATGCAATACAACAGGGAAATGAATTGAATATCGACCCAAATCAGGTTGTATGGAAACGATGTGTAGATATCAACGACAGAGTTTTAAGAAATATCGTAGTAGGTCTTGGCCGCAAGGTAGACGGTGTTGTGAGAGAAGACCATTTTGTCATTACAGTTGCATCTGAGATTATGGCAATTTTATGTCTTGCTACGGATTATGCGGATTTAAAAGAAAGACTCGGACGAATTATCGTGGCATATACTTATGACGGAAAGCCGGTTACTGCGAAAGATGTCAAGGCTGTAGGTTCTATGGCGGTTCTTTTAAAAGATGCGATGAAACCAAACCTGATTCAGACATTAGAACATACTCCCGCACTCGTACATGGCGGACCGTTTGCAAATATTGCGCATGGATGTAATTCCGTTAAGGCTACAAAAACGGCTCTTAAGATGGCTGATTATGTTATCACAGAGGCAGGGTTCGGCGCTGATTTAGGAGCAGAAAAATTCCTTGATATTAAATGTAGAAAAGCCGGATTAAAGCCGGACTGTGTTGTTTTAGTTGCTACCGTCAGAGCGTTAAAATACAATGGTGGAGTTTCGAAAGAACAGTTGTCAGAAGAAAATGTGGAAGCATTGGCAAAAGGTATTGTGAACCTTGAAAAACATATTGAAAATTTGCAGCAGTTTGGTGTGCCTGTTGTAGTTACGCTAAACCAGTTTATTACTGATACAGAGGCTGAATATGAATATATCAAGAATTTCTGCGAGGAGCGTGGATGTGAATTTGCACTTGCAGAAGTTTGGGCAAAAGGCGGAAAAGGTGGCGTGGCACTTGCAGAAAAAGTAATTGAGACAATTAATACAAAGCCATCTAATTATGCACCATTATATCCGGATGATATGCCGATTAAAGAAAAGATTGAAACAGTTGCAAAGAAAATATATGGAGCAGACGGTGTCACATACTCTCCGGAAGCAGAAAAGGCGATTGCCAATATTGAAAATTTAGGATATGGAGATTATCCGGTATGTATGGCAAAGACACAGTATTCTCTGTCAGATGATAAGGATAAGTTAGGTCGTCCATCCGGATTTACAATTAATATTCGAGAAGTATATATTTCAGCGGGTGCAGGTTTTGTTGTCGCTATCACAGGAAGTATTATGACGATGCCCGGACTGTCAAAGAAACCGGCAGCATTTGGAATTGATTTGACAGATGATGGACAAATTCAGGGACTGTTTTAAGATAATAAATTTTGAGAGGAATGACAAATGGCAAAGATTATTGATGGTAAGGCTATTTCTACGGAAATTAAAAACGAATTAAAGGAAAAAGTTGCGGCATACAAAGCGCAGGGAATCGAAATTACCCTGGCAGTGGTTAAGGTGGGAAATGACCCGGCATCTGCTGTATATGTAAGAAATAAGGAGAAGGCATGTGAATATGTAGGGATTACATCGAGAACACTGGCACTTCCGGAAGAGACTACCGAACAAGAACTGCTAAAAGTAGTAGAAGAATTAAATGCGGATAGTGCAGTGAATGGCATTTTAGTACAGCTTCCACTTCCAAAACATATAGATGAGAGTAAAATTCTGCTTGCCATAGACAGTAATAAAGATGTCGATGGATTTCATCCGGTAAATGTAGGTAAGATGGTGATTGGTGAGGATACATTTCTACCATGTACACCTGCGGGAATTATTGAGATGATTAAAAGAAGTGATATTGGCATAGAGGGAAAAGAGTGTGTTGTCATAGGCAGAAGTAATATTGTAGGAAAACCAATGTCAATGCTTATGTTAAGAGAAAATGCTACTGTAACGATAACGCATTCGAGAACAAAAGATTTAAAAGAAGTGACAAAAAAGGCAGATATTCTTGTGGCAGCAATCGGCAAAGCAAAATTTGTGACGGCCGATTATGTAAAAGAGGGTGCTGTTGTCATTGATGTAGGAATGGATAGAGACGAAAATGGAAAGCTTTGCGGAGATGTCGATTTTGCATCTGTAGAGCCGAAGGCAAGCGCTATCACACCTGTTCCGGGTGGAGTAGGACCTATGACAGTAACTATGCTTTTGGTAAATTGTCTTAGAAGCGTAGAGTTAAATAAATAGTTTGAGACGCGAATCGCAATGGGTCTGTCTTTAGATAGACCCATTCATGTGCTTTAAGAGAAAATATAAACGAAAGGAAGACAGAAATGAAATTTGCAAATATTATAGTTGATATTTCCCATGAAAAACTGGACCGTCCTTTTGGTTATATTATTCCGCCGGAGTTAGAGAGTGAGATTTCTGTTGGAACAGCAGTTATGGTACCGTTTGGAAAAGGAAACCGGCAAATAAAGGGATACGTCATTGAAACTACAAATAAGCCATCCTTTGATATTAGTAAAATGAAACAAATTTCTTCGGTTGCTGCAGGTGCTGTTGAAGTGGAGAGTATGCTGATAAATCTGGCATGGTGGATGAAAGAAAATTATGGTTCTACCATGAATCAGGCACTCAAAACAGTAATACCGGTAAAAAAGAAAGTGAAAAATAAGGAAAGTAAGACAGTTGTTCTAAATCTGACACCAAAAGTATTAGATTTAAAAAAAGAACAGTATTGTAAAAAACATGCGACAGCCCGAATAAGATTACTGGATGAGTTGACGGTAAATAAAAGTATTCCTAAAAAGATAGTGGTAGAGAAGTTGAATATTTCTGATAGTACATTAAAAGCTATGGAGCAACAGGGGGATATTGTGATTCAAACAGATATCCGTTATAGAAATCCAATTACGTTAGAAAAACAGCCTGAATACGATATTGTGTTAAATGAACAGCAGAAAAAAGTTTCTGAGGATATAAAAAAAACAATGGATTTCATTCCACAAAAAATTCCTAATATTCATTTGATTCACGGTATCACAGGGAGTGGAAAGACCGAAGTTTATCTGGATTTGATTGAATATACAATAAATCATGGGAAGTCGGTGATTGTGCTGATTCCGGAAATTGCGTTGACATATCAGACGGTTATGAGGTTTACAAGACGTTTTAAGGAAAAAGTTTCCATTGTAAATTCCAGGCTTTCAGCAGGGGAAAAGTACGATCAGTTTGAGCGGGCAAAAAATGGTGAAATCAGTATTATGATAGGACCTAGAACAGCTTTATTTACACCGTTTAAAAACTTAGGGCTTATTATAATAGATGAAGAGCATGAGAGCGCATATAAAAGTGAATCGGTTCCAAAATATCATGCAATAGAAGTGGCACAGAAGCGTGGGGCTGATACGGGGGCAGCTATTGTGCTGGGCTCGGCAACACCATCTTTAGAGTCCTATTATAGAGCAAAAAATGGAGTTTATAAATTACACGAGTTGACAATGAGAGAAAAGGGGAATTTGCCTCACGTTTCTATTGTTGATTTGAGAGAAGAATTAAAAAAAGATAATAAATCAATTTTCAGCATTGAATTACAGAATTTAATAAGAGAGCGTCTGGAAAAAAGGCAGCAGATTATGCTGTTTATCAATCGAAGAGGATATGCAGGTTTTGTTTCCTGCAGAGACTGTGGGGATGCCATCAAATGTCCTCACTGTGATGTGACATTAAAATTGCATAAAAATAAGATGTTGGTGTGTCACTATTGTGGGCATATGGAGAGTCTTCCACATTTATGTCCGGGTTGCGGTTCGAAAAATATCAGTGGTTTTGGTATTGGAACTCAACAGATTGAGATGACAGTAAAAAAGATGTTTCCTACGGCGAGAGTTCTTCGGATGGATGCAGATACGACTTCGGCTAAAGGAAGCCATAATGAAATTCTGGCAGCATTTGCGAATCATAAGGCAGACATACTTGTTGGCACACAGATGATTGTAAAGGGACATGATTTCCCGGAGGTCACTCTTGTTGGGGTGCTGGCGGCAGATATGTCATTATATGCTTCTGATTACACAGCGGCGGAGCGGACGTTTCAGCTCTTATGTCAGGCAGCGGGGAGAGCAGGAAGAGGAAAAAATCCGGGGAATGTTGTGATTCAGACATATGTGCCGGACAATTACAGTATAGAGGCAGCGGCTCGTCAGGATTATAAAGAGTTTTATGGAGAGGAAATTGCCTATCGGAAACTAATGGCATATCCCCCTGTTTCTAATATGACATCTATCTTTTTGCAGGGCAAAAATCAAAAAGAATTAAATCCGGCAACACAGTATTTAATAGAAGAAATTAAAAAACAAAAAAGCACAATATATAATGAACTTTTCGTAATCGGACCCACGGAGCCACCTGTGGCAAAGGTGAATGATGTATATAGAAAAATAATATATCTAAAAAGTAATAATCGTCATCATCTGGTGGATTTAAAAAATTATTTGGAAGATGTAATAAATTGTTCACAATATTTCAAAAATGTCAGTGTACAATTTGATTTTAAAGTATAAAAAGATGTAAAAGATAATAATATATATTTACAAATTAGGAAAAATAAAGGAGAGAGATTATGGCATTAAGAAACATAAGAGAGTTAGGTGAGCCGTGTTTAAGGAAAATATGTAAGCCGGTAAAGGATGTAAATCTAAGAACAAAAATACTTATTGGGGATATGTTTGATACAATGTATGATGCAAATGGAGTTGGCCTGGCCGCTCCCCAGGTTGGAATTTTAAAAAGAATTTTTGTGATTGATTGTGGAGATGAGGAAGGAAATTCTGCTCCCTATGTTTTTATCAATCCTGAAATAATAGATAGAGACGGTGTACAGGCTGATTATGAGGGCTGTTTAAGTGTTCCGGGAAAATCCGGAATGGTGACGAGAGCTAACTGGGTTAAAGTGCGGGCATTGAACGAAAAAATGGAAGAATTTGAATTAGAGGCAGAAGGGTTGCTTGCCAGATGTATTCTCCATGAAAATGACCATCTGGATGGTGTTGTATATGTAGATAAAGTTGATGGAAAGCTTTATAATAATGAGGAATTATTCGGAGAAGAGGAACAGGAATAAATTCTTACGAAATATTAATAATTTTAGGTGGTGAATTGTATGAGAGTGGTATTTATGGGAACTCCGGATTTTTCGGTTCCGGCATTAGAGTGCATAGCGAAAGAACATGAAGTTGTGGCTGTAATTACACAGCAGGACCGTCCAAAGGGCAGAGGGCATAAAATGCAGTTTACACCTGTCAAAGAAAAAGCATTAGAATTAGGGATACCGGTTTATCAGCCACAGAAAGTAAAGGAAGCAGAATTTGTCAGTGTTTTGAGAGAAATAAACCCAGATGTTATTGTTGTTATCGCATTTGGACAGATACTCTCCAAAGATATCCTAGAGTTGCCGAGATATGGATGTATTAATGTACATGCCTCATTACTTCCTAAATATCGTGGAGCAGCGCCAATACAGTGGGCTGTGATTGATGGTGAAAAGCGCTCAGGAGTTACTACAATGTATATGGCCGAAGGGCTTGATACCGGAGATATGATAGACAAAGCGGTTGTAGAACTGGAAAAAGAAGAAACGGGCGGAAGTCTCTTTGACAAATTGGCTGTGAAAGGCGGAAGATTAATCTTAGAGACGCTAAAAAAAATAGAAGAGGGAACCGCAGTGAGAATGCCGCAGGACGAGACATTATCCACATATGCCGGGAAAATTACTAAAGAATTGGGAAAAATAGATTTTAAAAAGCCGGCAATCGAAATAGAAAGATTGATAAGAGGATTAAATCCGTGGCCAAGTGCTTATACTATTATGGACGGTAAGACGCTTAAAATCTGGAAGGCAGAAGTGGAAAATGGAAAAGTGAGTGAGATACCTGGGCAGATTATTTCGGTATCGAAAGATGGAATAAAAGTAGCTACCGGAGACAATTACTTATGTCTGAAAGAAATTCAGCTTGAGGGAAAGAAAAGAATGGATGTTTCAGATTTTTTAAATGGTTACAGTGTAAAGTCAGATAAACTTGGAGAATAGCATTTATTGATTTAGAAAAGGAGAAGATTTCGTTATGTTATATGGATTTTATTATGACCCCACATACATTTTAATCATTATAGGTATGATTATATGTCTGGCGGCATCAGCTCATGTAAATTCTACATTTAGAAAATATTCAAAATATAAAAGCAATTCAGGGATGACAGGCGCTCAGGCGGCGGCAAGAATATTGGAATCCCAGGGAATATATGATGTGCAAATCAGACATATTTCGGGAGATTTGACAGATAATTACAATCCGTCTAATAAGGTTTTGAGTTTATCAGATGCAACATATAATAGCACCAGTGTTGCTGCTATCGGCGTAGCAGCACATGAATGTGGTCACGCAATGCAGCATCATAAGGGATATGCGCCAATTTCTGTGCGAAATGCTCTTGTTCCTTTTGCGAACTGGGGCTCAAGATTATCATGGTTATTGATTATTATTGGAATTATTTTTTATGGACAGGGAACGGGACAGATGATGATAAACATTGGTATTATCGCATTTTCGTTGGCGGTTTTGTTTCAACTTGTAACTTTACCTGTAGAGTTTAATGCTTCGAATCGTGCGATAAGAGTGTTAGAGAATACAGGCATATTTGGAAGAGATGAATTAAAATATACAAAAAAAGTTTTAGGAGCAGCGGCGATGACATATGTTGCGGCAGCGGCCTCTTCCATTTTGCAATTATTAAGACTTGTCATATTATTTGGAGGAAGAAGGGATGACTAAACAGACCTCATCTCAAATAAATTTGAGAAATCTTGTTTTATCTATGTTGGAAGACGTGCAAAGTGGAAAAAAGAGTCATCTGGTGTTAAACAAGTATTTGAATGATTATATTACCCTTGATAAAAAGATGAGAGCATTTATTACCAGATTGTTTCAGGGAACATTAGAACGGCAAATAGAAATAGATTATATTATCAATTCTTTTTCTAATACTCCTGTAAAAAAGATGAAACCCGTAATTTGTAATATACTTAGATTATCAGTTTATCAGCTAAAATATATGGAATCGGTGCCTGCATCTGCTGTATGTAATGAAGCTGTGAAGCTGGCGGTAAAAAGAAAATTTTCGGGTCTTAAGGGATTTGTCAACGGGGTTTTAAGAAATATTATAAGGAATATGGATTCTCTGAAATATCCGGATGAGGAAAAAGAAAACTTATCTATAAAATACTCTATGCCAAAGTGGATTATTGAATTATGGGACAAACAGTATGGATTAGAGAAAACAAATGCGATGTTAAACTCTGTTTATAGAGAAAAAACAACGACAATACGATGTAATACTTCGAAAGCCGGTATGGATGAGATTATATCAAATTTGGAATCGAGTGATATCAAAGTAACACAGAGTCTGTTATATGATAAAGCACTTAATATCAGTGGATATGATAATCTGAGTCAGTTGGATATTTTTAAGAGTGGAATAGTTACTGTTCAGGATTTAAGTTCTATGATAGCCGGTCTTGCGGCAAATCCCGGGAAGGGAGATTATATTATAGATGTATGTGCGGCACCGGGTGGAAAGAGTATGCATATGGCTGAGCTTATGGAAGGAACAGGTTGTGTTGAAGCAAGAGACCTGACGGAATATAAAGTAGAATTAATACGGGAGAATATAGCCCGGATTGGGTGCAAAAATGTGAAAGCCGAGATAAGTGATGCAACAGTTTTTGATAAGAGTTCTGAGGAAAAAGCCGATATTGTAATGGCAGACCTTCCCTGTTCCGGACTAGGTGTAATGAATAAAAAAAGTGATATCAAATATAATGTTTCTATGACACAAATAAGAGAATTGGTACAATTACAACGGGAGATATTATCTGTAGTTTACCGGTATGTAAAACCGGGAGGAACACTTATTTTCAGTACCTGTACCGTAAATAAGTTTGAAAATAATGAGAATGTAAAATGGATTGAAGAAAATTTACCATTCAAATTAAAATCTTTAAAAGGACTTATTCCAAAGGAGCTTGGTGGAGAAAAGGGATATATACAAATTTATCTGGGAGAATATGATATGGATGGTTTTTTCATATCGGCATTTGAGAGAATATGAGTGAATTAAAAGATATAAAATCATATAATTTAGAAGAATTAAAAGAAGAGCTTATGCAGATGGGTGAGAAGGCCTTTCGGGCAGGGCAGATATATAGATGGTTACATATTGAAAAAGTTAATTGTTTTGATGAAATGACAAATATTTCAAAGGAATTAAGAAAAAAATTGTCTGACAGTTATGAGATAAAGGTGATAGAACCGGTAAAAATTTTAATTTCTAAAATAGACGGAACCAGGAAATATGTATCAAAAATAGCAGGGGGGTCTGTCATAGAAAGTGTCCTGATGAAATATCATCATGGAAATTCAGTATGTATATCTACACAGTCAGGATGCAGGATGGGATGTAAATTCTGTGCTTCTACCTTGAATGGATTGGATAGAAATCTTACGGCATCAGAAATGTTAGAACAAGTATATGAAATTGAAAAAGATGTGAATGAGAAAGTATCTAATATTGTTTTAATGGGTAGTGGAGAACCGTTAGATAATTTTGATAATGTGATAAAATTTATTGAATTGATTTCAGATAAGAATGGAGAAAATATCAGCCAGAGAAATATTACATTATCTACATGCGGTCTTGTTCCCAAAATCCGACAATTGGCAGATAGAAAAGTTCAGATTACATTGGCATTATCACTGCACGCGTCAGATGATGATACGAGAAAAGAATTGATGCCTATTGCGTATCAATATTCAATCAATGAAATCTTAGAAGCATGTAAGTATTATTTTGAGAAGACAGGCAGACGCATCACATTTGAATATAGTTTAGTAGCAGGAGTAAATGATACTGTGGAAGAAGCGGAGAAACTTTCAAATCTTGTTAAAGAAATCAACTGTCATATAAATCTGATTCCTGTGAATCCAATTCGAGAGAGAACATTGACACAGCCGAATAAATATGCAGTGCAGCGATTTAAATCAATACTTGAAAAAAATAAAATTAATGCTACCATTAGAAGAGAGATGGGCAGAGATATTAACGGGGCATGCGGTCAATTGAGAAATGAGATAGTGTCCGGCGGCAAAGAGGAGATAGGAAAGGAGGAACTGAATGACTAATATTACAATCAGCGCATTTGGAAAAACAGATGTGGGATTAATGAGAACGATTAATCAGGACAGTATTTTTGTGTCTACAGAACCGGTTGGAAAGCTTCCTAATCTTTTTATCGTTGCAGACGGGATGGGGGGACATAAGGCTGGAGATGTGGCATCGAGAGCTGCCATTGAAAAGTTTGTAAAGTATGTATGTGCAACGCATATGTCAGACCCGGCGAATATTTTAGATGCAGGTATCATTTCAATTAATAAAGAGATATATGATATGGCAAATTCCAATAAAGATTACAGTGGGATGGGAACTACGTTTGTGGCATGTACACTGATAGACAACCATGTTTATATTTCGAATGTAGGAGATAGCAGGTTATATCTGATTGGAAGGGATATCAGACAGATAACAAGAGACCATTCTCTGGTAGAGGACATGGTGAGAATGGGAATGATAGACAGGGGAGAGGCGAGAACCCATTATAAAAAAAATGTGATTACAAAGGCCATAGGTGTAGCAGATGATAAAACATCAACGCCAGATATTTTTGAAATTGAAATCGAGGATGGAGAGGTATTGCTTCTTTGTTCCGATGGACTCACGAATATGGTAGAAGATTATGATATAAAAAAAATCATTAAGAGCAATGAAGGAATTGAAGATGCAGTCCGTGAACTGATTCGACAGGCAAATGAAAACGGAGGAAAAGATAATATATCAGCAATTGTGGTAAAACCTGAGATTGGCGAGGAGTAGAGCATGTTAGAAAAAGGGAATTTTATTAATAACCGTTATGAAATTATAGGAAGAGTAGGCGCAGGCGGAATGTCTGATGTTTACAAAGCAAAAGACCATAAACTGAATAGAAATGTTGCAATCAAAGTATTAAAAAAAGAGTATAGTAAAGACAAAAATTTTGTTTCGAAATTTAGAGTGGAAGCCCAGTCAGCAGCAAGTCTCATTCATCCAAATATCGTGAATGTTTATGATGTTGGGGAGGATGATGGCCTGTACTACATAGTAATGGAGCTGATAGAAGGGATTACACTAAAAAATTATATTCAGAAAAAAGGAAGACTTTCTGTTCGGGAAACAATTAGTATAGCGATTCAGATTGCAAATGGAATAGAGTGTGCACATAATAATCAGATTGTCCATAGAGATATTAAACCGCAGAACATTATGATTTCAAGAGAGGGTAAGGTTAAGGTAACGGATTTTGGAATTGCCAGAGCTGCCAGTGCAAATACAATCAATGGAAACGCTATGGGCTCTGTTCATTATATTTCGCCGGAACAGGCAGGCGGAAAATATGTTGATGAAAAAAGTGATATTTATTCTCTTGGAATTACAATGTTTGAGATGGTTACAGGGAAAGTGCCTTTTGACGGCGAATCTACTGTGACAATAGCTTTAAAACATATACAGAATACAGTTCCAAGTATTAAAGAATTTATTACAGATGTACCGGTTAGTATAGAAAAAATAATTTTAAAATGTACTCAGAACAGAGCGGAGAGAAGATATCCAAAGATTTCGCTTTTAATAGCTGATTTAAAAAGGGCATTATCAGAACCGGATGCAGATTTTGTACAGTTAGATGCTGTCAGGACGGGTGGTTCTACCGTTATGATAACAGACGAAGAAATTAATCAGATTAAAAAAGAAACCGGAGAGAAAAATAAGAATATAGAACCGGGGGAGGAGAATATTGATGATATTGACGCAATGACGCCGAAGATGGATAGGTTTGTAACGATAGGAGGTGTGGTTGCAGGTATCGTGGCACTGGTGATTGTTGCTGTAATATTGACTATCGTATTGAGCGATAATAGTATAAAACTTCCAAAAGATATAGCGGCAGAGGAGATGGAAACGATTGACCCGAGAAAAACGATTGTGCCAAATGTTATTGGCATGACATCAGATGAGGCTGAGAAGGCGTTGAATGAGAAAAATCTTGGATTTGTGTATGATTCTAATTATGTATATAGTGATATTTATGCGGCAGACCAGATTGTTTCACAGTCTGAGACTGCGGGAAGTATCGTAGACAAGAACATCACAGTTAAGTTAGTTGTCAGTAAGGGGGCAGAAAGAATACAGGTTCCGTCAGGGATTGAAAAATCTGATTTAGACAGCGCCATGGAAAAACTGGATGATTTAGGACTGAAATATGAGGTTACCTATGAATATAGTGGAAGTACAATTGGAACAGTCATATCCTGTACTCCGAATGAAAGGGCAGCAGTTTCGAAAAATGATATTATAAAACTTATTGTAAGTCGTGGAAATCAGCAAAGCGCAGAGAAGACGGCAACAGTTCCGAATGTGGTTAATTATAAATTAGATAAAGCACAGGAAAGGATTTCGTCAGCAGGATTTGGAGTGGGAGAAGTCAAGGAAGAATATAGTGATACGGTAAAAAAAGGATATGTTATCAGACAGAATGTAAAATCGGGACGTCAGATGCCGGTGAGTGGAACAATCAGTGTCGTAGTGAGTAAAGGTCCTGAGGCGGGTGAAAAATATACGGGTTCATATACATTCGCCTTGGAAGATTTGCATGATGCAAATGGCAATCCAATTACAGAAGGTGTAGTAAATGTAGTTTTAGATGGTGTGTTGCAGAAGGTAGATGAAGAATATGCAGATGTATCCACATGGCCGGGAGACTATACAATTCAACTTACAGGAGATAAAAAGGGTAAAGCAACAATAGAACTTATGGTAAATGGTCAGATTATTCATACAGGGACTGTAAAATTAAAATAAATAGTAAGGGGCTGCAGCGGTTTAGCAACAGCCCCATGTTTCCGTTTCGGAAAAAATAGTTGAGAGTGTAGATATAAAAGGTGTAATAAAAGGTAGGTATGCAGGAAAACAGGGATATAATATATGGAAAAATTGTAAAAGGTATAGCAGGATTTTATTATGTTTATGTGGAAGATAAAGGTATCTATGAATGTAAGGCAAAAGGTGTTTTCAGAAATAGAAATATGAAACCTTATGTGGGAGACAATGTAAATATAGATATAATAGACGGAGAAAAGAAAAAAGGAAATATCACAGAGATATTGCAGAGAGAAAACGAACTTATAAGACCGGCTGTAGCAAATATAGACCAGGCGATGATAATCTTTGCACTGAAAAATCCGAATCCCAACTTAAATCTTTTAGATAAGTTTTTAGTTATGATGGAGTTTCAAAATATTGAAACAATTATTTGTTTTAATAAAACAGATATTGCAGATACAAATTTTATGGAAAATCTGAAAAAAATATATAATAGCGCAGGTTATAAAGTTGTATTTGCCAGTGCTACTGAAGAAGATGGAGTGGATAAGGTCAGAGAACTTATGAAGGGGAAAACTACTGTTTTTGCAGGCCCTTCTGGTGTTGGAAAATCTTCGATGCTCAATGCACTTACAAAAGATTATAAAATGGAGACTGGAAGTGTAAGTGAAAAAATTGGCAGAGGCAGACATACGACAAGACATTCAGAGATTTTCTATTTAGGGGAGAATACATATGTGTTTGACACACCCGGTTTTAGTTCTCTGTATGTGCCCGGAATGACAAAGGAAAGATTAGAGGACTGCTTTGGTGAATTTACTCCATACAAAAATCGTTGCAGATTTGTTGGATGTGCACATATAAGTGAGCCGGATTGTGCCATAAAAGAAGCATTGGAAAGTGGCCTTATTTATGAGAGCAGGTATACAAACTATAAATTAATGTACAATGAGTTAAAAGAAAAGGAGAAAAATTATGATTAAATTATCACCGTCCATTCTATCAGCAGATTTTGCAAATCTGGGGGAGGATGTAGCGAAAATAGATAAGGCAGGATGTGACTGGATTCATATAGATGTAATGGATGGAGTGTTTGTCCCGAATATATCTTTTGGAATGCCAGTGGTTAAAGCAATAAGAAAATATACAGATAAATTTTTTGATGTTCATCTAATGATACAGGAACCTATCAGATATGTAAAAGAATTTAAAGGTGCGGGAGCTGAGATGTTAACCGTACATGTGGAAGCTTGTGAAGATGTATCTGGTACAATAGAGGCAATACATAATGAAGGGATGAAAGCGGGTCTGGCATGTAACCCTGAGACACCTGTTGAGGATATTGTTCCGTATATTGATAAGGTAGACATGATACTGATTATGACTGTACATCCCGGATTTGGAGGGCAGTCATATATCGATGAATGTACAGAGAAAGTTGAGATTGTAAATGCAATTGTAAATGAATATCAGTTAGATACGCTAATTGAAGTGGATGGTGGAGTGACAGTGGAGAATGTTTGTATTCCGTTAGACGCGGGGGCAAATGTTATCGTTGCAGGTTCAGCGGTTTATAAGGGAGATGTAGAAGAAAATATTAATAAATTCAGAAAGATATTCTTGAATTTTGAATAGGAAATAAAAAGGGGCTGTAAAGCCCCTTTTTTGTAATAATTTAAAATATCTATACATTGAATCGGAATGTAATAACATCTCCATCTTTGACGATATAATCTTTTCCCTGAAGTCCTACAAGTCCTGCGTCTTTTGCATCCTTCATAGAGCCATATTTCATTAAGTCATCATATGCTACAACTTCAGCACAAATAAAACCACGCTCAAAATCAGTGTGTATCTTTCCTGCTGCCTGAGGAGCTTTCGTTCCCCTTTTAATTGTCCAAGCTCTTGTTTCATCAGCTCCGGATGTTAAATAACTGATTAATCCTAAAAGAGAGTAGCTGGCTTTGATTAACTTGTCAAGACCGGACGTGCTGATGCCTAAATCTTCTAAAAACATTTGTTTTTCATCGTCGTCTAATTCGGCAATTTCCTGTTCAATTTCAGCACTGATGACAAACACTTCACAGTTATTTTCAGCTGCAAATTGTCTTACAGCGGCAACGTGTTCATTGGTAGAGCCATCGTCTGCCAAATCATTTTCAGAAACATTTGCCGCAAATATAACTGGTTTTGCTGTGAGGAGATTATATTCCGAAAGCCATGCTTTCTCGTCTTCATCATCTGTTTCATATTTGATGGCAAGATTTCCTTCTTCAAGGAAAGCCTTGATATTTTGCTGGAAAGCAAGTTCCTTTGCCAATGCTTTATCATTTCTGGCGCCTCTGGTAGTTTTGGCGATACGTCGTTCTAAAATTTCCACGTCGGAAAATACCAATTCTAAATTAATTGTTTCAATGTCCCGAAGTGGTGCAACACTGCCGTCTACATGAATAACATTTGTGTCTTCGAAACATCTGACAACATGTACGATAGCATCGACTTCTCTAATATTTGCGAGAAACTGGTTTCCAAGACCTTCTCCTTTTGAGGCACCCTTAACGAGTCCCGCAATATCAACAAATTCTATAACAGCAGGAATTGTCTTTGCAGAATTGTACATTGCTGTAAGTTTGTCCAATCGCTCATCCGGTACAGTTACGACTCCTACATTAGGGTCGATTGTGCAAAAAGGATAGTTTGCCGATTCAGCTCCTGCTTTTGTTAATGAATTAAATAATGTACTTTTGCCTACATTTGGAAGGCCAACAATACCTAATTTCATATTAAATCCTCCAATCTTTGGTAATACCAAAAGATAGTTTAACATATTTTAATTCTGTGGGCAATGATGGGGTTGAATAAAATTGTAAATGTTGATAAATTATATTCAGTGATAAAGTAAGGGAGGAACAGAAAGAATGATATTATCAACAGCAATTGAATTTCCAAATTTACATATAGGTATTGAGAACCTGCCAAAGTCATTTTCGGTTTTTGGGTTTGATATTGCTTTTTATGGCTGCATTCTTGCTATAGGAATGTTAGCAGGTATTGTTATTGCATGTGCTGAGGCGAAGAGAACGGGACAGGATTATAATCAATATATAGATTTTGCCCTGTATGCCATTGTATTTAGTATAATAGGAGCGAGAATATATTATGTGGCATTCAGTTGGGATTATTACAGCAAACATTTATCGGAAATAATCAATATAAGAAATGGGGGACTGGCAATTTATGGGTCTGTGATTGCTGCTGTTCTCACATGTTTTATTTATACAAGAATCAAAAAAATGTCTTTTGCTAAGATGTGCGACACAGCAGTCCTGGGGCTGCTTGCAGGACAGATTATTGGAAGATGGGGAAATTTCTTTAACAGAGAAGCCTTTGGGGGTGTAGCAAATGACAGTAATCCCTGGGCAATGAGAATATATTTTGATGATAATTACAGTATATCTCAAGTTCCTGAAGCAGTGCGAAATGGAATGGAGACACTCAGGGGGAAAGCATTGAGTGAAATTGGCTATATTCAGGTTCAACCAACATTCCTGTATGAATCTTTATGGAATTTGTTTGTTCTTATATTAATACTTATATTCCGGAAAAAGAAAAAATTTGATGGTGAAGTGATTTTATGGTACCTAATCGGATATGGCATTGGAAGAGCTGTGATTGAGGGAATGAGAACAGACCAGCTTATTATGCCGGTTACCGGATGGCCGGTATCACAGGCATTGTCTATTGTGGTGGCAATAGCGGCTGTAGTCATTGTCATCATAAAAAGAGTAAAAGCAATGAGTAAGTAGGTGTATAAAAAGGCTGTTACATTAGAAAGTTAAATGTAACAGTTTTTTTATAGTAGTAATAATAAAAAGCGAAATTGACATAAAAATGCTTTTAGTATACACTTGTCAAGATGTTTTTAATAGGAGGGGAAAATTTATGAAACAAATATCAAAGAAAATAGTAATGTTTTTATTGATGTTAACATTGCTAATTAGTGTTATGGGGTACTCGTATGGTTTATTTGATGTTTATGCTGAAACTTATGAGGACGAAGGTGAAGAGTGTCAATATGGTAATAATTTGAAGCATATTGAGAAACTTGTGTATTCTTTTATTGATACTAATAAAAATTTTTCAGAAAGTAAGTGGAAAAATCATTCTATTGGTGGTGAAAAGGCATTATTTGACAGTGACAATAATATTTGTGCTTATTATATTGAATTAATGAAAAATGATATGAAATGTGGATATGTAATATTAGAGGCTAATGCTCCATGGAATATTATAGAATATTCTTATGAAGATGAAAGCTTTCTGGAAATTGCAGAAGAAAAAGTGGAAGAAGATTATAATATAGACAAAAATAAACAGAAAGTATACTACCTAGGTGGAATCAATTATGCTGTAAGTGGAAAAAACGATAATGGCAAAAAGATTTATGTTGATGTTTCAACAAAAGATATCAAAAAACTGTCAAAAAAGAAGTTACAAAATATTAATAGAGAGAATAGTAATTTTTTAAATAAAGGAAAAGCTTCATTTAAATCAAGACCAAATGGAGAGGGAGACAGTTTTATTACTTCTCCTGGAAGTTATGAAAGTGGTTATGATACATATAAATCAAACAATATAAAAAATTATAATATAACATATAAAACAATGTCTCAATTTTCGTCAGGTGGTGTATGTGCACCTACAGCTGCAACAAATTTATTGTTTTATTGGTATAATAGAGATAAAAGAAAGTATAAGTCTTTATTAGATACTAGTTGGTTTAATACATTTAAGTTGATGAGTAAATATATGAAAACATCAGAAAAGAATGGAACATTGGATAAAAATGTTGCCAATGGATATAAAAAATATATCAGTCATCACGGCTTTAGTGTGTCTGCTAAGTTTCATAGTGGAACAAGTAAAGGTAAAAAAATTGTGTCTGTTATAGATGGAGGAAAACCATGTCATTTGATACTTCACGGACACTATATGTATGAAGATCATTCTGTATTAGCAGTTGGATATCAGCAATATATTTATGAACATTGGTATGGAGATACATATCAAACATATATAAGAATAGCTGACGGATGGACTTCTAAAGCTTCAAGATTTGTTTGGGGAGGTTGTAAAGGAAGTTGGAATTATGTATATGTAGAACTGAAGTAGGAGAGTGTATATGAAAAAGAGAGGTTTATTAATAGGTTTTATGGTTATATGTGTTATTGTATTGGGCATGATATTTTATTTTTATATGACCAATACAAATGTTTTGAACATTTCTAAAGAAGATGTAACTCGTATTTATATTGTCGATGGGAATACTGGAAATATTACAGATATTGAAAAGAAGTATTTTGATGAAATGTATGAGGCATTAGATAGTTTGAAACTAAGTAATAAGATAAAGGTAAATAGTACAGGTTGGAACAAAAAAATAGTTATATGTGATGATAATAAAGCAGAGGAATTGATTATCAATACATCCACAAAAATAATTATTGATGGATATTTTTATGATATAGATTCAAAACAGGGAGAAAAAATACTGAATATTATTAATGACCATTCATAGTAATTCAGTAAAAAAGGGGCTGTTGTACTAACATTAGTGCAATGCCATTTTTTGTTATGGCGATGAGAAAAAGAGTTGTGACACTAATTTTTTAGTGTGACAGCTCTTTTTTTATAAATTTAGGGTTGAAATGAGGGGGGAAATGGTATATTATTCATATATAAGTGGTGACTACAAACGTATTTGTGGTGAAAAGTGGTGAATTTAAGTAAAATATACAAAGAAGATAGGTGAGTTTTATGTTTTCAGGTGAACAAACTCAAAAAATGGATATCAAAGGCAGAACAGTTATCCCATCAAAGATGAGAGATGTTCTCGCTGAGCGACTTGTTGTCACAAGAGGAATCGACAAGTGTCTTTTTGCGTATCCGGAATCCACTTGGGAAGCATTGCAGAAAAAGTTAAGTGGTCTGGCTTTTACAGATAAGAAAGTAAGAAGTTTTAATCGATTTTTCCTCGGTGGTGCGGAGCCCCTTGATGCAGATAAGCAGGGCAGGGTTTTAATCCCGTCTAATTTAAGGGGCTATGCATCTTTAGAGAAAGAAGTTGTCTGGGTAGGAATAGGTGACAGGATTGAAATTTGGGATGTAGATAAATGGAATGAGCAGTTAAATGAGTACATTGAAAGCGAAGATGCAGAAGAAAAACTGGAGGAACTCGCAGATTACATGGCAGGACTTGGAGTTTAACAATATATAGGGAAAGGGTAAATAAGAGATAAATAACAGAAAGAAGGTCAATATGGATTTCAAACACGTTTCAGTATTGTTAAATGAAACCATTGATGGCTTAAACATAAATCCGGATGGAATATATGTCGATGGTACCTTAGGTGGTGGAGGACATGCCTATCAGGTATGTAAAAGACTTTCAGAAAAAGGAAGGTTTATCGGAATAGACCAGGATGGAGAAGCATTAGAAGCCGCAAGGGAACATCTAAAAGAGTTCGAAGATAAAGTTACTCTCGTGAGAAGTAATTATTGTGAGATAGATACGATTTTAAAAGATTTAAGTGTGGAAAAGGTTGATGGTATTGTCTTAGATTTAGGGGTATCTTCATACCAACTGGATAATTTAGACAGAGGATTTTCCTATAAATCAGATGCACCGTTAGATATGAGGATGGATAGACGCCAGGGAAAGACAGCGGCAGATGTTGTAAATAGTTACAGCGAAAATGAATTGTTTCGAATTATAAGAGACTATGGAGAAGATAAATTTGCAAAAAATATCGCCAAGCATATCGTTATAGAAAGGAAAAAGAAGCCTTTTGAGACAACAGCAGAATTAAGCGAAGTGATTAGACATGCGATTCCAATGAAATTTCAGGCAAAAGGTGGACATCCCGCAAAAAAAACATTTCAGGCAATCAGAATTGAAGTGAATCGTGAGTTGTCGGTTCTAAGGGAATCTCTCGATAAAATGATTGAATTGTTGAATCCGGGTGGAAGAATCTGCATTATAACATTTCATTCATTGGAGGACAGAATCGTTAAGACAAAATTTAGAGAGAACGAGAATCCTTGTACATGCCCACCAAATTTTCCAGTGTGTGTTTGTGGAAAGATTTCAAAAGGAAAGGTTATAACAAGAAAACCTATTGTACCGGGTGAAATTGAAATTAGCGAAAATAAGAGGGCAAAAAGCTCTAAATTAAGAATTTTTGAGAGACAGTAAGGTTGAAAGGGAAATTCAATCTTGAGTTTGTGCTTCAACTGGAAGTGCAGGCACTTCTGAATGAAGCATTAGGAGGCAAATATGAATCAAACAAGATTATACAAAAATCATTTACAGAATACAGAGTATATAGATGGTAACACGGTAAGAAAACTTGCACCGGAAAAGAGAGAGAGACCAAACAGGCAGGAGCGTGTAAGGACAAAGCAGAAGCAACAATTAGAAGTCAATGAAAACGGACTACCTATGAGCGCACCTCATGTAGCTTTTTTAGTGGCAGTATCTTTTATTTGTCTTGCAATGTGCGTAGTATATCTCAATGTTCAGTCAAATATAAGAGCTACAAGAGATAATATTTCTGAGCTCAGAAAGAATATTACGACTGTGCAGACACAGAACAATGCATTAAACTATGCAATTAATAGTTTTGTAAATGTTGACCACATATATAAAGAGGCAACAACAAAACTTGGAATGAGACAGGCTTCTGATAATCAGATAACAACATATAAATCAAGTGACAGCGGTTATACATTACAATATGGAGAGATACCGGATAAGTAGGAATTATGAGTGAAGAAAGATTAGTGAGAAAAAGAAGCAGGCGCAGAAAGCCAAAATTAAGATTTGATAAAAATTCAAGTAGAAATCTGAAAATCATCTATCGGGTGATTATTGGATTTCTATTTATATTGTGCATAAGAATTGCATATATCAATGCTACATATGGGGATGAATATTCTATAAAAGTATTAAAACAACAGAGTTTTACCAATAGTATTGTGCCATATAAAAGAGGGGACATAAAAGATAGAAATGGAAATGTCTTGGCCACGAGCGTAGTAGTATATAATCTGGTTTTAGATGCGAAAGTGTTATCAAAGGAAGAAAGTGAAAAATATATGAATCCTACGGTAGATGCTTTAGTACAATATTTTGATTTAAATAGGGAGGACCTGATTACAGGAATTAAAGAACATTATAACAGTAATTACTGGATAGTAAAAAAGGAAATTACATATCAAAAGGTACAGGAATTCAAAAAGTACCAGGATGGTGAGTTTGCAAAGACAAAATTTGAGAAAGAAAATGCTGAGAATGTAAAATGTGTATATTTTGAGAAAGAATATAAACGGATGTATCCATATGATACTTTGGCATGCAGTGTGATTGGTTTTGCAAATAAAAATAATGAGGCTACTTTGGGAATTGAAAGCAGTTATAATAGTTTTCTTAAGGGAAATGAAGGCAGAGAATACGGATATATGGATGCGGACAACAATATAGAAACTGTTATAAAAGAAGCACAAAATGGAAAGAATGTCATATCATCCATTGATATGAATATACAGAGAATTGTTCAAAAAGCTATAAAAAAATATATGAACAAGTATCAGCCAAAAAGAATTGCCGTTGTGGTGGCAGACCCGGATACAGGAGAAATACTTGCTATGGGTGATGATACACTTTTTGACTTAAATGCTCCGGCAAATTTGGACCGCTATTACACAAAAGAACAGCAGGACAAAATGTCAGATAAACAGACATCAGAAAAGTTAAATCAGATATGGAGAAATTATTGTATTACAGATTCTTATGAACCTGGTTCAACGGCAAAACCGTTTACTGTTGCGGCGGGATATGAGGAGAATCTGATAAATAAAAAATCTACTTTTTTGTGCGACGGGTTTGAAAAAGTAGACGATTTTACAATTAAATGCCATAAAGTAGAAGGACACGGAACGATATCAGTGGAACAGGCAGTTGCGGAGTCCTGTAATGATTATATGATGCATATTGGTAAACTGATTGGCGCTGAAAAGTTTATGCAGTATCAAAACAGATTTGGTTTTGGCATGAAAACAGGAATTGATTTACCCAATGAAACAAGAGGACTTGTATATGATGCATCAAGAGGGATGGGAGCATCTACGTTAGCAACAAATTCTTTTGGACAGAATTTTACGGTAAATATGATACAAATGATTTCGGGTTTTTCTTCTCTTATAAATGGGGGATACTATTATGAGCCACATGTTGTAAAACAGATAGTCACTGAAGATGGAAGGCTTGTAAAGAATTATTCCAAGACTTTAGTGAAACAAACAGTGACAAAAAATACTTCTGATTATATTAAAGAATGTCTTCGAGAAGTTGTCACAAGTGGTACGGGAACAACGGCTGCAATTGATGGCTATACGGTTGGTGGTAAAACAGGAACGGCGGAAAAGGTAGATACATCCGGAAAAGGAAAGGGCAGATTAAAAGACCAATATATTTTATCATTTATCGGATGTGTTCCTTGTGAAAACCCACAGGTAGTATGTTATACATTAATGGATACGCCGAAAGACGACCCGCAGGCAACAGCCTATAATACGGGATTATGGAAACATATTATGAAACAGGTTTTACCGTATATGGGGATTCAAAAAACGGAGAAAATAGAAAAAAAAGCAATTAAACAATCTTTTGAGACGGAGTTTTATGCGGATGGAATTATTGAGGGAGATGACGGTTCTCTCATATTAAAAGATGAGAACACAGAAAATTAGTTTGAGAAACATTACTTTTCTTGAATGTGTTTTCATGAGTATGAATAGATTATAATAAAAGTTTTAATTAGGGATGAAAAGTGAATAACGTTAAGACGATTAATCGAAAAATGTTACTGATATATGTGATTGGAATCATTTTCATATGCTGTTTAGTGGTAGGTAAATTGATTTATATTATGGTGTTCCAGTCAGAATATTATACGGAAAAGGCACTTGATGTACAGGAAAGAGAAAGAAAAATTAAGGCGCCGAGAGGTAAAATCCTGGATAGAAACGGGACAGTTATTGCTTCCAATAAGACTGTTTGTACCGTGTCAGTAATATACAATCAGGTTAAAGACCCGGATAAGG
Organism: uncultured Eubacterium sp.; assembly: GCF_937958975.1. GTDB lineage: Bacteria > Bacillota > Clostridia > Lachnospirales > Lachnospiraceae > Eubacterium_G. The sequence continues at coordinate 10,770 of NZ_CALGRE010000036.1, read as the reverse complement.
TAGTTTCTATATTGTCCAAAGAATTGGAAATGGATGAGGCGGAAGTACGAAAGAAAGTAGAGAAAATTAGTTCCAGAGAAAAAATAAAGTCTAATGTGGATAAAAAGATAGGTGATAAAATAAGGGAATACAATCTTTCGGGCGTAAAGGTTGACGAAGATTATAAAAGGTATTATCCTTATGAGAGTTTAGCTTCGAAAGTTCTCGGATTTACAGGTGCAGATAATCAGGGTATAATTGGTCTGGAAGTAAAATATGAAAAATATTTGAAGGGAGCTGACGGACTCATTCTTACGCCGACAGATACCAGAGGAATCGAGATGGAGAATGCCTTAGAGCAGAGAGAAGAACCGGTTCCTGGTCATAATCTGATTACAAGTATTGATGTAAATATTCAGCAATATGCGGAACAAATTGCATATAATACACTTGAGGCAAAAAAGGCAAATTATGTTTCGATTATCGTAATGAATCCAAATAACGGTGAAATTATGGCTATGGTAAATGCACCTGAATTTAATTTGAATGAGCCATACAAGCTAAATTATGAATTGACAGAGAATGTCAACAGTAAACAAAAGCAGGATTTACTTAACAAAATGTGGAGGAACCAGTGCATAAATGATACTTATGAACCAGGTTCCACTTTTAAAGTTGTGACAGCTACTGCAGCATTGGAAAATAAAGTTGTCACTTTGGATACAAAGTTCAGCTGTCCAGGATTTCGTGTTGTGGATGACAGAAGAATAAAATGCCATAAGACAACAGGTCATGGTGCAGAAAATTTTCTACAGGGAACGATGAACTCCTGCAATCCGGTTTTTATTGATGTAGGGTTAAAAGTTGGTGTAAATAATTTTTACAAGCAATTAGAAAAATTAGGTCTTCTAAAAAAGACAGGGATTGATATTCCGGGTGAAGCGGGAACGATAATTCATCAGATTAAAAATGTTGGCAATGTAGAACTTGCCACAATGTCTTTTGGTCAGTCATTTCAGATAACACCTGTTCAGTACCTTGTGGCGGCAAGTGCCGTAATTAATGGAGGAAAGCTTGTAACACCTCACTTTGCAGTCAGTGCTGAAAATTCAGACGGAGATATCGTGGAGAAATTTGCTTATAATGAAAAAGAGGGGGTTGTATCCAAAGAAACATCTGATACAATGAGATATGTGCTAGAAAAAGTTATTTCAGAGGGTACAGGAAGTAAAGGACAGGTAGAAGGATTTAAAGTGGGTGGAAAAACAGCCACTTCTCAGAAACTTCCAAGAGGTTCTGGAAAATACATAGCATCTTTTATGGGATTTGCTCCGGCAGATAATCCCAAGGTCATTGCAATGGCAATTATTGATGAGCCGGAGGGTATCTATTATGGTGGGCAGGTGGCGGCACCGGTCATAAGTAAGTTATACCAAAATATTCTTCCATATTTATTGGAGGAAAAAGAACAAGGAGAATAAAATGAGTACAAGTACAACAATTATTGTGGCGATTATTATATCTTTTGCGGCAAGTGTAATCTTATGTCCTATAGTAATTCCACTGTTAAGGAAGATGAAATTTGGACAGTATATCAGGGAGGAAGGCCCAAAATCTCATCAAAGCAAAGCCGGAACACCGACAATGGGTGGAATGATTATTTTAGCAAGCGTAATTGTGACGGCTATTATATTTATGTTTGTGGAAAAAGATACCAAAATCGTGCCGGTATTATTTATGATTACAGGTTTTGGCATTATCGGATTTGCTGATGATTATATAAAAGTAGTGAAAAAGAGAAATTTGGGATTGACTGAGATTCAAAAAATCTTGGCACAGCTTGTTGTGACAGCAATATTTTGTTTTTATATAATGAAGTATTCAGGTCTTGGTACAACGACAATCATTCCGTTTACTAATGGAATGGAGATAACAATGCCGGAATGGCTGTTTATTCCATTTTTATTTATTGTTGTTTTGGGAACAGTTAACGGTGCAAATTTGACGGACGGTTTGGATGGTTTGGCAACTAGTGTTACAATTATCATAGCAGTATTTTTTACAACGGTATCCATTGGAACCGGTTTAGAGCCAATAAGTGCAGCGCTCGTAGGGTCTCTGTTAGGTTTTTTCCTTTATAATGTATATCCGGCGAGAGTTTTTATGGGAGATACGGGTTCTCTGGCACTCGGGGGATTTGTTGCAGCAATGGCATTTATGCTTAAAATGCCAATCTTTATCGTAATCATTGCTTTTATATATTTAGTGGAGGCATTGTCAGATATTATACAGGTAACTTGGTTTAAATATACAAAGAAAAAGTATGGGGAAGGAAGAAGAGTATTTAAGATGGCGCCGTTACACCATCATTTTCAGGAAAGTGGTTATGCAGAAACGCAGGTCGTAGCAGCTTTTGCGATTGTAACAACAATACTCTGTCTTGTAGCATACGCTGCACTTTAATTTGTAACCAATCTCGGGCTACATTTGTGAAGCAGAGTAGAAAGGTAAATACTTTTAAGGAGATATTATGGAGTGGAATAATAAAATCGTCTTAGTCGCAGGCTCCGGGAAAAGTGGAATCGGTGCGGCAGATTTGTTAAAAAAACTGGGAGCTTCCGTTATTATCTATGATGGAAATGAAAAATTAAAAAAAGAAGATATTTTGTTAAAATTAGAAAATTCAGAAAATGTGGATGTGATACTTGGAGAACTGCAGAAGTGCATCATAGAAAAAGTAGATTTAATGGTTTTAAGTCCGGGAATTGCTATTGATGCACCATTTGTAAATCAGGTGAAAGAGGCAGGAGTACCAATTTGGGGCGAGATTGAGTTAGCATATGTTGTCGCTAAGGGAAAATTAGCAGCCATTACAGGCACAAACGGAAAAACAACGACTACTGCACTGGTAGGAGAAATTTTATCAGATTATTTTTCTCATGTGGATGTGGTTGGAAATATTGGTAATCCATATACGTCAACTGCATTGGATACGGATGAAAATTCAGTTACAGTGGCAGAAGTCAGCAGCTTTCAGTTAGAAACAATACATACATTTAAGCCGGATGTAAGTGCAGTGTTAAATATTACTCCGGATCATCTCAACAGGCATTACACGATGGAATGTTATACGGATGTGAAAATGAGCATATCTAAAAATCAGGAAAAAGAACAGCCGGTTATATTGAACTATGAAGATGAGATTTTGAGAAATTACGCACCAAAAGTACAGAATAAAATTATTTGGTTTAGTAGTAAGAGGAAGTTAGAACAAGGCATATTTTTAGATGGCAGGAATATTATCTATAAAGATGGCAATGAAAGTAAAGTTATTACGACTACAGATGATACGACTTTGGTCGGAATCCATAATATTGAAAATATAATGGCAGCAATTGGAATTACAATTCATATGGGAGTTCCTGCGGAGGTTATAAGGGAAGCTATCAGAAAATTTAAAGCGGTACCACACAGAATAGAGTATGTGGATACGATTGATGATGTTATTTATTACAATGATTCTAAAGGAACAAATACAGATGCGTCTATCAAAGCGATTCAGGCGATGTGTCGTCCGACTATATTGATAGCAGGCGGATATGACAAAAAAGTGTCTTTTGATGACTGGGCAAAAGAATTTGGTGATAAAATAAAGTGTCTGGTTGTGCTAGGGCAGACGGCAAACCAGATTGCAGATACTGTGCGAAAATTTGGCTTTGAAAAAATTATTTTTACAAATTCGCTGGAGGAAGCTGTAGAAGAATGCAGAAAAACAGCAGTTCCGGGAGATGCAGTTCTCTTATCTCCTGCATGTGCGAGCTGGGGAATGTTTGACAATTATGAGCAACGTGGAGACTTGTTTAAAGAATTAGTTTTTAATATGAAAAAGTAGTTAAAAGGAAGAGAAATCGTGCGGAAAGAATATAATCCGGTGAGTGGAGAAGAAATAACTTTAAAAAAAGAAAAGCATAAAGGCTATTTTGATTATAGTCTGCTTTTTGTATGGATTTTTATAATGTTATTAGGTTATGTTCTTCTATATAGTGCAAGTTCATATACAGCTTTGAACAAATATGGAGATGCGGCATTTTTCCTGAAGGGACAGATTAAGGCCACAGCTATTGGGTGTGTGTTTATGATACCAACAATCTTTATTGATTATAGATTGTGGAAAAATTTTAAGACTTTAATCTATGGAGTTTCTATAGGTTCTGTCTTTTTGGTTATGACGCCTCTTGGTCTTGAATTAAATGGTGCAAAAAGATGGGTTGACTTGAAAGTTGTTCAGTTTCAGCCGGCAGAGCTTGTGAAAATTGGTGTGATTGTAATTACTGCATATATTTTATCAAAATGTGGAGCGGGTGCAATCAAGCGGGGAAAATTGTGCTGGCAGATTTATGGTTTGACATTGTTAGGAGCAGGATTGGTTTTTGTTTTAACATCAAACTTAAGTTCAGCAGTGATTATAGCGGGAATTGGTGCAGTTATGTTAATTGTTGCCGGTGCCGGAAAATATTTTACGGGACCGATATCTATCGGTTTAGTGGTGGCAATTATTGGTTTATATGTTATGAGAAATATGCCTCAGCTGGCTTCATTAAGTTTCCGATTTGAGAGAATAGCGGTTTGGAAAAATCCTGAGAATTTCCTGGAGGGTGCAGGAAAGGGATACCAGCCTCTGCAGGGGCTTTATGCGATAGGTTCAGGTGGAATTTTCGGAAAAGGTCTTGGAAACAGCGCACAAAAGCTTGGGTTTGTTCCAGAGGCAACCAATGATATGATTTTTTCCATAATATGCGAAGAACTGGGAATATTTGGTGCGGTTTGCATTATTTTGCTTTTTGTATTTTTAATCCGAAGAATGCGGGTAATTGCCAGCAATGCACCTGACATGTTCGGTTCGATGCTTGTCGTAGGTATTTTGGCACATATATCCATTCAGGTAGTTCTCAATATTGCTGTTGTTACAACTTTAATTCCAAATACAGGAGTCTCCCTGCCATTTATTAGTTATGGTGGAACATCTTTGTTGTTTTTAATGATTGAAATGGGACTCGTATTATCGGTATCAAGAAAAATAAAGAGAATCAGGTAAATTATGATAAAGAGCTTTTAAAGGTCGGTAATATAATATGAAACAGACAAGGAAATTAAAGAGAAGAAGGAAAAGAAGATTAAAAAAGGGATTTAAAATATTATTTATAACAATTCCTATTATTGTTGTGTTAGTTTTGATTGTCATATTTGGATTCAAAATGAATGCTGTAAATGTGTCATCAGACTTAAATCAATTTACGGCAGATGAGGTGAAAGCATACTTAGATTATAAAGGAATTGATAATACGTTAATTTTTTGGATAAAAAATAAAATAGGAAAAGGTGATAAACTTGATATCTTTGAAGAATATTCTGTAAAATTAGTTTCTCCATCAAAAGTCAAAATCAAGGCATATGAGCGCAAATTTCAAGGATATATTACAAATAATGGAATGTACTATTTTCTGGATAAAAATGGTATGGTCTTGAAAATAAGTGATGAAAAAATAAAAAATATTCCAAAGATTGTTGGCTTGGAATATAATAAGCTGCCATTGTATAAGAAAATTGATGTAAAAAATGCTAATGTATTAAATTCATTATTAACAGTGGTTAATTCGATAGAAGTATATAATTATAAAATTAAGAAAATTCAAGTCAACGATGATGCTGAAACATCATTATTCATAGAAGATTTAAGGATAGATTTAGGAAAAATCAGTAATTTAGATAAGAAATTAAAAGATTTAAATGATATGTACCAAAAAATTTTGAAATATAATGGTGTTCTTAATATGAAGCGTGCAAGCGAGGATGGAAGTTATACATTAAGAAAAAAGGCAGATACATCAAAAAAATAAAAGAATGATTTTTTTTTAACAAATTAGAAATTAACTGTTGATATTTTCTTCAAAGAATTATATTATATAGTATATATGCAATTATGACTAATTATGTCCGTTTATGATAAATGATTAATTGGTGCATATTGTGATGTTTAAAAATGTGAAATTTAGATGAAACGAAGGAGGATAATCTCTTGTTAGAAATTACTACAAACGAAAGTGAAGCAGTTGCAAAAATTATAGTTGTAGGTGTTGGTGGAGCAGGAAACAATGCCGTAAACAGAATGATAGATGAAAACATCGGTGGTGTTGAGTTTATATCTGTAAATTCAGATGCACAGGTGCTTAAGAGAAGTAAGGCACCTACTACACTACAGATTGGTGAAAAAATAACAAAGGGTCTCGGAGCAGGAGCAAAGCCGGAAGTTGGCGAGGCAGCTGCTGAAGAGAACGTAGAGGAACTGGCACAGTTATTGAAGGGTGCTGATATGGTATTTGTGACTTGTGGAATGGGAGGCGGAACAGGAACAGGTGCCGCACCGGTTGTTGCAAGAGTTGCAAAAGAACAGGGAGCGCTTACAGTAGGTGTTGTCACAAAGCCTTTTAGATTTGAAGCAAAAACCCGTATGAATAATGCGCTTTCAGGTATTGAAAGATTAAAAGAAAATGTAGATACGCTGATTGTCATTCCAAATGATAAATTATTAGAGATTGTAGATAAGAGAACAACAATGCCAGAGGCATTAAAGAAAGCTGACGAAGTATTACAGCAGTCTGTACAGGGAATTACAGATTTAATTAATGTTCCGGCATTGATTAACCTTGATTTTGCTGATGTTCAGACAGTAATGAGAGATGCGGGAATTGCGCATATAGGCATCGGTGAGGCAAGTGGTGACGAAAAAGCATCAGAAGCAGTACAGCAGGCTGTAACCTCTCCGCTTCTTGAAACATCAATCAACGGCGCAAAGAACGTTATTATTAATATCACGGGTGATGTTAGTCTTTTTGAGGCAAATGAGGCTGCAAGTTATGTGCAGGAATTAGCCGGAGAAGACGCAAATATTATCTTTGGTGTGAGATATGAGGATACATATCCTGATGAATGTTCCATAACAGTTATGGCTACAGGTATTGGTGAGCCGGCATCAAAAGCTGCACCTTTTGGTATGGGTGCTACTAAAAAGTCATTTACTTACAATGCAACACCATCTTCAGCAGCGCCAAAGAGTGATTTTTCCAGAAAGATAAGCGCACCTCAGGGAGCAGTGGAAGAAAAACCGATTAAGATTCCGGAATTTTTACAGAATAAATAAATTTCTATAATATATAAAATATTTCCACTTTGTTACGAAATGGTTCTATTAGAAATGTTTCAGTAATTGTAGTGGAAATATTTTTTTGTACAACAATGAAATAAAAATATATAAATAAACGTTATATAGGTATAAGAAAAAATAAAAAAGAATGCAATATTTTTGCGGTTACCTACGTTTATATAAAATATTGATAAAAACAATATAAATATGAAGCAGGATAGGTATATGAGATATAAACATAAAAATAAAGATGCAAAAGATAATACTGGAAGTTCCGGTTTAAATCAAAGTATCAATGAGGATTGGTTTGAAAAGATAGCAAATGGTGATGATATGGCATTTACGGAATTATATTATGCAACATATAAACCATTATATGGATTTCTACTATCGTTAACAAGAAATAAAGAGGATGCAGAAGATTTAATGCAAAATACATATATTAAAATTAGAAATGGAAGTCATTTGTACAAAAAACAGGGAACGCCGATGACATGGATTTGTGCGATTGCCAAAAATCAATATTTAGATTTTGTTAGAAAATACGGAAAAAATAGAAGTGTTGATTTTGGAGAAGTTGAAAATTATATTTCTGAAAATTTTGAGACTAAGAGTGATGATGCGGAAAATGTTGAAAACCGAATGTTGTTAGAATCAGCATTTAGTATTTTAGGACAACAAGAAAGAGTTATTGTTACTTTACATATGATAGATGGTTTAAAACACCGTGAAATTGCAGAATTAGTAGGATTACCGTTGTCGACAGTTTTATCAAAATATAATAGGTCATTAAAAAAAATGAAGCAAATTGTTATGGAATAGGAGGTCATTATGCAGGAAAAGGATATTAGACAAAAACTAAATCAGGAACTGGAACAGATGGCTCCTGATATGTTAAATAAAATTTTACAGACACCGATTGAGCCTGTAAAGAATGAAAGAGAATTGTTTGGCAGGAATAAACCATTATTTAAAGAAAAACGTGATATCAGACAGTATTTTATCGCACCGGCAATTGTGGCAATTGCTGCTTGTATTGTTATTGCAGTGATGATTTTGCGTCCTGTAACCACACCTAAAAATACAAATTTGGCATTTCAGATTATTGTAGATGTAAATCCGAGTATTAGTATTGATGTGGATAAAGATGGAATCGTGCAAAAAGTTTCGGCGGGAAATAAGGATGCAAAGAAAATCGTCAAACAGGTAAGAGAAAAATTAAATAAGGATACCGGCTATACAGAAGCAGTAGAACTTGTCGTGAAGAAGCTTAATAAAAATGGTTATTTGGATAAAAAGAAAAATGCAATGCTTTTATCTGTAGTATCTAATGACAGGGAGCAGGTGAAAGAAGAAGCAAGGAACGTAAAAAGTGTGACTAAGCAGATTATAGAAAAGAGAAATATAAAATGCAAAACATTGTATCAAAATTGTGACATAACAGATGAAGTAAAAAAAGTTTCCCAAAAGAATGATGTTTCATTTGGAAAAGCTATTTTATGCATGAAGCTTGCTGAAAAAGAAAAAATCAGCGTTAAAAAAATGTGCAGTCAAAATATTGACACCTTGATTCAGAAGGTAGAAGAGGTTATTTCTGTAGATTTGGATTATATCACTATGGGAGATGATTTAGACAGCTTTGAAACGGAAAGTATATTGGGAGAAACAGAATCGGTGGAGGAAACAGAAAGTTTTGAAGAAATGACAGAAGAGACTACGGGAGAACAGACTGAGGAAATGACAACACAGGATATGGAAGAGAGCGAGAGTATAGAGGTAAGCGTGGAAATACCTACCTCTCTGTAATCTGTCAAGTATTACTTCCCTGTTGGATATCTAAAACATCGAAACGTTTGTTGATATAATTGAGAACAGCTTTTTTATTGGCACTCCAGAGTGGCACAATCAGTAAAGATTTGGGTCCGTCTCCGGTGAGGCGGTGGATTATGATATTTTGTGGGATATAAGTAATACACTCTGCCAGAATATCCGTATATTCTTCAAGAGATAATACACAAAATTGGTTAGAAAGATACTCCTTTTCTAAAGGAGTATTTTTTAATACATGTAAAAGTTGAAGTTTTATTCCGGCAATATTTTTTGAGCATACATATTTTATGGTATGAAGAATATCGTCTTTGGACTCATGAGGAAGACCGATAATTACATGCACAATAACGTCAACATTGATGTTATTTAAAGTGGTGACCGCATGATTAAATACATCTAAAGGATAACCACGATTAATATATCGGGCCGTATTTTCATTGGCAGTCTGTAATCCCAGTTCTACCCATACTGGTTTGATATCATTGAGTTCTTTTAATAATGAAATAACATCATTTGGCAGACAATCAGGTCTGGTTCCGATGGATAGCGCTACAATATCAGGATGTGTGATTGCTTCTGAGAATATTTCCCTGAGATAAGATACATCCCCATATGTATTGGTAAAAGATTGGAAATAGGCAATATATTTCCCTGTATTTATTTTATTTGCAACTTTTGTTTTGGCTGCTTCGATTTGCTCTGTAATGGAAAGATGCTTAGGACTTGCAAACTCTCCTGAGCCTCCATTACTGCAAAAAATACAGCCCTTATCACTTATTCTGCCATCTCTATTAGGACAGGAAAGTCCGGAGGATAGGGAAAGTTTATAGACTTTACAGCCAAATTTTTGTTTTAAGTATGAATTAAGAGAATTATAATGCATAAGACCTCCAAAGCAGTTTATTTTTTTATATTATCTAAACAATTACCGGAAGCGGCATTAGCCGCATTGCGGGATTGTAAGCGGTCGTCAAATGTCCATCTATGCAAGTATGATGTCCATTTTCCATGTTGCCATCACAAAAAACGCAATCCTTTTTAGGGATTGCGTTTTAGACGGAGACGAAGGGATTCGAACCCTTGTACCAGCATAAACTGATAAACTGATTTCGAGTCAGCCCCGTTACGGCCACTTCGGTACGTCTCCATAACATAAAATTTATATCATATTTTGAGATTTGTTGCAAGCATCATTTTTAATTGCAATCGTAGAGTTATTGTAAAATAAGCATAATGGAAATTTGAGATTATTATATTGTTGATAGGGGCAGTTATTGACTAGAAAGGAAATTTGTTTTAATATAATAAAGATTATGCGTTTAAATGAGATTATAAAATGTATATATAGATTAAGGAGGAAATCATTATGGGAATGACTATGACTCAGAAGATTCTTGCAAAACATGCAGGACTTGATGAAGTGAAGGCAGGTCAGTTAATCGAAGCCGATTTAGATTTGGTTTTAGGTAATGATGTAACAGCACCTGTTGCTATTGGAGAAATGAAGAAAATGAATGTGGATTGTGTTTTCTGCAAAGATAAAATTGCATTAGTGCCGGACCACTTTACACCAAATAAAGATATTAAATCGGCAGAACTTTACAAGTGCGTGAAAGATTTTGCAGAAGAAAATGATATTACAAATTATTTTGAAACCGGCAGGGTTGGTATTGAACATGCATTACTGCCGGAAAAAGGTTTGGTTGTGGCAGGTGATGTTGTAATCGGTGCAGATAGATCGGAAGAGCGTCGTGTAGGGA